>NZ_RBHX01000001.1:306355-612710 GCF_003626735.1 Microbacterium sp. CGR2 | reverse complement strand
TCCCGAGTCGATTCGAACCGGATGCCGGCGGCGGACCCGGCGGGAGACTGCTCGCCGGGTGCGTGCCAGACCCCGGCGGTCCCGGCGGCGGCGATGACGGATACCCCGCCGCGTACGGCGGCAAGGGTGGCGTCGGGGGCCCGGGCGGAGCCGGCGGCCCGCTGAGTGGGGGTGCGAGTGGCGTGACCGGCGGGAAGGTCGAGCCAGGCAGTCCTGCGCCGACCGGGGCTGGTGGCGGGGGCGGGATGACCCTTTCCGGCTCTGCCCCGGCCCCATTCGTGTCGGTCATCATGCGTCCCCCTGCTGCTCGGCGTCTCAGCCGACAGTACCGGCGGGCGAGGTGCCGCCGGCGCCATCGACGTGCAGCAACGAGGCCTGCGACTGCTCCTGCTGCAACTGGAACTCGAAGCGCGAGCGATCGCCACGGTGATACGCGACGAAGTACTCCATCGGAGTGCCGTCCGCGCTCCGGCTCACACTGCGCAGCCGCAGCAGCGCCGAACCCGCACTGACCCCGAGGAGCTGCGCCTGTTCGTGCGTCGCGACGGTCGCCTCGGCCGAGCGGACGCCGTGCGTCGCGACGATCCCGTTCTCGGCGAGCAGGCGGTACAGCGACCCCTCGGCGAGATCGGCGCCGAGGGTGACGGCGCCCACGGCATCCGGCATCCAGGTCGTCGACAACGACCAGGGTTCGCCGTCGACGTGGCGCAGGCGCTCCAGAGCGACGACGGGCGACCCGACCGGCATCTCCAGGGCGACGGCGATCTCGTCGTCGGCTGTGGTCTGCTCGTGGCGCAGCACATCGCTGTGCACATGACCGCCGCGACGCTCCACGTCGTCGTAGAGTCCCACGAGCGTGTGCACGAGGCTCTCGCTCGTCCGGGGCCGCGAGACGAACGTGCCCTTCCCCTTGACCCGCTCGACGAGACCTTCGTGCTCGAGCTGTGCCAGGGCCTGGCGCACGACGGTGCGCGAGATGCCGTACTGCTCGCACAGGCGGTGCTCGCCCGGCAGGGGATCGCCCGGCTGGAGCCCGTCCCGTGCGATGCCGTCGACGATCAGCTGACGCAGCTGGTCGTACATCGGGGCTGCGGAGTGCCGATCGATCGTGTCTGCGACGGTTCCCGCCATGTCAGTACGCCACTCCCGCGTGCAGGATGACGTTCGCGTACGGTGTGAACTCGCCGGTGCGCACGAACGCGCGGGCACCGTGGGTGAGGGACTTGAACTGGACGTGCGGGACCAGATGGATGTCGATGCCCAAGCGGTCGAACCGCTCGCGCAGCGCCTCGAGGATGTGCGGACTCTTCTCGGCCACCTCGGCCGAGACCGTCGCCCCCTCGACCACGAGTTCGGCCAGCACGGTGTCGAGCACGTCGAGGAACGCCGGTGCGCCGGGTCGGTAGGCCAGGTCGATGCGCTCGGCCCCCGGCGGGATGGGCAGCCCGGCATCGGTGACGACGAGCAGATCGGTGTGCCCGGTCTCACTGATGACGCGGGAGAGGGCGGGATTGATCGTGGTGGCTGACTTGCGCATGAGTCCCCTTCAGTTCGTCACGGGTGCGGATTCACGGGCGTCGAGGAAGACATCGACCTCGGCCCGATGCGGCAGGCTCGGCGAGGCGCCCTGCCTGGTGACGGTCAGCGCGCCGGCGGCGGTCGCCAGGCGCACAGCATCCGGAAGGGATCTGCCGTTGGCGAGCGCGGCACCGAGGTAGCCGGCGTAGGCGTCGCCTGCCGCGGTCGTGTCGACGGCCTCGACGGGGAAGGGCGGGACGACGGATGCTCCCTCCGAGGTCACGACGCAGGAACCCTGTCCGGCGAGCGTGATCACAGCGGCCCCGACGCCCTGGTCGAGGAACCAGCGTCCGGCGCGGGCAGCGGACGCGGCATCCGTCACTTCGATGCCGCTGATCAGGGTGGCCTCGGTCTCGTTCGGGGTGACGATGTCGACGCTCTGCCAGATCTCGGCGGCGAGTTCGGCGGCGGGCGCGGGATCGAGGATGACGGTCATACCGTGCTCGCGCCCCCGCGCCGTGATGTGCGCGGTGAGGGCGGACGGCGTCTCGAGCTGGGTCAGCAGCACCGATGTCGTCGGCGCGAGCGCGGCGAGTGCCGCGTCGATCTGCTCGGTGCTCAGGGCGGCATTGGCCAGGGGCACCATGACGATGTCGTTCTGCGCCGACGCGTCGACACGGATATGGGCGATGCCGGTGGGCCCGGGAACGGTGCGCAGGTGCGTGAGGTCGACGCCGGCTTCGCTGAGCCCGCCGACCACGAGATCGTGGAACAGGTCGTCGCCGACGCAGCCGACGAAGCTGGTGCGGGCGCCGGAGCGTCCGGCGGCGACCGCCTGGTTGGCACCCTTCCCGCCGAGCATGAGCGTGAACTGATCACCGAGGATCGTCTCGCCCCGAGCGGGGAGCCGCTGGGAGAAGGTCGTCACATCGGCGGTGACGCTGCCGACGATGACGACGCCGGAGCGATCTCCGGGGTGTGCGGGGGTCATGTCGCTCCTGATCTTCCTCGGCAGCACTGCGCGCCTTTGACAATCGTCCGTGGCTGTCATTACATTAGCCGAACCCCAACCTGTAACGACAGGTTGCCCGTGAGGAGATCCCGATGACGGCCATCGCGCCCCGGCTCTACGTCGACAGTGCAGACATCGAGCGCGTCTCCCGGCTTCTGGATGCCGGCGTCGTGCACGGCGTCACCACCAATCCGACGATCCTCGAGCGGGGTGGGAGGACAGCCGCCGAGATCCCCGATCTCTACGCGCGCTGGCTGTCGGAGGGGGCGCGGGAGATCTTCTTCCAGACCTGGGGCGAGGATGCGGCATCCTTCCTCCGCAACGCCGAGACGATCCGCGGCCTGGGGGAGCAGGTGGTGGTGAAGGTCCCTGCAACGGCAGCGGGCTTCGCCGCGGCATCCGCTCTCGTCCGCGACGGTGCGACCGTGCTGGTCACGGCCGTGTACTCCGTCGCGCAGGCGCTCGCCTGCGCGAGCATCGGCGCGCGGTACATCGCGCCCTACCTCGGGCGGATGCGGGATGCCGGACCGTCGGCAGAGGGCAGTGCCGAAGACGTGATCGCACGGATGCAGGACGTCTGTGCGGGCAGCGACACGAACGTGCTGGCGGCCTCGCTGCGGTCGCCCGCCGACATCGTGGCCCTGCGCCTCCGCGGAGTGCCCTACTTCACCGCCGCACCGGACGTCATCGAGCGGATGCTCTTCCACGAGGTCAGTGACAGCTCGGCCGTCGAGTTCGACGCGGCGATGGGTCGGCTCGGGGCCTGACGGCTGCGGGGGACGGCGCCCTCGCGGATGGCGCCCTCCCGGATCAGGCGGATGCCGCCTGGCGAAGCCAGCGCTCGACGCCGGCGATGTGCGCGGTGGCCAGAGAGGTCGCGAGGCCGGGGTCGCGTCGGGCGATCGCCTCCGCGATCGCGCGGTGCTCGGACAGCGTGCGCTCCACGGCGCCGCCCTCCGTGAGCCCACGCCAGACACGCGCCCGGACCGTCTGACTGCTCAGATGCTCGATGAGGCTGGCGAGGTACGAGTTGCCCGCCATGCGCACGATGTCCCGGTGGAAGCGGATGTCGTGCTCCACGAGCTCCTCGATCGAGACGGACGCGTCAACCGAATCGATCTCGCGTTCGAGGTCGGCGATCGCCTCCGCGGTGCCGAGTGTGGCGGCGAGACCGGTCGCCTGGGACTCGAGCATCCGCCGCACAGCGAAGATCTCGAGCATCGAGCCGTCGTCGTGCATGTCGACCACGAACGAGATCGCTTCGAGCAGGAGGTGGGGCTCGAGGCTCGTCACGTAGGTGCCGTCACCGCGGCGAACATCCAGAACTCGGATGACTTCCAGCGCTTTGACCGCCTCGCGCATCGAGTTGCGCGACAGGCCGAGCCGCTCCGACAGCTCTTTCTCCGGAGGGAGGCGGTCGCCGGGAGAGAGCTCGCCCGACACGATCATCGCTTTGATCTTCTCGATCGCCTCGTCGGTCACGGCCATGGGGTCATCCTAGCGATTGATCGGATGTCTGAGGCAGGATGTACTCATGTACGCACTCGACTCGCACCTGCACCTGTGGGATCCGGAGCTCTTGCGCTATCCGTGGCTCGACGGACCTCTCGCCGCGCTCTTCGCGGGAACGGAGCTCGAGCACGCCCGGATCGAGCACGCGACGGGGGAGAAGGTGGTGTTCGTGCAGGCCGGCACCGTGGAAGAGGACTTCCTCGGTGAGGTGCGCTGGGTCGAATCCCTCGCCGACGATCTCGGTGTGATCGGCATCGTCGCCGGTGCGCGTCTCGACCGCGGCGTCCACACCATCACGCACCTCGAAGAACTGGCGACCCACCCGCTCGTGGTCGGCGTCCGTCATGACCTGCAGGACGACCACGACGGGCTCGCCATGTCGACCGACTTCGTCACCGGTGCGCGCGAGGTCGCCGCGCGCGGGTGGAGCTTCGATGCCTGTATCAGAGCGGAGCAGCTGCCGGAGATCGCGCGCCTTGCCGGCGCCATCCCTGACCTGCGAATCGTGCTCGACCACCTCGGCAAGCCCGACGTCGGGACAGCGGATGCTCCGCACGCGCCGACCCCGGAATGGGTGCGCGACCTGACCGAACTGGCACGGCATCCGAACGCGTTCTGCAAGCTCTCGGGGCTCCCCGCCGAAGCCGGCGGATCGTGGAGCCGCGCGCAGATCGAACCGTTCCTGGATGCCGCTGTCGACGCGTTCGGCACGGAACGGCTGATGTGGGGCAGCGACTGGCCGGTGTCGGTGATCGGCCCCGCTGAGCCCGACGACCCCTACGCGCCCGCCGACGGCTCCGACACCTATCAGCCGACGGCCCGAACGCGCTGGGCGGGGATGGTGGCGTCCTGGGCGCGGGACCGCAGCCACGACCGTGCCGCGATCATGTGGACCAACGCGGAGGAGTTCTACCGCGTGGGCGCCGTGCGTCCGGTGGAGCAGGAGCGTCCGCGCCGTGGCATCCTCGGGTGGCTGCGAGGGGCGTGAGGCGCCGCTTGTCGTGGTTTCGGTCGGCCGGGCTTGGTACCTCTGATCGCAGTTTCTGCCGGATTGAGGCTGGTGCAGCGGCACCAACTGCGACCGGAGCGCCAGAGGGCGACGGTGCAGCGGCAGGAACTGCGACCGGAGCGCCAGGGGGCGACGGTGCGGCGGCAGCAACTGCGACCGGAGAGCAGGGTCAGCCGGCCGCGAGCGCGTGGCGAATCCGGGCGATCAGCTCGTCGGGTCGCGCGAACAGCGCGCTGGTGACCTCGATCACCGTCCAGCCGGCGGCGCGGAGCGCGGCGATCCGCTCGACGTCTTCCGCATAGCGTCCGGCGTGCAGCATCCCGTGATACTCGATCGCGACCTTGTGTCGGGGATACGTGAGATCGAAGCAGCCGAGGAAGCGACCGTCGGCGTCATAGATGTCGCGATTGAGCTCCGGCTCCGGGAGTCCGGCCCCGACGATGCGGCACCTCAGTTCGGATTCGCGCGGCGACCACGAGTCCTCCCGGATGAGCTCGAGCGCCTGGCGCAGACGATTCGCTCCGGTCCGGCGGTGATCGTCGATCGCTGCACGCAGTCGGGCCACGGTTGAGTGCGGACTCTTGCCGGCATCCGGGCGACCGTGCCCTGTCCGCCAGGCGCGGCAGAAGAAGTCGCCCAGGGCGACGAGATGGATGAGCTCCCATCGACCAAGCGCCGCGAACGTGTCTTCAGGGCTTGCGACGACCAGACCGGGCGCCCCGACGAGGCGAGTGGACGCGGCGCGTTGTCGGTGCGCCTGCACGCCGACAACGCGGACGAGCGGGCCGTCGCCGAGGGTGCTGACATGCACCGGGAGCGCACGACCATCCGCCGGTCGCCCTCCGATGAGAGTCAACGGCATGGGGCCGCCCCACAGGGCAACGGCGCTCTCATGGCTCAGGAACTGGTGCGAACGGAGGCGCGGACCGTACTCATATGCGCGGATGCGCCGTTCGACGCGCTGCCGCTCGAATGGATCGAGGACGTCGTCGTCAGCTGTGGTCGACGTGGCGCGCACGCCGCGGAACGGGGTTCGAAGGTCGGCGCGTCGAAGCCGGCCGGCATCGATGCCGGCTTTCTGGGCTTCGCGTACGGAAAAGAGCGATCCCAGGTGCGGAGGAAGAGGGCGAGGGTGCGGCATGGCGTCACGATGGCAGGTGTGCGGATGCCGCGTTTCCGTTATCCACAGGAATAGTGTTCGCGGCTTCCGGTCGTAATTTCTGCCGTCCGCTGCGCGTCGTCGGGCGTTCCGGTCGCAGTTTCGGCCGTCGCGGAAGTGGAGAACCGGCGGCAACTGCGACCGGAACGGAAGTGACGGTTGTAAACCGGCGGCAACTGCGACCGGAAGGGCGGGCGCAGACGCGCGCGGGGCTACTCGGGCCGCAGGCGCAGCTGCGCCATGCCCCCGTCGACCTCGATGAACGTGCCCGTGGTGGAACCGGCGGCGGGCGACACCAGGTAGGCCACGGCCGCGGCGACCTCGTCCGGGCTCACCAGGCGTCCGTGCGGCTGCCGTGCTTCGAGGGCCGCGCGCTCGGCGGCGGGGTCGGATGCCGCGTCGAGAAGCCGACCGACCCACGGGGTGTCCGCGGTGCCAGGGTTCACGGCGTTGACTCGGATGCCTTCCCGCAGATGGTCGGCGGCCATCGCACGGGTCAGCGCGGAGACGGCGCCCTTGGATGCGCTGTACAGCGCCCGCTGCGGCAGGCCCGTGGTCGATGCGATGGATGCGGTGTTGCAGACGGCCGCCGCCGGAGACTTCCGCAGCCAGGGCAGCGCGGCCGCGGTCACCCGGGCGATGCCGGTGACGTTGATGGACAGCACGCGTGCCCACTCGTCGTCGTCGTTCGCGGCGATGTCGCCCTGGGCTCCGACGCCGGCGTTGTTCACCACGATGTCGACGCGACCGAACTTCTCCGCGACGGCGTCGACGGCAGCGTCGACGCTCGCCCGGTCGGACACGTCGGCGGTGAAGGCGGCGAACGCGGCATCCGCACCCGTGATGTCGCGGTCGAGCACGGCGATCACCGCACCGTCGGAGTGCAGTCGGCGGGCGACGGCCGCGCCGATCCCCGATGCTCCGCCGGTGACGATGGCCACCAGTCCCTCCAGCGTGCCGCTCATCGCTGCGCCTCCCATGCCACGAACTCCTGTCGTTGACGACCCAAGCCGTCGATCTCGACCTCGACGACGTCTCCCGCGGTCAAGTACGGGTAGTTGCCGGACAGGGCCACGCCCTGCGGGGTGCCGGTGAGGATGAGGTCGCCCGGCTCGAGCGCCACGTACTGCGACAGGTGGTGAACGAGGTGTTCCACCGAGAAGATCATGTCGCTGGTGTTCGAGTCCTGCCGGGGCTCGCCGTTGACGAAACTCCGCAGCCCGAGCACATGATGGTCGATCTCGTCGGGCGTGACGAGCCACGGACCGGTCGGGTTGAATCCGGGAGCGATCTTGCCCTTCGACCACTGCCCTCCGGACACCTCGATCTGGAAGGCGCGTTCGGAGACGTCGTTGGCCAGGACGAAGCCGGCGACGTGCGCCATCGACTCGTCGGGGGAGTCGAGATAGGAGGCGCGGGCTCCGATCACGATGCCGAGCTCCACCTCCCAGTCGGTCTTCTCGCTGCCGCGGGGGATGGTCACCGCGTCGTTGGGCCCGACCACGGTGTTCGGGGTCTTCAGGAAGATGATCGGGATCTTCGGCGGCTCCGAACCGGATTCGGCAGCGTGGGCGGCGTAGTTCATCCCGATGCAGATCACGGCGCTCGGCCGGGCGATCGGGGCTCCGACGCGCAGTGCGCCGGCTCCCGTCAGTTCGGGGAGCTCGCCGGCGTCGCGCGCCGCGGCGACACGGGAGCGGAAGTCGCCGGCAAGAAAGTCGCCGTTCACATCGGATGTCACAGAGCGGAGATCGAGGTAGCGATCGCCCTCCACGAGGACGGGGACCTCGGTCCCAGGGGTGCCGAGCCGCGCGAACTTCATGATTCTCCTGATCGGTCGGGATGCCGCCTCACGACGGCGCTTCTCGTTGACAGTATAGACATCCGATGTTTACACTCCAAGTGATCCGCACGACGACATCCCATCGTGCAGCGAGAGGAATTCCGTGAGCCGCATCGTCGCCCTCGACACCACCGACATCCGCTTCCCCACGTCGCTCAGCCTCGACGGGTCCGACGCGATGAACCCCGACCCCGACTACTCGGCGGCGTACGTGGTCGTGCGAACCGACGCCGAGGACGGCATCGACGGCCACGCGTTCGTCTTCACGATCGGTCGAGGCAACGACGTGCAGGTCGCAGCGATCGACGCCCTCGCCGGACACCTGGTCGGTCGCGAGCTCGAGCCGCTGCTCGCGGACATGGGCACGACGTTCCGAGACATCATCGGCGACTCGCAGCTGCGCTGGCTCGGCCCCGAGAAGGGCGTGATGCACATGGCGATCGGCGCGGCCATCAACGCCCTGTGGGACATCAAGGCCAAGCGCGCGGGGCTCCCGCTCTGGCAGCTGCTCGCGAGGATGACACCCGAGGAGCTCGTCGATCTGGTCGACTTCCGCTACCTCACCAATGCGCTGACCCGTGACGACGCGCTCGCGATCCTGCGTGCCGCCGAACCGGGACGAGTCGAACGGGAACAGCAGCTTCTCGCGACAGGATTCCCCGGATACACGACGAGTCCCGGCTGGCTCGGCTACTCCGACGGGAAGCTCGAGCGCCTCGCGCGGGAGGCGATGGCCGACGGCTTCACACAGATCAAGCTCAAGGTGGGCGCTGACCTCGATGACGACATCCGTCGCTTCCGCAAGGCGCGCGAGGTCTGCGGACCCGACTTCCCCATCGCGATCGACGCGAACCAGCGCTGGGAGGTGTCGGAGGCGATCGAGTGGGTGAACGCGCTCGCCGAGTTCCACCCGGCCTGGGTCGAAGAGCCCACCAGCCCCGACGACATCCTCGGGCATGCGGAGATCGCCCGCGGCATCGCTCCGATCCGGGTGGCGACCGGCGAGCACGCACAGAACCGGATGATCTTCAAGCAGCTGCTGCAGGCCGACGCGATCTCGGTCATGCAGATCGACGCGGTGCGGGTGGCTGGCGTCAACGAGAACATCGCCAACCTGCTGCTCGCCGCGAAGTTCGGAGTGCCGGTGTGCCCGCACGCGGGTGGCGTCGGACTCTGCGAGGCGGTGCAGCACCTGTCGATGTTCGACTTCATCGCCGTCAGCGGGAGCCGCGATGGCCGGATGATCGAGTACGTCGACCACCTGCACGAGCACTTCGTCGTACCCACCGACATCCAGGGCGGCTCCTACATGCCGCCCTCGGCCCCCGGCACCGGTATGGAGATGAAGGCCGACAGCGTCTCGACCTACACCTGGACGGGTGCCCATGTCGGCGCCTGAGGCGCGGGCTCCCCGCCTCGACATCCCCGCGCTCGGATACGGCGCCGCGAACGTCGGCAACCTCTTCCGCCCGCTGACCGACGACGAGGCGTGGGCTGTGCTCGAGGCGGCGTGGGAGGGTGGCATCCGCTACTTCGACACCGCTCCGCACTATGGCCTCGGCCTGTCCGAGCGCCGACTCGGGGCATTCCTGCAGACGAAGCCGCGCGACGAGTTCGTGCTGTCGACCAAGGTCGGCCGCCTGCTGCGTCCCAATCCCGCGCACGACGGTGGCCTCGACACCGCCAATGACTTCCACGTGCCGGACGATCTGCAGAGGGTGTGGGACTTCTCGGCCGACGGCATCCGCACCAGCCTGGACGAGTCGCGCGAGCGCCTCGGCATCGACCGCATCGACCTGCTGTACCTGCACGACCCAGAGCGCCACGATCTCGATCTCGCGCTCGCCGAGGCGCTGCCCGCGATGGAGCAGTTGCGCAGCGAGGGCGAGACGGCAGCGATCGGCATCGGATCGATGGTGTCGAATGCTCTGGCCGCGGCCGTGCGATCGGCCGACCTCGACCTGATCATGGTGGCCGGCCGCTACACGCTGCTCGAGCAGCCCGCAGCCGCCGAGGTCCTGCCCGCGTGCCGGGAGCGCGACACCGGCATCGTCGCGGCATCCGTGTTCAACTCGGGTCTGCTGGCGTCGAGCGTGCCGCGCCGCGACGGCCGGTACGAGTACGGTCAGCTGCCCGACGAGCTGTGGGACCGCCTCGTGCGCATCGCCGCGATCTGCGACCAGCACGGAGTCCCGTTGCCGGCGGCCGCTATCCAGTTCCCGCTGCAGGCGTCGGAGGTGCGATCGGTCGTCGTGGGCGGAAGCCGTCCCGCGCAGCTCCAGCAGAATGCGGAGTACGCTGCCCGGGAGATCTCGACTGCGCTCTGGGAGCACCTGGCGGCCGAGCGGCTCATCCCCGGCTGAGCTTCCCACGATCGATCTCACCCCGAACGCGAAGGAGCGACCGTGCTCGAAGGAATCCACCCCCTGCTCACCGGCGAGCTGCTGCTGCACCTCGATCGGATGGGCCACTCGGACGCCGTCGTGATCGCCGACGCGCACTTCCCGGCCTGGGGTCTGGGCGCGCGCGTCATCGATCTTCCCGGAACCAGCACGCCGGAGGTGGTGGCCGCGATCCGCTCTGTCCTGCCGCTCGACGATGCGCCGGGAATCGACCTGATGACCTCCGCCGACGGCGAGGTGCTCGACGTGCAGCGCGAGTTGATGAAGGCCGCCGGCACAGGCATCGACACGACCCGGTTCGTCGAGCGCTTCGCGTACTACGAGGTCGCGAAGAGCGCGTACCTCATGGTGCGAACGGGCGAGACGAGGAAGTACGGCAATGCGCTGCTGCGGAAGGGCGTCGTCGGTCACGCGTCGGCGTGATGCCTGCCGACGCGTTCGCAGCTCAGCGCCCGACCGTCGACTCGCGCACGATGAGCTCCGCCGGGAACGGCGTCGTCGCCGGCGGGGGTCCGGTGGGGTCGGCGAGCTGCTGCAGAAGCGCGGCGCCGGCGGCACGACCGATCGCGTAGCCGGGCTGGCGCACGCTCGTGAGAGGCACGACACCCTGATGCGCCTGATCGACGTCGTCGAAGCCGACGAGCGCGATCTCCTCCGGCACGCGGATGCCGTGCCGCAGCAGCTGCGTGAGCACGCCGAGTGCCACCAGGTCGTTCGCCGCGAAGACGGCGTCGGGACGCTCCGCTTCCGGCAGCGCGATGATCTGTTCGGCCGCGCGCAATCCGTCCTCGGTGGCGAGATGCGCCACGTCCGTCACGGTGATCGTCGCGTCGGTGTCGGCCACGGCATCCTGGATTCCTGCCAGCCGGTCGTTGGACTGATCGACGGCCGCACTGCCGAGGAAGAGGATCCGGCGCCGTCCGAGCGAGAGCAGATGCTCGCCCGCGAGCCGGCCCCCGCCTCGATCGTCGAAGAGCACGGACGCCACCGTGGGTGAATCTCGGATCGGCCCGACGACCACGGACCGGATGCCGCGCTGTGCGAGCTGCTCGAGACGCGGCACCACGTCTCCCAGCGGATAGATGACGATGCCCTGCACGCGGTGGGCCTCGAACATGTCGATGTTGCGGCTCTCCTGCGCGCTGTCGCGGTTGCTGTTGCTGAAGAACAGTGACCAGCCGCCTTCTCGCGCGACATCGTCGACGCCGCGGGACAACTCGTTGAAGTACGGAAGCCAGGCGTCGAGGAGGATGAGCGCGAGGGCCTTGCTCGATCCGGCGCGCAGCTGACGCGCCGACTCGTTCGGAACGTACCCGAGCTGCTCGATCGCCGCTCGCACTCGTTCGCGACTCGCAGCACCCAGCACGTGCGGGTGGTTGAGATAGTTGGAGACGGTCGAGGACGAGACTCCGGCGAGGGCGGCGACGTCTTTGACGCTCGCGGGCATGACGGCTCCTTCGTCTTCAGGCCGACGGCAGCGGATGCAGCGGCGTCCCCCAGGCTAGCTCAGCGATTGCAACGTGCCAAGAAAGCTCTTGACACCAGGTCGGACTGCGACGTAGCGTGGCTCGCAGTTGACTTGGAACGTGCCAAGTCGCGGAGGCGATGGTGCCGCACACCCGCCCGGAGAGGTCTCGATGAACATCGGCTGCCATGGACTCGTCTGGACCGGAGACTTCGATGCCGACGGCATCCGTCTCGCTGTCGAGCAGACCAAGAAGGCGGGATTCGACCTCATCGAGTTCCCGCTGATGGACCCGTTCGCGTTCGACGTGGCCGCCGCGAAAGACGCTCTCGCCGAACACGGTCTGGACGTCAGCGCCTCGCTCGGACTGTCGGAGAAGACCGATGTCACCAGTTCCGACCCCGCGATCGTGGCAGCGGGGGAGGCGCTGCTGATCAAGGCGGTTGACGTGCTGGCCGAACTCGGTGGGCGCCACTTCTGCGGCGTGATCTACAGCGCCATGCAGAAGTACATGGCCCCCGCCACCCCGGAGGGCCTCGCGAGCAGTCGTCGGGCCATCGCGCGAGTCGCCGACCACGCCGCTGAGCGCGGGGTGTCGGTGTCGCTCGAGGTGGTGAACCGCTACGAGACGAACGTGCTGAACACCGCTCGCCAAGCGCTCTCCTACCTCGCCGAGATCGACCGGCCGAACCTCGGCATCCACCTGGACACGTACCACATGAACATAGAGGAGTCGGATATGTTCGCGCCGGTTCTGGATGCGGCGCCGGCGCTGCGTTACGTCCACATCGGCGAGAGTCATCGGGGGTACCTCGGCACGGGCACCGTCGACTTCGACACGTTCTTCAAGGCGCTCGGCCGGATCGGCTACGACGGGCCCATCGTCTTCGAATCGTTCTCCTCCGCCGTGGTCGCTCCCGATCTCAGTCGGATGCTCGGGATCTGGCGGAATCTCTGGACCGACAACGACGAACTCGGTGCACACGCCAGTGCCTACATCCGGGACAAGCTCGTGGCGGTCGAGAGCATCCGGCTTCACTGAGATGTCATTACAGGTCTTCCCAACCGGGAAGTCGTTAGATACATTTAGATACAACTTGCGCGAAACCGATCCAAGCCGCAGAATTGATCCGATGTTTACTGCGATTGGCATCGACGGATCGCAACACGACCTTCAAGGAAGCAGGTGAGCACATGAGCGACCCCATCCTCACAGTGGAGGGCATCAGCAAGGGGTTCCCCGGTGTGCAGGCGCTCAAGGACGTACACCTCGAAGTGCGTGCCGGAGAAGTGCTCGTCCTCGTCGGGGAGAACGGCGCCGGCAAGTCGACGCTGATGAAGATCCTCTCCGGGATCTACACCAAAGACGAGGGCACCATCCGGTTCGAAGGTCGCGAGGTCGAGCTCACCAGCCCTCTCCAGGCGCAGGAGCTCGGTGTCACGATCATCCATCAGGAGCTCAACCTGATGCCCGACCTGACGGTCGCGCAGAACATCTACGTGGGTCGTGAACCCACATCCGGCCCGTTCCTGTCCGAGCGCAAGCTGAACGCGCAGACCGCCGAACTCCTCCAGCGCCTCGACATCCGGCTCGACCCGCGCCAGCTCGTCGGCGAGCTCACCGTGGCTGAGCAGCAGATGGTCGAGATCGCCAAGGCGCTGTCGTTCAACGCCAAGGTCCTCATCATGGACGAACCGACATCGGCACTCACCGACACCGAGGTCGAGACGCTGTTCGTGCTCATCGAGCAGCTGAAGGCGCGGGGCACCGGCATCGTCTACATCTCCCACCGGATGGACGAACTCCGCCGACTCGCTGATCGCGTGACAGTGCTCCGAGACGGCGCATACATCGGATCACTCGACCGGGCCGACGCGACCATCCCGAAGATCATCGAGATGATGGTCGGCCGTGTGATCGACGAGGGCACGCGGCCGCAGGCGCGCGAGCACCTGAACGATCCGATCGTCCTGGACGTGCAGGGGCTGACCACGAAGAACCTGCTCAAAGACGTGTCGTTCCAGCTGCACAAGGGCGAGATCCTCGGCTTCGCCGGGCTCATGGGCGCCGGACGCACCGAGACCGCGCGAGCCGTCATCGGGGCGGACCACAGCGACGGCGGAACGATCGCGATCGCCGGCAAGACCGTGCGCATCGGCCAACCAGCGGATGCCGTGAAGCACGGGGTCGGCTACCTCTCGGAAGACCGCAAGCTCCTGGGGCTCATGCTCGAACAGGACGTGACCTTCAATACCGTTCTCGCCTCTCTCGGGTCGTACGCCAACGGCATCGGCTGGATGGGCGACGCCAAGGCGAAGAACCGCACCAAGGAGTACGTGCAGCAGCTGCGGGTCAAGACGCCCTCCGTCAATCAGGTCGTGAAGCTGCTCTCCGGAGGCAACCAGCAGAAGGTCGTCATCGCCCGGTGGCTGATGCGCGACTGCGACATCCTCATCTTCGACGAGCCGACCCGAGGGATCGACGTCGGAGCTAAGGAGGAGATCTACCGCCTCATGCAGCAGCTCGCTGATCAGGGGAAGTCCATCATCGTCATCTCATCCGAGCTGCCGGAGATCCTCCGTGTCGCGAACCGCATCGCGGTCTTCGCGAACGGTCGTATCACCGGCACGCTCCGCAACGAGGAAGCCAGCCAGGAGAAGATCATGCAACTCGCAGCCCACGGGGAGGAAGACTGATGAGCACCCCGCAGCAGCCCGGATCGTCGACGACGACGATCATCCAGACCGCGGTGAACGAGAACACCGACAAGCGCGACATCGGGGCGTTCCTGAAGCGCCAGGTCCAGCAGTCGCTGGCGTTCGGCACCCTCATCGTCCTGGTGATCTTCTTCTCGATCGCCAGCCCGAACTTCTTCACCTTCAGCAACATCGCCACCGTGCTGCTGTCGACCGCGGTGATCGGCATCCTCGCACTCGGCACCACTTTCGTCATCATCACCGGCGGCATCGACCTCTCGATCGGTACCGGTATGGCGCTCTGCGCGGTGATGACCGGTGTCTTCGTGACCAACATGGGGCTTCCGGTGTGGGTCGGTGTGATCGGCGGCATCCTCACCGGTGTGCTGATGGGACTCGTCAACGGCGTGAACATCACGTTCCTCCGGCTTCCCCCGTTCATCGCCACGCTCGCGATGATGATGATCGCCGGCGGTCTCGCCCTCGTGATCTCGAACGTCTCGCCGATCTACTTCTCGACATCGGCCCCCGACTTCAAGAAGATCGCCCTCGGGGTCATCATCCCCGGCATCCCGAACGCCGTGCTGATCACCGCACTCCTCGCAGTCGTCGCCTGGCTGGTGCTGTCGAAGACGCTGCTCGGGCGCTACACGTTCGCGATCGGCTCCAACGAAGAGGCCACGCGCCTCTCCGGCGTGAACACGCGCCGCTGGACGATCCTCATCTACATGTTCGCCGGAGCTTTCACCGGCATCGCCGGCATCGTGATCGCCGCCCGCCTCGACTCGGCCCAGCCCCAGATCGGCATGGGCTACGAACTGCAGGCGATCGCCGCCGTCATCATCGGCGGAACCTCGCTGCTGGGCGGCCGAGGATCCATCCTCGGCACCGTCATCGGTGCCCTGATCATGAGCGTGCTCGTCAACGGTCTGCGCATCATGTCGATCCAGCCCGAGTGGCAGAACATCGTCGTCGGCGTCGTCGTGCTGCTCGCGGTCTTCCTCGACTCGCTGCGCAACCGCCAGCGCACCTGACCCCTGAACCCCTGTCCTGCACACAGAGGAACCCGAGATGTCCCACCCCGTCGGCTCCGGCCGGCATTCACAGAACAATGGAGTTTCCATGAAATACGGCAAGAAGACCGCATTTGCGGCACTCGTGGCCGCTTCCGCGTTGGTGTTCGCCGGCTGTGCCGGCGGCGGCGACGTGATCGAAGAAGGCGGCAGCGGCGGTGACAGCGGCAGCGGCGACGGCGAGATGTACATCGCTCTCGTCTCGAAGGGCTTCCAGCACCAGTTCTGGCAGGCCGTGAAGACGGGCGCGGAGCAGAAGGCCGACGAGCTCGGCGTCAAGATCACGTTCGAAGGCCCCGCGGCGGAGACCGAGATCGCGCAGCAGCTCGAGATGCTCACCACCGCCATCGACAAGAACCCGGATGCCATCGCCTACGCGGCCCTGGACCCCGAGGCGTGCGTGGCGCCCCTCGAGCAGGCCAAGTCGAAGGACATCCCCGTGGTGTACTTCGATGCGCCGTGCAACGGTGACGTCGGACTCAGCCTGTCGGCGACCGACAGCAAGGTCGCGGGTGCGCTCGCCGCCGAGCACATGGCCGAGCTGATCGGCGGCGAGGGCGAGGTCGCGATCGTCGGTCACTCGAACATCAACTCGACCGGTGTCGAGCGTCGTGACGGGTTCGTCGAGAAGATGGAAGCCGACTTCCCCGACGTCGAGATCGTCGACATCCAGTACGGCGACGGCGACCACCTGAAGTCGGCCGACATCGCCAAGACGCTGCTCGCCGCGCACCCGGACCTCAAGGGGATCTACGGCACCAACGAAGGCTCCGCCATCGGCGTCGTCAACGCGGTGAACGAGCTGGGCCTCGAGAAGGGCAAGATCACGATCGTCGGCTTCGACTCCGGCGCCGCGCAGATCAACGCCATCAAGGACGGCACCATGGCCGGCGCCATCACGCAGGACCCGATCGGCATCGGCGAACAGGTCGTCCAGGCGGCTTATGATGCGGCCAACGGCGACGATGTCGACGAGTTCTACGACACCGGCTCCTACTGGTACGACAAGGACAACATCGAAGACGAAGAGATCGCCGCAGTCCTCTACGAGTGACTCGGTGATACGGGCCCCTCACCTTCGGGTGAGGGGCCTTTCGTCCGGCCGGATGTCAGGCCGAGAGGGTGAGCAGGCGCGCGGGGTTGGCGGCCAGCATCCGGTCGACCGCCTCGTCGCCGACCGCGGCTCGGAGCCGGGGGAGGTACCGTTCGCCGAGGTACGCCAGTCCGGGCATCCCGCCGTACGCGACGTAGCGAGAGCGCCGAGCGACATCGCCGCCCAGCACGACGCGGTCGCCGGCGCCCCGCTCGACGACGGCGGCCGTCAACGCGAGCAGCTCGGCATCCGAGCGGGTGCGCTGGCGTGCGAAGCCGTCGTAGCCGAGGTAGGCGCCCCGTTCGGCGAGAGAGACGTGCAGCCCAGGGTCGGGGTCGCGGTCGGCGTGGGCGAGAACGACACGATCGGATGCCACGCCCTCGGCCGCGAGCAGGTCGAGCACCTCGTGCGCGGCGGTGCAGAACTCCAGATGCACCATCACGGGCGCGCCGGTCGCGCGATGCGCGGCGGCGACAGCGAGGAGAGTGGTGCGTTCGAACGGACTGATACGCCAGTAATCGACGCCGCCCTTGAGCATCCCGGCGCGCACGGGGCGTCCGTCTGGTGCGACGGCGAGGGGCACATCGGGAGTCTCGAACACGGCCGCGTCGAGGGCGGGCATGCCGCGGGTGATGTCGGCGACGAACATCGCCGTCAGGCGCTCGACCGTCCAGACCTGCATCGGATGCTCGGCGCCGTAGTGCGCTTCGCGGTGACGACCGGTCGTCGCGACGATCCGCAGACCGGTCGCCCCGCTGATCCGTGCCAGCGCCGCCGGGTCGCGGGCGAGGCCGAACGGCGTGGCATCCACCATCGTCTCGAACCCGCTCGCCCGCAGCAGTCCCGCTTCCTCGCCCGACGCGGTCTCGTCGTCGAGCTCGTCTCCCGGCAACAGCGGCGACACCTGGAAGAGGTGCTCGTGATAGTCGACGCGACCGAGTTCGGCGGGAGCGATGTCGCCCCGCACCGTCCGGACGACGGGCATCAGCGCACCGATTCCGCGGCGTCCGCGAGGCGCTCCACGATCTCGGGTGTGAGGTCGAGTTCGAAGACGTCGGCGACCACCTGCGACCAGCCGTGGATGAAGTAGCGCCAGCCGTCGACGACGTGCAGCGATCTCGCCTGCTCCTGCGCTCTGGCCTGATGGAGGAACTCGAGCGAGCCGCGGTAGTTGAACTCCCACGCGAACCCGTCACGGGGGAAGGAGACGGCGTCGGTCAGCGGCGAGCCGGGGCGGTCTTTGCCGAGCCCGGTCGCATTCGCCACGAGGGAACCCGGGGGAGCGGCGGCCACCACGGCGTCGGCGTCCGCGGGCGTCGCGGTCACGACGTAGTCGATCAGCCCTTCGCGCGTTCCGTGGTGACGGTGCACCTCGCGCAAGTGGTCGAGTGGTGGCTGAGTCAGGGCGGTCACGGTGATCCGGCGGGGCGCATCGTCGCGCTCGGCGAGTGCCCAACTGAGAGCCGTCCCCGATCCGCCGGCGCCGAGGATGACGACTTCGGCACCGGTGCGGGAGAAATGGTCGGCAGGAAGGAAGTCGTTCAGGGCGAGGTCGACCGTGATCGGGTCTTTGGCGCGGCCGGACAGGAGGGGGCCGCGCTTGGCGATGCTCGAGATCTCGGCGCACGATACGGCGAACGGGTCCAGTTCATCGAAGAGGTCGGATGCTGCCGCGTAGACATTCATCTTGTGCGTGGTCACGAGGGCGCCGCGGTGGTGCGGGTCGTCGCGGATCTGCTCGACCATCGCGCGGTACTGCGCCGGCTCGGCATCCATCGGCAGGTCGTGGCCGATCAGCGTCCGCGTCGGCAGCCCCAGGATGTCGGCCCAGAGGGGGAACACTTTCATGATCGACGATGAGGCCGTCGTGACGCCGACGAATCCCATGTGGTCGGCGGCGCCGGGCGGGGCAGTGGCGGTCATCGGGGCTCCTCGCTGATGGTCACCGGATGGAGGGGCTCACCGCCGCGGAGCACGGCGATCACATCGTCGAGCGACAGCGCGCCCATGTTGTCGACGGCCTGTGTGGTCTGCGCGCCCAGGTGCGGAGTGACGATCACTCGGTCGGCGAGGTCGGCGGCGAGCAGCGGGCTGTCGTGCGCCGCGGTGTCGCCGTCGAGCGTATCGGCCGCATAGGCGGACAGGATGCCCTCGCGCAGCGCCTCCGCGACAGCCGCCTCGTCGACGAGGTCCCCGCGGGCCGTGTTCACGAGGACGGTACCTCGGGGCGTGCGGGCGAGCCGGGCAGGGTCGACGAGCAGCCGGCCCCCTGGTGCGTGCAGCGTGATGACGTCGGCGATGCGGAACAACTCGTCCGTATCGACGGGCTCGGCGCCGTTCGCGGTGATCAGGGTGGTGGGAAGGAAAGGATCGGTGGCGATGATGCGCGGTCCGAACCCCGCGAGCCGCCGGGCGACGCCTTGGCCGATCCGGCCGAACCCGACGATGCCGACGACCGCTGCACCGAGCTCGCGTCCGCGACGCACGCCCCAGTCGCCGGCGCGGACCCGACGGTCACCGTCCGAGACGAAGCGGAGCGCAGCGAGCATCAGCGCGACCGCGTGATCGGCGACGGCATCCGCATTGGCGCCGGGGGTATTCGTGACAGGGATGCCGCGGCGGCGGGCGGCGTCAAGATCGACGGACTCGGTTCCGACCCCGTAGCGGGCGACGACCTTGAGCTTCGGCGCTGCGCCGAGGTGCTGGTCGGTCACGGCCCCGGTGCCGGCGATCCAGGCGTCGGCGCCGTGGAGCAGCGGTCGCAACTCGTCGAGGTCGTGGTGGGCCGGTCCTCGGAGGATGCGGTGCCCCGCCTGCGCCGCCCTGCCGACGAGGTCGAGATCGCCGTCGGAGAAGGAGCGGCTGGTCACGAGGATCACACCCATCAGCGCGGCCGTCCGGCGAACCACGGTGCCAACGCCGCGTACGCGTCGGCGAACCGCGCGTGACGCTCGGCGTAGACCGCGTGGCGTGCCGCATCCGGGACGAACTCCGCCGTGACCTCACTGAGGGCGCGGGCGGCCGAGAAATCCGTGAGCCCCAGGCCGACCGCGCCGGTGACCGCAGCCCCGAGGCTGTTCGCCTCTTCGACGATGGTGCGGCGACGCACCGGTACGCCCCACACGTCGGCGAGCACCGACAGATACGCGTCGCTCTGCGCCCCGCCGCCCACGGCGTCGATGCGGTCGATGACGGCGCCGGAGTCCCGGAACGCCTGCAGACAGGTGAGCAGGTTGAACGCGGTTCCTTCCAGTACGGCACGCACGAGGTGCGCCCTGGAGTGGTGACGGGCGAGGCCGACGAACGCGCCGCGCGCGTCCGGGTCCCACAGCGGAGAGCGCTCACCGAGGAGGTAGGGAAGGAAGTAGAGGTCGTCGGTGTCGAGGTCGCCTGCGGCCTCTGCCGTGAGCCGGCCCGTCTCGGGGCGCGTCGGATCGGGGGAGAGCGCCTCGGCGATCCACTGCACGGATGCTCCGCCGGCCTGCATCGTCGCCGTCGGCACGAAGGAGCCCGGTACGACGTTGTCGAAGGTGAAGGTCCGCATCGCCGGGTCATGCAGAGGCGCGTCCGCGGCGAACGAGATCCACGAGGAAGTGCCCAGACAGACGTAGGCACCGTCCTCGGGTGCCACGATGCCAGAGCCGACGGCGGCAAGGGGGCCGTCTCCGCCGCCCATCACGACGCGTACACCCGCGGGGAGGCCGAGCGCTTCGGCGGCGGCATCCGTCAGTCCGCCTGCGATGGCCGTCGACTCCAGGATCTCCGGGAACAGGGCCGCGTCGAGACGGGCCGCGTGCAGCACGTCGGCAGACCAGGTGCCGGCGCGCTGGTCGTAGGCGTTCGTGCCGGAAGCATCCGAGCGGTCGGTGGCCAGGCGGCCGGTGAGACGCAGGACGATGAAGTCCTTCGCCACGCAGACCCGGCGCACGCGGGCCCAGGTGTCGGGTTCGTTGTCGCGCACCCACATGATCTTCTCGAGAGAGTACGTCGGGTTGAGTCGGTGCCCGAGGATCCCGTAGGCGCGTTCCGCGCCGAGCGCCTGCTCGAGTTCGCGCTGCTGAGCGCCGGCGCGGGTGTCGGCCCAGATGATCGCCGGCCGGACGGGTTCACCGTCGGCATCGAGCAGGACCGCGCCCATCATCTGCCCGCTCACGACGAGGCCCGCCACGTCGGCCGGAGAGGTGCCTGTGCGGGCGATCAGGTCGCGTGTGGCACGGACGACGGCATCCCACCAGTCCGCCGGATCCTGTTCGGCGATGCCACCGGCGGCGAAGTGCGCCGGGTACGGCACGGTGACCGCGGCGACCAGCCGTCCGTCGTCGTGGTGGAGGGAGGCCTTGTCGCCGGTCGTTCCCAGGTCGTGGGCGATGATCATGCGCGGAGCCTATTTCGAGTACGGGCGGAGGTCTACCGCACCGTCGGTACGGCGATAGGCCCGCGATCCCATGCCGTGCTCGAGCACCCAGCCGTAGTCGTGGCCGGCGCCGCCGGGATAGACGGCGAGGAAGGAGTAGGGCTCTTCCCCGGTGTTGACCGAGCGATGCGCCCAGCCGGGAGGGATGTAGCCGATGGTGCCCGGCAGCATGTCGAGCCACTCGGTGCGTTCCCCGTCGAACATGAGCAGCCCCCCGCGGCCCTTCAGTGCCAGGTAGATCTCGCCCTGGTGATTCGGATGCTGATGCCCCTTGGTCATCCAGAGTTCGCCCGCCGTGTCGCCGGGCATGATCGTGGTGATCGACTGGGGGAGCTCGCGGTCGACCTCCGGGACGGGGGAGCTCACGACGGTGTACACGATCGGGTCATCGCCTTGGGCGGCGGCGGCCCACGCGTCCGTGTCGAGGAAGAGGCCCTCGAGGTCGGACATCCGGCGGGTGAGGGTGGGGCCCTCGGGGAGGAAGGTCAGCTTCTCGGCATCGAAGGCGATCGCCAGGGGGGATATCGGCGGGCTCTGGAATTCGGGCATCGTGCTCCTTTGCGGATGCTGCGGCGCTGCGCAACCTGTAATGACAGGTTCACTGTACCTGTGATGACAGGTTGCGTCCAGACCGGTCTCCGCTGGGTGAGCCCCGGTGCCGGTTCCGGTCGCGATTGATGCCGTCTGATCGGCTCGGAGGCGACAGAAACTGCGACCGGAACGGAAGTAAGGCGGCAGAAACTGCGACCGGAACTGCTGGCGGGGGTCAGGCTCCGGCGCGGCGAGCGCGGTACGCGGCGACGGCGTTGCGGTTCGCGCAGGTGGCGGAGCAGTAGCGTTTCGAACGGTTCCGGGAGAGGTCGAGCGCGAGCGCCAGGCAGGTGTCGTCGTCGCACACCGAGATGCGTGATCCTTCATCGGCGCGGATCACATCGATGAGCGCCATCGCGGTCTCGATGAGGACTCGTTCGGCGAGCGGGCGATCGTCGTCGACGGCATGCAGGTGCCAGTCGGTGTCGTCATGGCGCACGAGCCGCGGGGCTAGTGGAACCTGCGCGAGCGCGGCGTTGACGAGTGGCACCATCTCGTCACGCGGAGCCGACAGCATCGCGCGCAGGCGGGGACGGAGGGAGCGGAGTGCACGCAGTTCGTGCTCGTCGCGGTCGAGGCGTCCGGTGTAGGGGAACGCGGTGAGAAATCTGTCCAGGTCGCCGAGATCTGCCAGGGTCTCCGGGGCCTCGGCGGAGTTCACGAGCCAGACGGCCGCCCGCAGGGCCTCCTCCGTGTCATCTGTGAAGATCATGTTGACATCTTACAACGGATGCGCGTAGCGTCACATCTCATGAGCAGTCTGATAGATGACAAGGCCCGAACGGCCGCGCACGGTGTGCGCCTCGGGCTGCCGCTCGCGATCGGTGCAGCCTTCGCCTTCGGCATGTCGGGCGGCTGGGCGCGCGGCCTCATCGACGCCGGCTGGACGCCGGGAGCTGCAGTGATGGCCCGCATCTGGGTCGCCGCACTGGTGCTGCTCATCCCGATGATCCTGTCGTTGCGCGGGCGCTGGAGCCTGCTCCGCCGCAACATCGGGATGATCGCCGCGTACGGTCTCCTGGCGGTGGCGGCGACGCAGCTGTTCTACTTCCAGGCGGTGGCGGTGATGGACGTCGGCATCGCGCTCCTCATCGAATACACGGCACCGATCGCCGTCGTGCTGTGGCTCTGGATCCGCCGAGGGGAAAGGCCCAGCCGGCGCAGCATCCTCGGTGCCGTCATCGCGTTCGTCGGCCTCGTGCTCATGCTCGACATCGTCACCGGAGCGGACGCGAACATCCCCGGCATCCTGTGGGCACTCGGCGCGATGGTCGGTGCCGCCACCTACTTCCTGCTCTCCGCCAAAGCCGACACGGGGATGCCGCCGCTGGCGCTCGCCGGATCGGGGCTGCTCCTCGGGGCGCTCGGCCTCACTGCGGCGGGACTCGTCGGCGTGCTCCCCATCGCCTGGACCACCGACGACATCGTCTATCGATTCGGCAGCGTGCCGTGGTTCGTACCCGTCCTGGCGATGGGCGTGCTGGCGACTGCGCTGGCCTACGTGCTCGGCATCGCCTCCACCCGGATGCTGGGGTCGCGCCTGGCGTCGTTCGTCGCGCTCGCCGAGGTGGTGGCCGCGATGCTGTTCGGGTGGCTGCTGCTCGGTCAGCTGCCGGATCTGCTGCAAGCGCTCGGCGGCGCGCTCGTTCTCGCCGGGGTCATCGTGGTCAAGCTGGGGGAGCCTGCGCCGGTCGAGGAGCCTCAGCCGCGCCCGTGACCTGCAGCATGACGGAAGAACCCGAATGTATACGACAGTATGCTGAACCCCCCTCAATGCCACGAACGATCCGCAGTATGTATACACTGAGGGCGTGACCCTGGCACCAGCACGCAGCTCCGCGAGCGACCGCGCCTATGCGAGCCTGCTCGACGGCATCCAGTCGGGACGACTCCCGGCCGGGACCGTGTTGGGCGAGGTCGAGCAGGCCGCACGTCTGGGCGTGAGCCGCACGCCGATGCGCGAGGCGCTGCGACGCCTGGCCGCCGACGGCCTCGTGGTGCAGCAGTCGCCGCGCGTCACCGTGGTCGCCGACCTGGATGCCGAAGACATCCGCTCCCTCTTCGAGATCCGCCGCGCACTGGAGGAGACCTCCGCTCGCCTCGCGGCCAGTCGCGGAGACACGCGGGTCTTCGCCGCTCTCGCCGACGAGTTCGCCCGGGTCGACCTCGCCGTCGCCGACGGGCGAGACGACTACTACGCTCTCATCGCTCGCTTCGATGCCGCTCTCGACACCGCGGTGGCCAACGACTACATCTCCTCCGCCCTCCGGACCGTGCGCACACACCTCGTGCGCGTTCGGCGGATGGCGCGCGACAAGCCCGCGCGGCTGGCCGCATCCGCCGCCGAACACGGCACCATCGCTTACGCGCTCGCCGCCCGTGACGGCGACCTCGCCGCTCACGCGACGCACGTGCACCTGCACAACGCTCTCGCCGGCATCCTCGAGACACTGACCGAACACGTCTCGGACCGCTCCGCTCACTCCTCGACCAGTAGGGAAAAGTCATGACCGTCACCCATCACGTCCGCGTTCACCGCAGCGACGAGAACCTCGAACGCTCCGAGCAGCTGGCCTGGAAGATCGCCGAGGTCGCCGCCGACCCGGTGGGCGTCGACCAGGATGTCGTCGACATGATCATCAACCGGATCATCGACAATGCGGCGGTCGCCGCGGCATCCCTCACTCGCGAGCCGATCAACGCCGCTCGCGCCCAGGCGTTCAGCCATGGCGTGTCGACCGGCGGCATCGGCGCGAACCTCTTCGGAGCAGCCCTCGACCGGCGCACGAGCCCGGAGTGGGCGGCCTGGGCGAACGGCGTCGCCGTGCGCGAACTCGACTACCACGACACGTTCCTCGCGGCGGAGTACTCGCATCCCGGCGACAACATCCCGCCGATCCTCGCGGTCGCCCAGCACACCGGCAAGGACGGCCGCGCGCTCGTCCGCGGCATCGCGACGGGCTATGAGATCCAGATGGACCTGGTGCGGGCGATCTGCCTGCACCGGCACAAGATCGACCACGTCGCCCACCTCGGCCCGTCGGCCGCTGCCGGCATCGGCACCCTTCTCGGTCTCGACGTCGAGACGATCTACCAGGCCGTCGGTCAGGGCCTGCACACGACGACCGCCACGAGGCAGAGCCGAAAGGGCGAGATCTCGACGTGGAAGGCGCACGCGCCCGCGTTCGCCGGCAAGATGGCCGTCGAGGCGGTCGACCGGGCGATGCGCGGGCAGACCAGCCCCGCGCCGATCTATGAAGGCGAAGACGGTGTGATCGCCTGGATGCTCGACGGCAAGGATGCCGCGTATGAGGTGCCGCTGCCCGCTCCGGGGGAGCCGAAGCGCGCGATCCTGGACTCGTACACGAAGGAGCATTCGGCGGAGTATCAGGCGCAGGCGTGGATCGACCTGGCGCGCAGGCTCGGCACGGAGAACCCCGGACTCCGCGACCCGCGCAACATCGCAGCGATCGTGCTGCACACCAGTCACCACACGCACAACGTGATCGGCTCGGGGGCGAACGATCCGCAGAAGTACGATCCGACGGCGTCGCGCGAGACGCTCGACCACTCGATCCCGTACATCTTCGCCGTCGCCCTGCAGGACGGCGGCTGGCACCATGTCGACTCGTACGCGCCGGAGCGGGCGGCTCGGGAAGACACCGTCGCGCTGTGGCACAAGATCACCACCGCCGAGGATGCCGAGTGGACGCGCCGCTACCACTCCGAAGACCCCGCGGAGAAGGCGTTCGGCGGACGCGTGGAGGTCCACCTGACCGACGGCTCGACCGTCGTCGCGGAGATCGCCGTCGCCGACGCCCATCCCCTCGGCGCTCGTCCGTTCGCGCGGGAGAACTACATCGCGAAGTTCCGCCTGCTGGCGGCGCCCGTGCTCGAGTCCGCCGAGATCGAACGCTTCCTCGCGCTCGTGCAGCGGCTGCCCGAGCTCACGGCGGCGGAGGTCGGCGAGCTGTCGATCGTCGCGAAGGCGGGACTGCTCGAGGGTGCCGCGGCGCCGAAGGGTCTGTTCTGATGCTGTACTCGACCGTCACTCCCGCCGAGAAGCGTCGACTCTTCCGCGAGCGCCTCGCGACCGGTGAGCTGCTGCGCTTCCCCGGCGCGTTCAACCCCCTGAGTGCCCGACTCATCGAGCAGAAGGGGTTCGAGGGGGTGTACATCTCCGGTGCCGTGCTCGCCGCCGACCTCGGCCTTCCCGACATCGGGCTCACGACCCTCACCGAGGTCGCGGGCCGCGCCAAGCAGATCGCCCGCATGACCGATCTCCCCGCGATCGTCGACGCCGACACCGGATTCGGTGAGCCGATGAACGTCGCCCGCACGATCCAGGAGCTCGAGGATGCCGGCCTGGCGGGCATGCACATCGAGGACCAGGTCAATCCGAAGCGCTGCGGCCACCTCGACGGCAAGACCGTGGTGGATGAGGACACGGCGATCAAGCGCATCCGCGCAGCGGCCGACGCCCGGCGCGACGAGAACTTCCTGTTGATGGCGCGCACCGACATCCGCGCCATCGACGGTCTCGATGCGGCGATCGATCGAGCGAAAGCGCTCGTGGATGCCGGAGCGGATGCGGTGTTCCCGGAGGCCATGCGCACCCTCGGGGAGTTCGAGGCGATGGCGGATGCGCTGGACGTGCCGATCCTCGCGAACATGACCGAATTCGGCAAGAGCGAACTGTTCTCGACCGCACAGCTGCAGAGTGCCGGCGTGCGCATGGTCATCTGGCCGGTGTCGCTGTTGCGACTGTCGATGGGGGCCGCGGGGCGTGCGCTCGATACGCTGAACGACGAGGGGCATCTGACCTCGAAGCTCGGCGAGATGCAGCACCGCGCCGATCTCTACGAACTCATCGACTACGAGTCGTACAACCACTTCGACTCCGGCGTCTTCAACTTCACCATCGACACCCCCGGTCGTTGAGCGAGCGAAGCGAGACGAAACGCTCTCGCAGCACGTTTCGTCTCGTCGCTTCGCTCCTCGCTCGACGACCGAAAGACACGAAGGAGTGACCATGACCGAGCCGGACATCAAGAAGGGCCTCGCGGGCGTCGTCGTCGACACGACGGCCATCTCGAAGGTCAACCCGGAGACCAACAGCCTGCTCTACCGCGGCTACCCCGTGCAGGAGCTCGCCGCCACGCAGTCGTTCGAGGCCGTGGCGTATCTGCTCTGGCACGGCGAGCTGCCCACGGCGGAGGAGCTGGCGGCGTTCCGACTGACCGAGCGCACGCACCGTGCCCTCGCCGACAACGTCAAGGCGGCGATCGACCTGGTGCCGCTCGACGCCCACCCGATGGACGAGGTCCGCACCGCGGTGAGCCTCATCGGGGCCTCGGATGCCGCCGCGTCCCGTTCAGTCCTCGACGCGAGTGCGACCCCCGAAGAGAACCTCGCTCGGAGCATCCGCCTGTTCGCCGCGCTGCCGGCGATCGTCGCCTACGGGCAGCGGCGCCGCCGCGGTGAGGAGATCATCGCGCCCCGAGACGACCTCGACTACTCGGCGAACTTCCTCTGGATGACGTTCGGTGAAGAGTCGGACCCGGTGGTCGTCGACGCGTTCAACCGCTCGATGATCCTCTACGCCGAGCATTCCTTCAACGCGTCGACGTTCACCGCGCGGGTCATCACCTCGACCCTCAGCGACCTGTACTCGGCGGTCGTCGGCGCGATCGGTGCGCTCAAGGGCCCGCTGCACGGTGGGGCGAACGAAGCGGTGCTGCACATCTTCGACGAGATCGGGGAGGCTTCGAACGTCACGGCCTGGCTCGACAAGGCGCTCGCCGAGAAGCGGAAGATCATGGGCTTCGGCCACCGCGTCTACAAGAGCGGCGACTCCCGCGTCCCGACGATGAAGGCCGCACTCGACACGCTCGTCGAGCACTACGGCAAGACCGACGTGGCGGCGCTGTACGACGCGCTGGAGTCGGAGTTCGTCGAGCGGAAGGGCATCCACCCCAACCTCGACTACCCGTCAGGGCCCGCCTACAACCTGATCGGCTTCGACACCCTCACCTTCACGCCGCTGTTCGTCGCGGCGCGGGTCACGGGGTGGACGGCGCACGTGATCGAGCAGGCCGGGGCGAACGCGCTGATCCGTCCGCTGTCGCACTACGACGGTCCCGACGAGCGGCACATCCAGGGCTGAGCCGCCGGTCAGTTCGCGCGCGGGAGCTCTCCGAGTCGTCCGCCCGAAGAGTCGAGGACGATGAGGAGGTCGCCGTCGAGTTCGGCGGCGCGGACGCCGCGCAGCCAGTCGTCGACTCCCATGCACGCCTTGAGGGTCGATGCGAAGGACGCGAGCTCGATGCGGTCGCCTTCGACGGTGTACGTCGTGGCGATGCGGTTGCAGCCGTCGCTGCCGCGGACAGCTCCGTCGGCGGTGAACTCGAGATGCGGTTTCCCCGTGGCCTCATCACCCCATATGCCCACGAGGTCCGCGGCCGCATCACCAGACGTCGCAGCATCCGTGGGTGTGGAAGTGGGGGCGGTGCCTTCGCCGTCGGATGCCGGCGCGCATGCGGTGGCGGTCAGGGCGAGGATGCCGAGCATCGTCACGCCGAGGATGGTTCGTGCGAAGTGTCGGCTCATGACCGCCATGCTAGTCGCCGCACCTCTGCAGCAATCGGGAAGGAGTCTTTTCTTCCTGTTTTCCTCGATTCGGTGGAGCAAAGTGGGCAGATCTGCCCATCTCTTATGAACTTCCGGTGAAAACGCTCGCTTTCCTGTGCATTCGCTGACTAGTATTTCGGTTGATCCTGCACCCCACTGAGGCGCGGGATCTCTGCTGCTCGGGGGAACCAGCGTCGCACTATGCGCCCTCGACCGGGACGCAGGCCGGTTGCGCGTATCTACGCGCAGCCGCTGTCAGGTGAAACGACGATCCGTGACGAGCAAGGACCCACATCACATGAAGCACAGAAGGACAGCACGACGCCCATTGGCGTTGACCGCCGCCGCGACGATCGCCCTGTCGGGGCTCTTCGTCTCGACTCCGGCGTTCGCCGACGACACGGCAGGACAGCCGGTCGATCCGGCAACGACGTCGGAGACCGCCGCACCGGCAGCCCCGGCCGAGACCGCAGCGCCCACCGCGCCGGCGGAGACCGAGGCACCGGCCGAGACCGAAGCGCCGGCAGCGCCGGCCGAGACCGAAGCGCCGGCTCAGGCCGAGGCGCTCAAGGCTGCCCCGGCGGCCAAGGCTCCCGCCGCGCAGCCTCCCGTCGAGCTCCTCGACGCTGTGGAGGAAGCCGCTGAGAGCGGTGTGGAAGTCGTCGCCGTCGGTGACAACGCCGCAGAAGAGGGCGTCGTCGTCGTCACCGAGGAGACCGCGCCGGAAGGCGCAGCCGCCGAGGAGAAGTTCGCCGAGGAATTCTCCTCGACGTCCGGAGTGGAAATCGCTGAGGTCGCGACCGCAGCGTCCACTCTGACCAAGTTCGCCGAGGGCGACGTCGTCGGCGGTCAGGGATACGTCACCGTGACTGACGCCGACCTCATCGGTGGAGCCTGCTCCGTCGGCTTCGCTGCCTGGGGACCCGGCCGCACCCCGGCTCTGCTCAGTGCAGGTCACTGTGCGTTCGACGACGACTGGAACAAGTACGCGTTCACCACGCTGACCGTCCCCGGCGAGGAGCCGGCCGTCGGCGGCGAAGGTTTCGTCCTCCCGGCCGACCCCGAGGTTCTCGGAACCTACGGCTTCGCGCAGTTCGGCAGCACGGGCAACGAACCCGGAGAGGCCGGAGACACCGAAGCGACCGACATCTCGGTCATCGACCTCGACGCCGCGGGTGGTTGGAACCCTCTTCCCGCCGTGACCGACTGGACGACGGCCGGAGCAGCGCTCGACTCGCTCGCAGCCAGCACCATTCCCATCAAGTCCGCCGGCGCTCCGCAGGTTGGCGCCGTCTCCAAGAGCGGCCGCACGACCGGCTTCACCACCGGAGCGATCGGCTCGGACGACATCCTCAACGGCTGGGCGAACATCGGCGGACAGTTCGTCCAGGGCTTCTCCAGCGACACGCTGGCAGCTCCCGGTGACTCCGGTGGAGCGGTCTTCCAGGGCAACAAGGCCGTCGGCGTCATCAGTGGTGGCTCCCCGGCAGATCCTGACACCGGCGCAGAGCAGTTCACCTGGGCAGCGTCCCTCGTGACGGCGCTTCCGAAGACCGGCGGCTACGAGGTCGCGCTCGACCTCGACGCTCCTGCTGTCGCCAGCCCGGCCGACGGCGCGACCGTCACCCCCGGACAGACCGTCACCGGCACCGCTCCCGGCGCCACCGAGGTGACCGTCACGCAGACCGGAACCGCTGAGCCGCAGACTGTGGCTGTCGAGGGTGGAAAGTTCTCCTTCGCAGGCCCGGTCAACCTGGGCCCGGCAACGATCTCGATCACCTCGGTCAACGGCATGAGCCAGTCCGAGGCGACCACGATCAACGTGCTCGTCGCTCCCGCTCCGCTCGTCGCACCGGTGATCACCTCGCCGGCTGACGGCTCGACGGTCACCGCGACGGTCACGCAGATCAGCGGCACCGGTCTCCCGACCGCGGGCATCGTCGTCGAGGACGCTGAGGGCAACGAGCTCGGCACGACCACGGTCGGCGCCACGGGCGAGTGGACGGTCACCGGGGTCGACCTGGGCTACGGCTCGCACAGCATCGTCGTCACGCAGACCCGCCTCGCGGAGGTCTCTCCGGAAGCGACGTCAGCTTTCAAGGTCGTTCCGGTCGCTCCGGCTGTGACCTCGATCCAGGACGGCGACACGTTCCCGCATGACGGTGGACCGACGCAGCTCTCGGGCACGGGTATCGACGGCGCCACGGTCACCGTGAAGCTCACCGGCGAAGAGCCCACCTCCGCACAGCTCAGCGCGCTCGACGCGGCGAGCGGTGTCTTCACGGCGACCGTCGTCGACGGTGCATGGAGCGTCGACTTCGGTGCCGCTCTCGAATCGGGTGACTACTCGGTCGCGGCAACGCAGAGTGTCGACGACGTCTCCTCCGCTGCGACCACCCTGGCGTTCGCGGTGCTGGCCGCACCGGGCGCCGGTGGCGGCGGCGAGGGTGACGGCGGCGAGGGTGACGGCGGCGTCGGCGGTGGCGGCGGTGCCGCACCGGACGACGACGGCGGACTCGCTGAGACGGGTGTCGACATGTTCGTCCCGCTCACGGCCGGGGCTTTCGCCCTTGCGCTGCTGTCCGCTGGAATGCTGCTCGCGGTGCGTCGTCGGAAGATGCTCGAGGTCTGACACCTCGACGTCTGACGCCTGACGTCTGACACGAAGAAGCCCGGTATCGACTGATACCGGGCTTCTTCCTGTTCCGGGCTCAGGCGAGCTCGATCACCGACCACGACAGCGGCGGCAGCTTCGCACGGACGGCGCCGTCGACGACCTCGGTGCCGGCGAGCGGCACCATGTGCACGCTGTCCGGCGTGGTCTCGAGGTTGGCGGTGTGGCGGTCGCCGCCTTCGGGAATCGTCAGGGTCTCGGCGTTCGTGACCCGCAGACCGCTCAGCCCGTGCAGGTCGACCGTGAGGTCGCTCTCCTCGTCGAGGGAGCGGTTGGCGACGAACAGCACCACCCGGCCCGTCTCCTCGTCGTAGGTGGCGGCGGCATCCACCGAATCCACACCGCCGTAGCGCTTCGTCTCGATCTGCGGCGCGGACACCGCGAGACGCAGGATACGTCCCTTCGCGAGACGCGCCATCCGCTCGAACGGCCAGAAGCTCGTCTGACGCCATGCGGCCCCGCCCTCTTCGGAGCGGATCGGGGCGATCACGTTGACGAGCTGCGCCTGGTTGGCGATCTTCACGCGGTCGCCGTGACGCAGCAGGCTGTTGAGCAGGGTGCCGACGACGACGGCATCCGTCACCGAGTACGTGTCCTCGATGAGCCGCGGATGCTGCCGCCACCCGGCCTTGGCGATCTCGCCGGCCTCCACGTCGTTGTACTTCACCTGGTCCCACACGTTCCACTCGTCGAACGAGATGTCGACCTGCTTGGTGTGCTTCCCCGCAGCCTTGACCGCGTCGACGGTGGCGATGACGCCTTCGATGAACGCATCCATGTCGACGGACTCGGCGAGGAACGACTCGGCGTCGCCGTCGTGCTCCTGGTAGTAGGCGTGCATCGAGACGAAGTCGACCTCGTCGTAGGCGTGGGTGAGCACGGTGTGCTCCCACGAACCGAACGTCGGCATCGACCGCGCCGACGAACCCACCGCGACGAGCTCGATCGACGAGTCGACCAGCTTCATCGCCTTGGCGGACTCCTGGGCCAGGCGCCCGTACTCGGCCGCGGTCTTGCCGCCGATCTGCCACGGACCGTCGAGCTCGTTGCCCAGGCACCACAACTTGATGTCGAACGGCTTCTCCGCACCGTTCTTGCGGCGCAGGTCCGACCAGTACGTGCCGGAGGGGTGGTTCGCGTACTCGACGAGCGCGCGAGCCTCCTCCACACCTCGGGTGCCGAGGTTGATCGCCTCCATGACCTCGACCTCGGCATCCTTCGCCCAGTCCATGAACTCGTGGAGGCCGAAGGCGTTCGTCTCGATCGTGTGCCATGCGCCGTCGATGCGCACGGGGCGGTCCTCGACCGGGCCGACGCCGTCTTCCCACCGGTACCCGGAGACGAAGTTGCCCCCGGGGTACCGGATCACGGTCGGACCCATCTCCTTCACCAGCGCGAGCACGTCCTGGCGGAATCCGCGCTCGTCGGCTTGGGGGTGGCCGGGTTCGTAGATGCCGGTGTAGACGCAGCGACCCATGTGCTCGACGAACGACCCGAAGAGCCTCCGGGGGACGTCGGCGATCGTGAAGTCGCGGTCGATGGTGATGCGGGCCTGAGACATAGCTCTCCTTAGGAGTGGGCCGTGGGTGGGGACGGATGCGCCCCGGGGCATGCGCCCCGGGGCGGGACTGCGGTGGGGATTACTGACCGCCGAAGCCGCTGGTCGCGACTCCCTTGACGATCTGCTTCTGGAAGATGAGGAACACGACGATGAGCGGAAGCGCCGCGAGCACGGCCTGCGCCATGACCTGGGCGTACTGCACGCCGTAGGCGCTGATCACGGTCTGGAGTCCCACCGGCAGCGTCATCAGGGTGGTGTCGTTGATGACGAGGAACGGCCAGAGGAAGTTGTTCCACGCGGCGATGAAGACGAAGATGCCGACGGACGCCATGATCGGGCGCGACAGCGGCAGCACGATCGACCAGAAGATGCGCAGTCGTCCGGCGCCGTCGACGCGGGCGGCGTCTTCGAGCTCGATCGGGACCGCGTCGAAGAACCGCTTCAGGATGAACACCATCGCCGGTGCGACGACCTGCGGCAGGATCAGACCCCAGTACGTGTCGATGAGGTTGAAGGCGAGCATCTCGTAGAACAGCGGGATGATCAGCACCTGCGGCGGGACCACGATCGAGGCGATGATGACGACGAACAGCCACTTGCGACCGGTGAAGTCCAACCGGGAGAACGCATAGGCGGCCAGCGCCGAGATCGTCAGGGTGATCAGAGTGATCGCGACCGACGTCCACAGGCTGTTGAAGGCCCAGACGTAGACGTTGCCCTGCGACAGGATCGCGGTGAACGCCTCGATCGTCGGGCCGCTCTGCCCGATCCAGCCCGGGTCGCCGGATGCGGCATCCGTCTCGGTCTTGAAGGCGGTGGCGACGGCCCACAGGAAGGGCAGCAGCCAGCCGATGGCCATGATCAGCAGGATGACGAACGCGGTGATGCGCAGGGGCCCGAACGGCTTCTGGCCGGGGAGGTGCGAGTGGCGAGGACCGCGCGCTTTCGCGTTGGTGATCGCCTCGGTGCGGGTGGCGGTGGCGGTGGACATCAGAGCTGCTCCTTCCGGCGGCGCATGATCAGGGCCTGCGCGACGCCCAGGATGACGATGATGGCGAAGAACACGTATGAGATGGCGGCAGAGTAGCCGAACCGGTAGCTGACGAATCCGGCCTCGTAGATGTACTGGACGATCGAGCGGGTGGTGTCACTCGCGACCCCGCCGAGCATCTGGTACGCCTGGTCGAACAGTTTCAGCGAGGCGAGGATCTGCAGGATCAGGATCAGGACGGTCGCCGGCCCGAGTTGGGGAAGCGTGATCGACCAGAACTGGCGCCACGGGCCCGCGCCATCGAGCGACGCCGCCTCGTACTGCTGCGGCGGGATGTTCTGCATCGCCGCCAGATAGAGGAGGAAGTTGAACCCGACCGTCCACCAGACCGTGGCGATCACGATCGACATCATGTTGGTGTCGGGGTTCTGCAGCCAGGCGAGCGGTTCGAGTCCGAACGCCTCGAGGATGTTGTTGGCCGCACCGACCTGCGGGTTGAAGATCCAGACCCAGATCTGGGAGATGACGGTCGAAGCGAGCAGGAACGGCATGAAGAACGACAGTCGCCACAGCCACTGACCGGGGATGCCGCGGTCCACCAGTGCTGCCATCACGAGGGCGATGAGCACTAGCGGAACGGTGGAGAGCAGGGTGAACCAGACGGTGTTCCCGAGCGACTGCCACATCTTGGGGTCGCTGAGCGCTTCGGTGTAGTTCGCGAAGCCGACGAAGGCTCCGCCGGCACCGGTGAGGGACTGGTCGGTGAAGCTGAGGATGATGCCGTGGATGATCGGCCAGACGAGGAACAGCAGGAAGGCGATGAGGAAGGGTGCCAGGAAGGCCCAGCTGATCAGCTGCTCGCGATTGCGGGAGCCGGCACGGCGGTCGGGCGTGGCCTTCTTCTTCGATCCGGTGACGATGGTCCGTGTGGAGTCTGTGGCCGTGGTCGTGGTCGTCATGACGTGAACGTCCCTTCGGGATCGGCCGGGTTCGGCTGTCGGAGCAGAGTGTTGACGCGTGCTTCGAAGCGATCGATCGCCGCGGCCGGGTCGGCGCCCGAGAGCAGGACTTCCTGCACTGCGGCACCGAACTCGGACTGGAAGTTCGATCCGGAGCCGGTGAACCACGCGGTCGGGTCGTAGACCACGTGCTGCGCCGCCTCGGCGTAGTTGGCCTGGGGGATGAGCTCGGAGTACTCGGGCGACTCGGTGACCGGGAGGTAGGCGGGGATGTGCCCTGCCTCGGCCCAGCCGAAGGAGTTCTTCAGCATGTCGGCGACGAACTCGTAGGTCAGGTCGCGCTTGACCGGATCGGCGTTCGTCTGGTTCGGAAGCACGAAGGAGTGCGAGTCGGCGTAGACGGCCGGTGTCCCGTACAGGTTCGGGATCATCGTGGCGTCGAACGGGATGCCGGCGGCCTGCATGGTGCGCAGTTCCCAGACACCGGTGAACAGCATCCCGCTCTTGCCGGTGGAGAACTCGGCGATCGCGCTGCCGTAGTCGGCCTGGGCCTGAGCGATCTCCCCGTCGAGGAGCGTCTGCATCAGCGTGAGCGACTCGACGGCGGCCTCCTTGTCGATGACCGCCTTGCCGCCGATCGGAAGTTCCATCGCGGCACCGTGCTGCGAGTAGAACGTGTAGAACAGGCGCCACATCTGCGCGCCGTCACCGAGGTAGCCGAACGAGAGTGCGTGTCCCTCGGCCGAGCCTCCGACCGTGCGCAGTTGCTCGACGAATTCCTCGGGGGAGGAGGTCTCGGCGAGCTTGCCGTCGCTGTCGAGCACACCGGCAGCGTCACAGATGTCGGTGTTGAACATCATGACGAAGGGGTGCGCGTCCAGAGCGATGCTGTACATGCCCTCGCCGACGAAGCCCTTCTCCCAGATCGGCTTCGGGAAGGACGACTCCTCGATGCCGAGCGACGCGAGCTTGTCGACGTCCCAGCGGTCGAGCAGCCCGCCCGGGGCCCAGCCGACCGTGCGTGTGGCGTGCATGATCGCGACGTCCGGGGCGCGGCCGCCGGCTCCTGCCATGGCGAGCTTCGTGTAGTACGGGGTGCCCCAGGCGAGGACGGTGGGGCGCATGCGGAAGGCGCTCTGGGCGCCGTTGACCTCGTCGAGCAGTTGCGACATCGTGACACCGTCGCCACCGCTGAGCAGATGCCAGAACTGCAGCGTCTGGGTGGCGGAGGCGGTGGTGCCGGGAGCGCAGCCGGCGAGCAGAGCTGCGCCGGCGGCGAGCGAGGTGGCAGTCAGGAACTGCCTGCGGGACAGATCGAGCGGGGGCGTCATCGTCACTCCTTCGTGACCGGTGGGCGGGTTGCCCCATCATTACATCGTAGTAATCCGAGCGCAAGCGTTTCGCCGGAACCGCGTGCCCGGCGCGTCAGGGGCGGTAGCCGCGGGGACGACCGGCAGTGCTCGAGCGTTCGAGCAGATGGTGCGACAGCGTCACCGACCGAGGGCGCAAGCCGCGGTCATCCATGCGCGACTCGAGCAGAGTGAGGGCCGCCTCGGCGAACTCGTGTCGGTCGAACGCCACCGACGTCAGTGACGGCGACGTGAACTTCGAGAACTCGACGTCGTCGAAGCCCGTGATGATCACGTCGTCCGGCACGCGGATGTCGTGGTCGTGCAACTCGTGCAGCGCACCGAGAGCCAGCGAGTCGGTGAAGGCGACGATCGCGTCGAACGCGACCCGCCGCTCGAGCAGCACGCGCATGGCCTCGGCGCCCCCCGCCATCGACCACGGGAGTCGGTTGATCTCGAGGGCCGGGTCACGCGAGATGCCGGCTTCGCGCAGCGCGTCGTGGACCCCCTCGAGGCGGAGCCTGCTGGTGGCGGTCGCCACCGACGGGTCGCTGTCGGCCCCCACGACGGCGATGCGCGTCGCGCCGCGGGAGAGCACGTGTCGCGTGGCATCCGCCGCGGCCGCGCGGCTGTCGATGCGGACGTGATCGGCGCGGTGCTGCTCCACCTCGCCGATGACCACGAGCGGGGGCAGTCGGTTCGAGTACTTCAACACACTGTCTTCGAGGCGGATCGGGTTGAGGATGAGCCCGTCGACGAGGTGGGCTCTGGCTCGCGCGACCAGTTCGCTCTCGCGCTGCGGCGACGACGCGGTCTCCTCCACCTGCACGGCGAGACCGCGCTCATGGGCGGCCTCGACGATGCGGTGCACCAGCTCCGCCGAGAATGCGGTGGCGAGATCCGGCAGTGCGACCGCGATGATCCCCGAGCGTCCTTTCCGCAGTCCACGAGCGCTCAGATTGGGGACGAAGTCGAGGTGAGCCATCGCTTCCTGGACCTTGGCGCGCGTCTCCTCGCGCACCGCCACCGTCCCCGTGACGACGTTGGAAACGGTTTTCGGCGAGACCCCGGCGAGAGCGGCGACGTCCTTCATCGTCGCTCGGGGAAGCGGCATCGCGGTCATCCGGTCAGCCTAGCCGGGCGCTTCGGGGCCCGCGCTACATCGATGTACGAAACGGTCTCCTGGCTATCATGGCGCCATGGGCATCGAACGCAATTGGGCGGGCAACCTCACGTATCGGGCAGCACGGGTGGAGCACCCCTCGACGCTCGACGACCTGCGGGCACTGCTCGCGCAGGGCGGTGCGGTGCGGATGCTCGAATCGAGGCACTGCTTCAACGACGTGGCCGACACCGACGGGGTGCTCATCGGGCTGGACCAGCTCCCGCCCGTGTTCGAGGTGAGTCCGGCGCGGGATTCCGTGCGCGTCGCCGGGGGCATGCGTTACGGCGACATCGCCCCGCTGCTCGAAGCCGAGGGACTCGCCCTGTCGAACCTGGCCTCACTGCCGCACATCTCCGTCGCCGGCGCGGTCGCGACCGGCACCCACGGCTCGGGTGATGTGATCGGCTCGCTGGCGAGTGCGGTGCGCGCCCTCACGATCGTCACGCCCGCCGGCGAGACGCGAGCCCTGCACCGCGGCGACGCCGACTTCGACGGAACAGTGGTGAGTCTCGGAGCCCTCGGCGCGGTGGTCGATGTGACACTCGACGTCGAGCCGACCTACGCGATCGCCCAGCACGTGTTCGAGCATCCGGATTGGGACTCGATCCTCGCCGGCCTCGACGAGGTCACCGGCGTGGGCACCAGCGTGAGCATCTTCTCGACGTGGCAGCGCACCGACATCGCCGACCAGATCTGGGTGAAGCAGCGCCTGCCCGAGGCGCACGAGGCAGCGCGGGAGTCGCTGTTCGAGCGGCTCGGTGCCGAACCGGCGACCAGCAAACGGCATCCGATCCTCGGTGTCGATCCGATCGCCTGCACCGAGCAGCAGGGAGTGGGTGGCCCGTGGTTCGAGCGCCTGCCGCACTTCAAGCTCGACTTCACCCCGTCGGCCGGGGCGGAGATCCAGAGCGAGTATCTCGTGCCGCGTGCCGATGCGGTCGCAGCGATCCAGGCGGTGCGCACGCTCGCGGGTCAGATCGCGCCCCTGCTGCTCGTGAACGAGATCCGCACGGTGAAGGCAGACGATCTGTGGCTCAGCTCGTCATACGGGACGGATGCCGTCGGCCTCCACTTCACCTGGAAGCCCGAGGAGGCTGCGGTGCGGGCCCTGCTTCCGACGATCGAGGCGGCACTGCCGGCGACGGCGCGTCCGCACTGGGGCAAGGTGTTCGCGCTCGACCCCGCCGAGGTGCGCTCGCGCTACCCGCGGTGGGATGACTTCGCCGCGCTCGCCCGGCGCTTCGACCCGGAGCGCCGCCTGGTGAACCCGTACCTGGAGCGGCTCGGACTGTAGCAAGGGCCGAACCGGCCCGCTCGGGTCGCAGTTCTGGCCTGCTCCTCGGCATCCGCTCCGGTTCCGGTCGCAGTTTCTGCCTCCTCGATGCAGCCAGGGCGGCCGAAACTGCGACCGGAGCAGCGTGACATGGCCGAAACTGCGACCGCGAGCCGACGCGACCGATTGCACGCGGCCGCGTGTTCTCGGTAACATCGCCCAGCAGGCCGACGGAGGTGCGCATGGTGAACGTCGGCTCGGACAAGCCCAACATCCGGCAGGTCGCCACGATCGCCGGTGTCTCGCACATGACAGTGTCGCGAGTGCTCAACGACCATCCCAACATCAAGCCCGACACTCGTCGACGCGTGCTCGAGGCGATCGAAGAGCTCGACTACCGCCCCAATCTCGTCGCGAGGGCGCTGGCGACGCAACGCACCCGGCGCATCGGCGTGATCGTCGAGAGTGCCGTGGCCTTCGGCCCCACGAGCATCCTGCGTGCGGTCGAACTGTCCGCCCGCGCGGCCGGATACTCGGTCACCCCCATCGCGCTGCACGAGAACGACGGGCTCTCGCCCCAGGATGCCGTCGACAACCTCATCACCCAGGGTGTCGACGCGCTCTGCGTGATCGCTCCACGCTCCTCGTCGGTCGCTGCCCTTCGCAGGATCGCCATCAACGTGCCGATGCTGGTCGTGAAGGCGGATGCCGATCCGACCTTCCTCACGGTGTCGATCGACCAGCACGCGGGCACGACCCTCGTGGTCGATCACCTGGTGGCGCTGGGGCACCGGGACATCCTGCACATCTCCGGCCCGCTGGACTGGCTGGATGCGCGAGCGCGCGAGCGCGCCTTCCACTCGCGGGCGAAGTCGTGGGGCATCCGGGAACGACCGATCGTCGTCGGCGACTGGACAGCGGATTTCGCCTATGACTTCGCGATGGGTCTGAACCGGCTCCCCGATTACACGGCCATCTTCGCGGCGAACGACGACATGGCGATCGGTCTCATCCACGGCCTGCACGACAAGGGCTTCGATGTGCCGGGCGACCTGAGTGTCGTCGGCTTCGACGACGTGCCACTCGCCCGACACTTCCTGCCCCCGCTGACGACGGTCCGTCAGGACTTCGACGCGCTGGGTGTCGCGGTGGTGGAGATGCTCCGCGCCGCGATCGAGGGGCGCGAGATTCCGCCGCTCACGCGCATTCCGACGGAGATCGTCCCGCGCGCGTCATCAGCTCCTCCGCGGCGGGTGCCCTGATGGACCGCCTTCGTACGGCTGAGCCGGTGGTGGTCCTCGAGGGCATCACCGTCGATTTCCCCGGAGTGCGTGCGCTCGACGGCGTCGACTTCCGTCTCTTCCCGGGCGAGGTCCACGCCGTCATGGGGGAGAACGGCGCCGGGAAGTCGACGCTCATCGCCGTGCTGACCGGCACTCGCACACCGGCGGCCGGTGTGGTGAGGGTCGCGGGTGAGGAGCGCAGCTTCGCCGGCGTGGCGGAGAGCCGGGCGGCCGGGATCGCGACCGTGTTCCAAGAGGCACAGCTCAGCCCGAACCTGAACGTGGCGGAGAACGTCATGCTCGGGCGCGAGCGGCGGGGGTTCTTCGGCATCGATTGGCGGCGCACGTGGGCGGATGCCGCGGAAGCCCTGGCCTGGCTGGGTTTGGATGACCTCGACCCTCGCACGCCGCTGTCGCTGCTGTCACCCGCCCAGAAGCAGCTGGTCGCGCTGGCCAGGGCCGTCGTCGACGAGCCGAAGGTGCTCGTGCTCGATGAGCCCACCTCCAGTCTCGACCAGGCGGAGGTGGCCACGCTCATGCGCGTGATCCGGGGGCTGCGGGAGCGCGGGGTGGCGATCCTCTTCATCTCGCATTTCCTCGAGCAGGCGTTCGCGATCAGCGATCGGATGACGGTGCTGCGCGGCGGCAAACGAATCGGCGAGTACGCCACCCGGGATCTGGAGCGCGCGGACCTGATCTCGAAGATGCTCGGGAAGGATCTCGACGGTCTGCGCGCTCTCACCTCGGAGCGCAAGGCGCACCACTACGCGTCGGACGGGCAGCCGATGCTGCGCGCGTCGGCGCTGGGCAGACGCGGCGAACTCGACAGGACCGACATCGAAGTCCAGCGGGGCGAGATCGTCGGATTGGCCGGTCTGCGCGGCTCCGGGCGCACCGAGCTCGCATCGCTGCTGAGCGGGACGGTGAGGGCCGACAGCGGAGAGGTCTGGGTCGAGGGCGAGCGTGTGGATCTGCGCAGCCCGTCGGTGGCGCTGCGCCATCGCATCGCGTTCTCTGCCGAGAGCAGGCGCACCCTGGGGGTCATCGGCGACCTCACCGCCAGGGAGAACATCGTGCTCTCCCTGCAGGCGCTCCGGGGGTGGACGCATCCGATCGGACCCGCAGAGACGGCCGCGCTCGTCGACGCTTTCGTGGAGACCCTGCATCTGGACCCGCGGGATCTCGACCGTCCGGCGAAGCTGCTCTCGGGAGGGGCGCAGCAGAAGGTGCTCCTCGCTCGCGCGCTCGCGACCCGCCCCCATGTGCTGATCCTCGACGAGCCCACGAGGGGCATCGACATCGCCGCGAAGCTCGAGGTCCAGCGACGGATCAGTCAATTGGCCGCCGACGGTGTCGCGATCGTCTTCATCTCGTCGGAACTGGAGGAGGTCGTTCGGCTGAGCGACCGCATCCTCGTGTTGAAGGACCGCGAGAAGATCGGCGAGCTCAGCAACGGGCCCGGCGTCACGGTCGACAGCGTCGTGGAGATGATCGCCGCCGATCCGGCACCGTCCGACCAAGTGTGATCGGTAACACTCCCACAGGTCACGATTATCACCGTCTTGACGGACTTCTCTTGTGTTCCGTGAATTGTTCCCGGTAACATCGCCGCAGGACAGGGGTCACACCGTGTCCTGCAATCACGGAAGGGACCAAGGCGGTCCCCGGTTGCCGGAGCGTTCCCGGCGTCTCAAGGAGGAGAACATGTCCGTACACACGCGCATCCGTACCGCGCTCGGCCTGGTCGCGGTCGGCGCACTCACGATCGGCCTGGCCGCCTGCTCCGGCGGCGGAACAGACGGTGGCTCCGGCGGTGACGGCGGCTCCGAGGAGCTGACGACCGTCGGCTTCGTGGCCGTGGGGCCCGAGGGGGCCTGGCGTGAGGCCAACGAGCAGAACATCCAGGACACCTTCACGGAGGATGCCGGGTACGAGCTCAAGTACGCCCCCGCCACCAACCTCGACCAGAAGTCGCAGATCGACGCGTTCACGTCGTTCGTCGACGAGGGTGTCGATGTGATCCTGCTCTCCGCGACGGAGGCCTCCGGCTGGGAGGACTCGCTCACGCGCGCGCAGGAAGCAGAGATCCCGGTCATCCTGCTCGACCGAGGAATCGAGCCCGACGACGACAGCCTCTACGTCACCCGCATCGCCCCCGACAACGTCGAGGTCGCCAAGCAGGTCGGCGCCTGGGCTGCGTCCACCTTCCCCGACGGCGGCAAGTACGTCGTGCTCGAGGGCCCCGCGGGTGTCGGCGTCGTCAACGAGCGCAACACCGGCTTCGACGAGGGCCTCGGTGACGCTGCGCTCACGAAGCTCGACGCGCAGACCGCGAACTGGTCGGCTGAAGAGGGCAAGAGCGTCTTCGAGACGATGCTGAAGGCCAACAACAACGACATCCAGCTGGTCTTCGCGCAGAACGACGAGATGGGGCTCGGAGCCGCGCAGGCAGCGGAGGAAGCGGGTCTGGTCGTGGGCGAGGACGTCAAGATCGCCACCATCGACGGAACCAAGAACGCCATGCAGGCCCTGGCCGACGGTCAGCTCAGCTACGTGCACGAGTACAACCCGCTGTTCGGGGAGACCGCGCTCGAGGTCGTCGAGAAGGCGCTCGAAGGAGAAGAGGTCGAGTCGTACATCGTCGTCCCGAGCGAGGAGTTCGATTCCGCAGAAGCGGCCAAGGCTGTTCTGGCCGACCGCAAGTACTGAATCGTCTGCCGGAGCGATCCGGCGTCGACCCGAGGTGGCGGAGGATCTCCGCCACCTCGGATTCTCCGAGACTGAGAGACAGCGATGACCGAAGAACCACCCCTCGTCCAGCTCCGCGAGATCTCCATCGAGTTCCCGGGGGTGAAAGCCCTCGACAGTGTCGACTTCCGCCTGTTCCCCGGCGAAGTCCACGCGCTCATGGGCGAGAACGGCGCGGGCAAGTCGACACTGATCAAAGCCCTCACGGGGGTCTACCAGATCGACTCCGGAACGATCCTCGTGGCCGGTGCGGAGCGGCGCTTCGCCGGCACCGCGGATGCGCAGGAGGCAGGGATCTCCACGGTGTACCAGGAGGTCAATCTCGCGCCCAACCTCTCGATCGGCGAGAACGTGATGCTCGGGCACGAGGTCCGTGGGCCCTTCGGCATCAATTGGCGCGCCACCCACCGCGCGGCGACCGATGCCCTCGCCCGTCTCGGACTCGAGCATCTCGACACGCACAAGCCGCTGTCCGCCCTCTCCATCGCCCTGCAGCAGCTGGTCGCGATCAGCCGGGCGATGGCGATCAAGGCGAAGGTGCTGATCCTCGACGAACCGACCTCGAGCCTCGATGCCGCCGAGGTCGACGGCCTCTTCACCGTCATCCGCACCCTCCGCGACCAGGGCGTCGCGATCCTCTTCGTCTCCCACTTCCTCGATCAGATCTACGCGATCAGCGACCGTCTCACGGTGCTTCGCAACGGACGATACGAGGGGGAGTACCTCACCCGCCAGCTCAGCCGACACGACCTCATCTCCCGGATGATCGGCAAAGATCTCGACACTCTCGCATCCCTCGGAGGAAACCGTCGTCGCGCTCCCCGCGATCCCGACGAAGTGCCCGTCCTCTCGGCATCCGGCATCGCCCGCAGCGGAGCGGTCGAGGCCACCGACCTCGAGATCCGCCCTGGAGAGGTCGTCGGTTTCGCCGGCCTCCTCGGTTCCGGACGCACCGAACTCGCCCGGCTCCTCTACGGTGCCGACCGCACCGACGAGGGCACGATCTCGGTGAAGGGGCGCCGCACCGACCTGAAGTCGCCGGCTGACGCCCTTGCCCGGCGCATCGCGTTCTCCACGGAGAACCGTCGTGACGAGGGCATCATCGCCGACCTCACCGTTCGCGAGAACATGATCCTCGCCGTACAGGCCGAGCGCGGCTGGGCGCGGCCGATGTCGCGCAAGGAGCAGGACGCCATCGTCGACAAGTACATCGTCGAACTCAATGTGCGACCCGCCGACCCCAACCGGGCGATCAAGAATCTCTCCGGCGGCAACCAGCAGAAGGTGCTGCTCGGGCGCTGGCTGGCGACGGAGCCCGACCTCCTGATCCTCGACGAGCCGACGCGAGGGATCGATGTCGGCGCCAAGGCCGAGATCCAGGAAGCGGTCGCCGCGCTCGCCGAGGAAGGCGTCGCCGTGGTGTTCATCTCCTCCGAGCTGGAAGAGGTCGTCCGCCTCGCGGAGCGCATCGTCGTGCTCAAGGATCACCGCAAGATCGGGGAGATCCAGAACGGACCAGACGTCACGGCGCAGGAGATCATCGACGTGATCGCCGCTCACGGTGTGGCAGCGGCCGCCGAGACGCTCGAGGAGACCGACGGCGCGGCGCCCGATACGATCGCCCACATCACCGAGGAGGCACGATGACCACGGCATCCGGCACATCACTGTGGCGTGAACTGATCCACAAGCCGTTCTTCTGGGGCATCGTCGCGATCCTCGCGCTGCTGGCGCTGAACGTGCTCAAGGACCCGACGTACCTCGCGCTGTCGGTGAATCCGAACAACGGCAACCTCGTCGGCAACCTCGTGGACATCCTGCGCCAAGCGGCACCCATCATGATGATCGCCATCGGGATGTCGCTGGTCATCGCGACCGGCGGCATCGACCTGTCCGTCGGATCGCTGATGGCGGTCGCCGGTGCGGTGTCGATGGAGTTCCTGAGCGTTGCCGGCGACTCCGGATCTGCGGGCGCCGCCTTCGCCGCCGTCGGCCTCGCGCTGCTGATCACCGCCGTGCTCGGCGCGGTGAACGGCATCCTTGTCGCGTACGTCGGGCTGCAGCCGTTCATCGCGACGCTGGTGCTCATGCTCGCCGGCCGCGGCATCGCGAAGGTGATCACGGGCGGGCGGAACACCGCGGCGTCCAACGACCCCTTCCGGTGGATCGCGAACGGATACCTGATCGGCATCCCCGTGGTCTTCATCCTCGCCGTCCTCATCGTGCTCATCGTCGGCTGGGTGGTGCGCCGCAGCGCGCTCGGCCTCATGATCGAAGCGATCGGGATCAACCCCAGAGCCAGCCGCATGGCGGGCATCAAGCCCAAGGGACTGCTGCTGACGACCTACGTGCTGAGCGGAATCCTCGCGGGCATCGCCGGCATCATGTCGGTGGGGACGGTGATGACGGTCGACACCTCCCGGACGGGCTACCAGCTCGAACTCGACGCGATCCTCGCAGTGGTGATCGGCGGCGCCTCTCTCGCGGGAGGGAAGTTCTCGCTCAGCGGCGCCTTCGTCGGCGCACTGCTCATCGCGACCCTCGACAAGACGGTGCTGTTCCTGGGCATCTCGTCATCTGCGACGCCCGCTTTCAAGGCGATCGTGATCGTGGTGCTCTGCCTGTTGCAGTCCGAGCGCGTACGAAGCTGGTTCCGCACTCGACGAAGGGTCACGCCCTCGACACCGACGCAGGAGACCCCGAAAGAGGAGGTGCCGGCATGACGGCCCTGATCGCACCCTCGGCGCGCAACGAGTCCGTGAGTGTCCCCGACCGGATCCGCCGCATGATCCAGGCGAACCCGTCGGTCCTGCCGACCTTCGCCTCGGTGGTCATCTTCGTGGGCATGATCGTCTACGGCGAGGTCGCCTACGGGCGCATCGTGCAGGCGAGCACGCTGTCGAACCTGCTGATCAACAACGCCCACCTGATCGTTCTCGCGGTGGCGCTCACCTTCGTCATCATCACCGGAGGCATCGACCTGTCGGTCGGCTCCATCATCGCGTTCTCGTCTCTCGCGGGGGTGATGCTCGCGAACGCGGGATGGAACGCCATTGCCGTGATGGTCGCCATGGTCGGGATCGGCGCCCTCTTCGGAGTCGTGTCCGGTGTGCTGATCCGGTACTTCAACGTGCAGCCGTTCATCGCGACCCTGGCGATGATGTTCCTCGGTCGCGGCCTCGCCTCGCTCCTCAGCACGAAGCCGGAGCAGCTCGGAGAAGACTCGCCCATCCGCTGGATCGGAACGCAGCTGAAGGTCATCGATGGCCCGAAGGTCAACGACCTCGTCATCACCCCGGCCGTGATCGTCGCGGTTCTGGTCGTGCTCGCCGCGTTCTTCGTCCTCCACCGCACGCGCACCGGCCGCACCGTCTATGCGATCGGCGGGTCGGAGAGCTCGGCGCTGCTGATGGGGCTGCCGGTGGCCCGCACCAAGGTGATGGTCTACGTCATCAGCGGATCACTCGCCGGCATCGCCGCCGTCCTCTACACCGCACGTCTGGGCACGGCACAGAACATCACCGGCATCGGCTGGGAGTTGGACGCGATCGCCGCGGCCGTCATCGGCGGGACGCTGCTGACCGGCGGGTACGGTTACGTGCTCGGGTCGGTCGTCGGTGCGCTGGTGCTCGGGCTCATGAACGTCCTCATCACCCGGGACGGCAGCATCCCGCCGGAGATGACGACCATCATCACCGGCGGCATCCTGCTCGTGTTCGTGCTGCTGCAGCGGGCGGTGACCCGCAAGAAGGAGTAGCGGCGCCGGGATGGCCGGCTTCCGATCGCAGTTCGTGCCGTCTGCCGAGCGGGCGACGCGGTTCGGGTCGCAGTTCGTGTCGTCTCGACATCCTCGAAGCGGCCGAAACTGCGACCGGGGCTGAACGAAGTGGCCGAAACGGCGACCGCAAGGCAGACGGCGACCTGCCGTCACGGCTAGCTCGTCGGGAGCCAGACCCGCATCGTCGAGGGTCCGCGGCGCGCCCACTCGTGGTACGGCACGAGCGCGGCGTCCGCGACCTCGCCGGACGAGCGATGCCGCAGCGGCAGACGTACCCGGCCCTCGCGGTCGACCGGCTGCCCGGCGACGACCGCATCGACGACGTCCGCTCCGAAGTCGAGCGACTCCAGTGCCAGCACCTCGGGACCCCGTTCGATCACGACGCATCCGCGCACGGCATCCACCCGCGGGTCGGGGTTCGTCGTCCGCGCCACGATCGGCAGCTGCAGCTCGACGACGTCGCCGGCACGGAACTCACGGCGCACATCGCAGGTACCGGGCTCCGCCACCTGCTCCGTGACGTCACCGGCCGCCTGCACCCGGAGCACGGCACCCTCGGCCCATGTCGGCACGCGAAGCGTCAGTGTGAATGCGGCATCCTCCACGACCGTCACGCGGATGCCGCCATCGACCGGGTAGCCGGTGTCGACATCGAACGCGACGACCCGCCCGTCGGGCAGTGTCGTCCGCACGTGTGCCGGCGCGTACTGGTGCAACTGCACGCCGTCGTCGTCAGCGGTCGCGACGTAGGCGGCGAGGCTGGCGAAGGTGCGGGCCACATTGGGCGGGCAGCACGACACCTCGAACCAGGGTGCCCGCAGCGACGATGAGGCGCGCTTGGACGTGCCCTCCGGGTCGGCTTCCACCCCGGGAACCCGCTGATGCAACGTGTTGGCGTAGTAGAAGGAGCGCCCATCCGACCCGGGCGACGTCGCCACGACGTTGAACAGCGTCCGCTCGATGAGGTCGGCGTGCCGCGTCTCGCCGGTTGCGAGCAGCAGGCGCCAGGAGAACATGATCGAGCCGATGCCCGCACAGGTCTCGGAGTACGCCCGGTCGGCGGGCAGCTCCCAATCCGCTCCGAAGGCCTCGTCCTGGTGGTGAGAGCCCTGTCCGCCGGTGACGTATGTGCGCCGCTCGACCGTGCGATCCCATTGCCCCCGCAGTGCGCTCAGCAGTGCCGCATCCGATCCCTCGACAGCGACGTCCGTCGCCCCGGCCGACAGATAGTTCGCGCGCACGGCGTGCCCCCGCAGCGCTTCGGCTTCGCGTACCGGCACATCGTCCTGGAAGTACTCCTGTCCCCATTCGATCTCGCCCAGCGAACCGCGGCCGTGTCGCTCCACGAACAGTGCCGCCTGCTCGAGGAACCGCGGCTCGACGAGGGCGCGCCCGAGCTCGGCGAGTCCGACTTCGACCTCGGCGTGGCCGCAGACCGCGTCCCTGCCGTCGGCACTGAATTCCCGGCACACCAGCTCGGCAGCCCGGCGGGCGATCTCCACGAGACCGTCGTCTGCCTCAGGGCGGGTGCGGTGCCGCGCGACCGCGGCCTGGAAGAGATGCCCGAGGCAGTACAGCTCGTGCCCCCACTCCAGGTCGGACCACCGTGCACCCTGCCCCGGCCGCCCGAACCGCGTGTTCAGGTACCCGTCCCGCTCCTGAGCGGCCGCCACCCTGTCGACGACGCCACGGAACCGTGATTCCAGAGCGGAGTCGGCCGCAGCATCCGTCCGTCCGATCTCCCAGGCCAGAGCTTCGAGGTATTTGTAGATCTCGGAATCTGCGAACTCCCTCCCGCGGCGCCCCTCGGGCAGTACGCCCGCGGCGGCGAGGTCGAAGTTCGGCAGCCAGCCCTCGGACTCGAGGCGGGACTCGATGTGGTCGAGGGTCGCCGTGCCGTTGACCTGCTGGCGTTCCCCCCAGAATCCTCCGACGATGCGGACCTCGGAGAGACCGAGCGGTCGGAGTCGGCCGCGCGAAGGGACGACAGGGGCGGCCGGTGCAGTGGTGTCGAACATCGTCATCCTTTGAAGGCGCCGGACATGAAGCCGCGCACGTAGTGTCGTTGGAGGATCAGGAAGAGCAGGATGCAGGGGAGGGCCAGGACGACCACGCCGGCCTCGGTCGCGCCGTAGTCGACGACACCCTGCACCTGTCCGCGGAGGTTGGCGACCGCGAGCGGCAGCGTCATCCGGTTGGTGTCGTTGATGAGGATCAGGGGAGCCATGAAGTCGTTCCACGCCGTGAGGAACGCGAACAGCCCGACGGTCACCAGGCCCGGCTTGACCGCCGGCAGCAGCACTCGCCAGAGGGCGCCCCAGCTGGAGCATCCGTCGACCATCGCGGCCTCATCCATCTCCTTCGGGATCGACTCGAAGGAGATGCGCATCATGAACATCGAGAACGGCAGCTGGAACATGGTGATGACCAGCGCGACCCCGACGAGCGAGTTCTGCAGCCCGACGGCGTTGAGGATGACGTAGAGCGGGATGAGCAGGGTGGCGTACGGCACCATCAGGATGGCGAGGGTCAGCAGGAACAGCGCGTTCTTCCCCGGGAACGAGAACCGGGCGAACGCGTAGCCGCCCAGCAGTGAGATGAACAGGGTGAGTGCGACGGTGAGCACCGACACGAACAACGAGTTGCCCAGGTACACCCAGATGCCGGCCTGATACTCGGCGAGGGCGACGTAGTTGCCGAACCCCCAGCTGTCGGTCTGGCTGGTGCCCGCGAGAGGGCTGACCGACGAGACGCCTGTCCAGATGAGCGGGTAGAGGAAGATCACCGCGAGCGCGGTGGTGAACACCCAGTACGGGATGCCGTAGACGACACGGGCGGCTTTGGACCGGTAGCGCGGTGTCGTGGGTTGCGAGTTCGGCGCGACGATCGTGCGTGTGAGGGTCTGATTCTGCGACAGCGTTCGATTCTGCGACATGGGATTCAGCTCTCATCCGGACGCCGGAAGGCGCGCAACTGGAAGACGTTGATGACGATGAGGGCGAGCAGCACGATCACCGAGAGTGCACCGGCGATGCCGAGGCTGTTCTGCCCCTGGAAGGCGACGTTGTAGATGAGCTGCACGACGGTCATGGTGCTGTTGTCCGGACCGCCCTTGGTGAGGATGTAGAACTGCTCGAACGCCAGCAGCGAACCCGTCACGCACATCACGGTCGTGAGCGCGAACGTCGGTTTCAGCAGCGGCACGGTGATGTCGCGGAAGGTCTGCCAGCGGCTCGCTCCGTCGATGCGGGCGGCCTCGTAGATGTCGTCGGGAATCCCCTGGAGTCCCACGAGCATGAGCAGCATGTAGAACCCGGCGTAGCGCCAGACGATCAGGAAGATCGTCGACCACAGGGCGCCTTCCGGCGTGCCGAGGAAGGTGACGCCCCACGATTTCATGAGGTCGGCGAAGGGGCCGGCGATCGGTGAGTACAGCACGTAGAAGAGGAGAGAAGCGGAGGCCAGGCCGAGCGCGCTGGGGATGAGGAATGCCGTGCGCAGGAACCCCTTCCATCTGGTCGACTCCTGCACCAGGAGTGCGAGCCCGAGGCCGAGACCGATCAGGATCACGGTCGTGATGAGGGTGTACAGCAGTGTGAAGCGGATCGAGTCCCAGAAGAGGCGGTGGTTGACGGCATCCACGTAGTTCTCGGGGAAGTTGGGTCCTTGGTTGCCGCTGAGCAGGGGCCACTCGGATGCCGACATCTGCAGCACGAGCACCAGCGGCACCACGAAGAGCAGGGCCACGAAGATCGCCGTCGGTGCGGCATACAGCCACCCCTGCACGGGTCCGCCGAGTCCGGTGCGGCGCCGTCGGCGGCGCAGCGGAGGTGCAGTCGAGGTCATCTCGTTCTCTTTCCGTCGAGGGGTGGGGGCGGCGCAAGCGGCGCCGCCCCCACCGGCGTCATCACTGCGAGAGGATCGCGGTGATCTCGTCGTTGTCGGCGTCGGCCGTGTCTTCGCCGTCGAGCACCTGGTTGCGGATGAGCGTCAGCCAGGGGCTCCCCGGGGCGTTGAACGCCTGCTGGAAGTTCAGTGCCACGGGCGTGCTGCCTTCCGCGGCGACCTCGTTGATGGTGACCAGTCGCGGATCCTCCGCCGCGTACTCGTTGTCGGCGAGGTCGCCACGTGAGACGGCGTTCCCGTCCTTCGCGAGGACCTCGACCTGAGCCTCCTCCGACATCATCCAGTCGAGGAAGTTCCACGCCTGGGCGGCCTTCTCGGAGTCCTTCGAGATGCCGATGCCGTCGCCTCCCACGAACGTGGAGACGCCGCCGTCGACCCCGGGGATGCCGGCCACGCCTGCGTCGAACTCGATCGAGGGGAGGAGCGTCGCGGGGAACGGCATCACGCCCACCTTTCCTTCGCTGAACGCGGCGGTCCACGTCGGTCCTGCCTCGTCGGTGGAGCTCGGCAGCACGGCGCCCGACTCCTGCAGATCGGCCCAGGTGTCGTAGACCTCCTGCGCGGCGTCTCCCGCCAGCAGGGCCTCTGTGCCGTCCTCGTTCATGACCTCTTCGCCCGAGGCCCACACCGAGGGGAACCAGGTGAAGACGAGGCAGCCGCCGCAGTTCAGTCCGGTCGCGGTGCCGTAGGTGTCCGGCTTGTTCAGCGCCTGGACGGCTTTCGCGGCATCGGCGAACTCGTCGAGTGTGGCGGGCGCTTTCTCGGGGTCGAGTCCGGCCTCGGCGAAGAGCTCCTTGTTCCAGAACAGCATCGAGAGGTCGAGGGCGAACGGCAGCACATACTCCTTGTCGTCGACGGTGCCGGCTGCCAGATGGCCCTGGTTGATCTCGTCTTTGTAGTCGAGGCCGTCGATCTGTTCGGAGATGTCGGCGAACAGACCCTGCTGCGCCCAGTTCGGCACGTACACGATGTCGGCGGCGAACAGGTCGGGGAGGCCTCCGGAGCCGGCGGCGGCGCCGACTTTCGCGACGTAGTCGTCGTTGGGGACCACGGTGAGCTCGACCTGGTTCTCGTGCGAGGCGTTGTAGGCGTCGACGAGGAGATTCGCCTGACGCTCGATGGGGGCGCGGGTCCACAGCGTGAGCGTGGTCCCGTCGTCGACACCCTCCCCGGTGATCGGTTCGCCCTGACCTTCGGCGCCGGCGCCCGAGGCGCACGCCGCGAGGGGTGCGGCGAGCAGCGCCGTGGCGGCGAGGGCGGTGACGGTGCGTCGGAACGCACGGCGTCGGGTGGTGTGCATGGGATGGCCTCCTGGACTCTTCGGTGAGCGGATGCTGTCGCCGAGCGACGGCGTTGTCTGGTTGAGGGGCCCGTTTCGAAAACTCCGAAACCCCTTTCGAAAAGGTATATCGTGAATGGTGGCAGCGGTCAAGGATCGCTCCGATAACCTTTCAGCAACGCTCAGGGGGTGCGATGGCAGGCGGCGAATCAGGAAGCAAGGCAGCGACGCTCAGCGATGTCGCGCGTCGGGCCGGGGTGTCGATCGCGACCGCCTCCAAGGCGCTCAACGATCGTGGCGACGTCGCGGCGGCCACCAGAACCCGCGTGCTCGCCGCCGCCGATGAGCTGGCGTTCACTCCCAACGCGATGGCGCGGGGGCTGCTCGCCGGACGCACCGGCACCGTCGGCCTGCTCACCAGCGACCTCGAAGGCCGCTTCATGATCCCGATCCTCATGGGGGCGGAAGATGCCTTCGGAGCGGGACGCGTCAACGTCTTCCTCTGTGATGCCCGTGGCGATGCCATCCGCGAACAGCACCACCTCAAGGAGCTGCTCAGCCGCCGCGTCGACGGCATCATCGTGGTGGGGCGCCAGACCGATCCGCGCCCGTCGCTCGGACAGGATCTTCCGGTTCCGGTCGTCTACGCCTACGCGCCCTCAGACGATCCGCGCGACCTGTCCCTGACTCCCGACAACTACGCCGGCGGACGCCTCGCGATCGAGCATCTGCTCGCGTGCGGCCGGCGGCGCATCGCCCACATCTCCGGGGAGCCGTCCTACGCCGCGGCGCAGGACCGTCTCGCCGGAGCCAGAGCGGCGCTCGCCGAAGCGGGGCTCGAACTGGTCGGCGAACCGATGCTGTCGGAATGGACCGAGCACTGGGGGAGGGATGCCGGCGCGCTCCTGCTGCAGCGGCATCCCGACATCGATGCGATCTTCTGCGGCTCCGACCAGATCGCCCGCGGGGTGCTCGACTCGGCGAGAGATCTGGGACGCTCCGTGCCCGACGATCTCGCCGTGATCGGCTACGACAACTGGGAAGTGCTCGCCACCAATGCCCGCCCGGAGCTCACCAGCATCGACGCGAACCTGCAGCAGCTCGGACGACAGGCTGCGCAGCGAGTGTTCGACGCGATCGACGGTGTCGACATCGGCGAGGGGTCGCATCACCTGCCCGTGCGGCTGGTCATCCGCGGGTCGACGATCGCCCGCCGGTAGTCGCGGTTCCGGGGGTCGCTCCGGTCGCAGTATCTGCCGTCGAAGGACCGCCCTGCCGTGCTCCGGTCGCAGTTTCGGCCGTCATATCGCCCCTGAAGTGGCCGCAACTGCGACCGGAACACGGGGAGGAACCCGACTGCGACCGGACGGCCTGAGGCTAGTCCCGCCAGGAGTGCTGCGGGTCGAAACCGAGGATCCGCCGCGCCTTGTCGATCGACAGCAGCGTCTCGTTCGGACCGAACTCCCGCCGCACGGGCACGTCGGGGAAGACCTCGGCGAGCAGCTCGGCGTTGGGACGTGACATGACCGTGTCGGCGGCCGCGATGATGAACCGATCGAACCCGGGGGCGGCCACCTCGAGCGCACGCTGCACGGCCTGGGCGCCGTCGCGGGCGTCGATGTACCCCCACAGGTTCCACTTGCGCCGCTGAGCATCCGCGTCGAAGGAGGGGAACTCGGCGTAGTCCTCCGGGTTCATCACGTTCGAGAATCGCAGGGCCGTGATCGACAGGTCCGGATGCCAGCGGACGAGCTCGGTGGCCAGCTGCTCCTCGAGCGTCTTCACCAGCGAGTACACCGATTCGGGGCGCGCGGGGTAGTCCTCGTCGACCGGGACGTACGGCGGCGGCACGTCGAACGGGAGGCCCAGCACCGTCTCGCTGGACGCGTAGACGACGCGACGGATGCCGAGCCGCACGGCCGCCCAGAACACGTTGAACGTCGCGGGCATGTTGTTGTGGAAGGTGGCCACGTCGGTCCGGATGCCGGGGGCCGGCACCGCACCGAGATGCACGACCGCGTCGACGCCGTCATGCTGGTCTCCGACGGCCGTGAAGGCGTCGATGACCTGGCCGTAGTCGGTCAGATCGACCTGGACGAAACCCGGCCCGCGGGTGCCCGAGATGTCCATGCCGATGACGTCGTGGCCGTTCGACCGCAGTTCGCGAGCGACGACGCGGCCGAGCTTGCCCGATGATCCGGTGAGAGCGATGCGCATGTCACCAGAGTGCCACGTCGACGAGTAGGAAGGGCCGGGCGTCGTACACTCAACCGCGTGAGTGAGTCGCGCAGCACCCCGGACCGCACCGTCGGCGTACGAGACGTCGCGGCGCTCGCCGGAGTGTCGCGCCAGACGGTGTCGAGAGTGCTCAACGACCACCCGGACGTCGCCGCCGCGACTCAACAGCGCGTGCGGTCGGCGATGGCGGAACTCGGCTATCGGATGAACAACGCCGCCCGGGCACTCGGTACGCGCAGATCCCGGACGCTCGGCGTGCTGGCCTCCGACGCCTTGCAGTACGGGCCCTCGCGCAGCATCGCGGCGCTCGAGGCCGCGGCCCGAGGGTCGGGCTACTGGGTCAGCGCGGCATTCGCCGACGCGGGGGATGCCGAGGCGGTCGTCTCGGCCGTCGACCACCTCATCGCGCAGGGGGTGGAGGGAATCGTCGTCGTCGCTCCGCATGCCCGCACCCTCCACGCGTTGGACGCGCTGCGGATCGGGGTTCCGGTGGTGACGCTGCACTCGGCGGGACAGGGAGCACGGGGGCTTTCGGTCGATCAGGCCGCGGGTGCCCGGCTGGCGGTCGCCGCACTCGCGGATGCCGGGCACACCCGCATCGCGCACCTCGCCGGCCCGCCGGACTGGCTCGAGGCGGAGTCCCGCGCCGAGGGCTTCGCCGCCGAGCTCGCTGCGCGGGGGCTCCCGGCGGGGCCCGTCATCGTCGGCGACTGGTCGGCCGGTTCGGGCTACGCCGCGGCATCCGACATCCGCACTGCCGGGGTGACCGCGGTGTTCGCCGCGAACGACCAGATGGCGCTGGGGCTGCTGGGCGGGCTCCAGGAGGCCGGCCTCTCGGTGCCGGCGGACCTCAGTGTCGTGGGCTTCGACGACATCCCGGACGCCGCCTACTACTGGCCGAAGCTCACCACCGTGCGACAGGACTTCGACGAGCTCGCACGCCGGGCGATCGACGCGGTCGTGGGTGGGGTCGCCCCCGCCGGGTCCGGCCCCACAGTCCCGGGCTCCGCGGCATCCGCTCTGGCGCCGGTCGCACCGGTGCTGATCTCGCGCGCCTCGGTCGCCCCGCCCCGCTAAGCGGACCACGCGAGTCCTTGACGGGCGAGGAGGCGGCGTGACACACTTCTGTGACCGGTCACAGTGACCGGTAGCCAACCCCTGAGGTCCTTGTGAGCAACGAAGCCCCCACCTTCAGCCCCGCCGTCGAAGAAGCCATCGCCGCTGTCCGCGCCGACGTCGCCCGCCTGCACGGCGAGCTGGTCCGCTACGGCCTGGTGGTCTGGACCGGCGGCAACGTCTCCGGACGAGTCCCGGGTGCAGATCTGTTCGTGATCAAGCCGTCGGGTGTCTCGTACGACGAGTTGACCCCGGAGAACATGATCCTCTGCGACCTCGACGGCGGCGTCATCCCGGGCACTCCGGGCAGTGATCGTTCCCCGTCGAGCGACACCGCCGCGCATGCCTACGTCTACCGCAACATGCCCGATGTCGGCGGTGTCGTGCACACGCACTCGACCTACGCCGTCGCCTGGGCCGCCCGTGGTGAGGAGATCCCGTGCGTGATCACGGCCATGGCGGATGAGTTCGGGGGTCCGATTCCGGTCGGTCCGTTCGCGATCATCGGCGACGACTCCATCGGGCGAGGGATCGTCGAAACGCTCAGCGGGCACCGCTCCCGGGCGGTCCTCATGCAGAATCACGGGCCGTTCACGATCGGAGCCGACGCGAAGGATGCCGTCAAAGCCGCGGTCATGGTCGAAGACGTCGCCCGCACCGTGCACCTCGCCCGGGAAGCCGGTCCGCTCATCCCGATTCCGCAGCAGGCGATCGACAGCCTGTACGACCGATATCAGAACGTGTACGGCCAGAGTCAGGACGCGCGGCGATGAGTGGCACCGATGACATCCGCGACGGCCGGACGAGCCTGGGCATCGAGCTCGGCTCCACCCGGATCAAGGCCTGCCTGATCGGATCCGACGCCACGGAGGTGCTCGCGACCGGATCGTTCGCCTGGGAGAACCGGCTCGAGGGCGGCCTCTGGACCTACGATCTCGACGAGGTGTGGCAGGGCCTGCAAGCGGCATACGCCGAGCTCGCCGCGGATGCCGAGGCGCAGCACGGCGTGCGTCCGGAGACCTTCGGCGCCATCGGGATCTCGGCCATGATGCACGGGTACCTCGCCTTCGACCAGAGCGGCGAGCTGCTGGTCCCGTTCCGCACGTGGCGCAACACGAACACCGGCGCCGCATCCGCCGAGCTGGGCGATCTCTTCGGCGTCAACATCCCGCTGCGCTGGTCGATCGCCCACCTGCATCAGGCCGTCCTCGACTCCGAACCGCACATCGGGCAGATCGCCGCAGTGAACACGCTCGCCGGCCACGTGCACCACCGGCTCACCGGCGAACGAGTCCTCGGCGTCGGCGACGCCTCGGGCATGTTCCCCATCGATTCGACGACACGGGACTACGACGAGCGGATGCTGCGGGCCTACGACGCGCAGGCCGGGGACCGGCTGCCGCTCCCTCTCGCGGACCTTCTTCCCACCGTGCTCCCTGCCGGAGCCGCGGCGGGCGAACTGACCGCCGCGGGGGCCGCACTGCTCGATCCGACGGGTGCGCTGCGACCCGGCATCCCTCTCTGCCCGCCCGAGGGCGACGCGGGAACCGGAATGGTGGCGACGAACTCGGTAGCCCCGCGTACGGGGAACGTCAGCGCCGGGACGAGCATCTTCGCGATGGTCGTCCTGGAGCATCCGCTCGCCGAGGTGCACCACGAACTCGATCTCGTGACCACGCCGGCGGGTGATGCCGTCGCCATGGTGCACTGCAACAACGGCGCGAGCGAACTCGCCGCCTGGGCGGGACTGTTCACCCGTTTCGCCGTCGCGGCCGGTCAGCCGCTGAGCGACGATGCCGTGTTCGACGCGCTCTTCCGTGAAGCGCTCGAGGGCGAAGCGGATGCCGGGGGCCTGATCGCCTACAACCACCTCGCCGGGGAGCCGATCGCGGGCCTCACCGAAGGGCGTCCGCTGTTCGTGCGGACACCGGACAGCGCCTTCACGCTCGCGAACTTCATGCGCGCGCAGCTCTACGGCGTCTTCGGCACCCTCGCCCTGGGTATGCACGTGCTGGCGGCGGAGGGCGTGCACCTCGACCGGATGTTCGCGCACGGGGGGATGTTCCGCACGGCCGGCGTCGCGCAACGATTCCTCGCCGGAGCGCTCGACGCTCCCGTCGTCGTGGGCGAGCTGGCTGCAGAGGGCGGGGCGTGGGGGATCGCGGTGCTCGCGTCCTACCTTTCCCACGCCGAGGAGCTCTCGCTGGGCGACTACCTCGCGCGGCACGTCTTCGCCGCGGCATCGCTCGCCACCGTCGATCCGGATCCGGCCGACGTCGCCGGGTTCGCGTCCTACCTCGACCGCTACCGGGCGGGCCTCGCCATCGAGGCCGCCGCCGTCACATCCCTCTGAAAGGCGCACCATGGCTCTCACCACCTCCCTCGACGGTTACGAGGTCTGGTTCCTCACCGGCAGCCAGCACCTCTACGGCCCGGAGACTCTCGCCCAGGTCGCCGAACAGTCGCAGGAGATCGCGCGTCTCCTCGATGAGTCGTCCGAGGTGCCGGTGAAGGTCGTCTGGAAGCCGGTGCTGACGGATGCCGCCGCCATCAAGCGCACCGCCCTGGAGGCGAACGCCGACGACCGGGTGATCGGGCTCGTCGCCTGGATGCACACGTTCAGCCCCGCCAAGATGTGGATCGCCGGTCTCGACGCGCTGCAGAAGCCGCTCGCGCACCTGCACACGCAGGCGAATGTCGAACTGCCCTGGGCCGACATCGACTTCGACTTCATGAACCTGAACCAGGCCGCGCACGGCGACCGGGAGTTCGGGTACATCCAGACGCGCCTCGGCGTTCCGCGGAAGACGATCGTCGGGCACGCCAGCGACCCCCGGGTTCGCCGTGAACTCGGCACCTGGCAGCGGGCGGCCGCCGGTCTCGCCGCGTCGCGTTCGCTGAAGCTCGCCCGCTTCGGCGACAACATGCGTTTCGTCGCGGTCACCGAGGGTGACAAGACCGAGGCGGAACTGCGGTTCGGCGTGCAGGTGAACACGTGGGGTGTGAACGAGCTGGCGGATGCCGTCGCTGCGGCATCCGACTCCGACATCGACGCGCTCGTGGCCGAGTACGAAGAGCTGTACGAGGTGGCTGCGGAACTCCGCGTCGGCGGCGATCGGCACTCGTCGCTGCGGGACGGTGCCGCGATCGAGCTCGGCCTGCGCTCGTTCCTCGAGGAGGGCGGCTTCGGCGCCTTCACCACGTCGTTCGAGGACCTCGGTGCGTTGAAGCAGCTGCCCGGACTCGCGGTGCAGCGCCTGATGGCTGAAGGGTACGGTTTCGGCGCGGAGGGTGACTGGAAGACCGCTGTCCTCGTCCGCATCGCGAACGTCATGGGTGCCGGCCTCCCCGGTGGGGCGAGCCTCATGGAGGACTACACCTACGACATGACTCCCGGCGACGAGCTCATCCTGGGCGCGCACATGCTCGAGGTGTCGCCCTCGCTGACCACCGCGAAGCCGACGCTGGAGGTCCACCCGCTCGGCATCGGCGGCAAGGACGACCCGGTGCGTCTGGTCTTCACGGCAGACCCCGGGCCTGCGGTGGTCGTGGCTCTGAGCGACATGCGCGACCGATTCCGTCTGACGGCCAACGTCGTCGAGAACGTCCCGCCGCGGGCGTCGTTGCCGAAGCTGCCGGTGGGGCGTGCGGTGTGGAAGCCGCAGCCCGACTTCAACACCAGCGCTGCCGCATGGCTGACCGCGGGGGCCGCACACCACACCGTCATGTCGACCGCGGTGGGGATCGAGGCGTTCCGCGACTTCGCCGAGATGGCGGAGGTCGAGCTGCTCGTGATCGACGACAGCACGACACTGCCGGAGTTCCAGAAGCAGGTGCGCTGGAACCAGGCCTACTACCGCCTCGCCCAGGGACTGTGATGCTCCCACGTTCCGGACGCCAGCTGCGCCTCGCCGCGCACGGCTACGAGGCGGCGATCGCGAGCGTCGGTGCCACACTGCGGATGCTCACCTTCGAGGGACGCGACCTGGTCGTGCCGTTCGACGCCGATGAGGTGCGCCCCGGATACCGCGGCACGACGCTCGCACCGTGGCCGAACCGGGTGGTCGACGGGCGGTACCGCTTCGAGGGAAGCGAGCACCAGCTCGCGCTGACCGAACCGGAGCGCGGTCAGGCCCTCCACGGTCTGCTCGCCTGGACGGAGTTCTCCGACCGTCTCGTGCTCGACGATCGGGTGGTGCTCGCCGCGGTGATCGAGCCGCAGACCGGATACCCGTTCCGTGTCGAGGTCGAGACCGAGTATCGCCTCTCTGAGGATGGCCTGACGCAGACGGTGACCGCGCGCAACATCGGGGCGGATGCCGCGCCCTGGGGTACCGGTCCGCATCCGTATCTCGTGGCGGGCCCCCGGTCGTTGAGCGAGGAGCGCAGCCTCTCCCGGTCGTTGAGCGAGGAGCGCAGCGACGAGACGAAACGCCTCGACGCGTGGACCCTCACGCTCCCCGCATCCGAGGTCCTCACGGTCACCCCCGACCGGCTGAGCCCGATCGCGGTCGAGTCGGTGTCGGAGCATCCGGAGTGGGACTTCCGCAACGCTCGCCCGATCGGTGACGTCTTCATCGACCACGCGTTCACTGGACTGCAGCGCACCGACGGTCTCGCAGAGGTGCGGCTCGTGACGGATGACGGCACCGGAGTGGCGATGACCTGGGACGAACGCTGCCCCTGGGTGCAGGTACACACCGCCGACACCCCCGCGGAGCCGTCGACGCACCGGATCGGCCTCGCGGTGGAGCCGATGACGTGCCCCCCGGATGCTTTCAACTCGGGTGCCGACCTCGTGACTCTCGCGCCGGGAGCGACGCACGCCGCGGCTTGGAGCATCCGGGCGGTGTAGGGCTCCGTTTGTTCCGGTCGCAGTTTCTGCCGTCTCGCGGCCCTCCGAGCGGCAGCAACTGCGACCGGAACGCAAGCGCCGGGAGCGCCGGCGACAGCAACTGCGACCGGGACGCAGGTCAGTCGGAGAGCACGGATGCCGCCTGGCGCGCAGCGCCCAGCGCGACGTACTCCTCGGCGGCGGGCACCTCGACCGGGATGCCGAAGACCTCCGGCGCGATTGTTCGCACGGCGGGCGACTGGGCCCCTCCGCCGATCAGCAGCGCCCGCCGCAGCGGTACCCCGCTCTCTCGCAGCGCGTCGAGACCGGCGCCGAGGCCGGACAGCATCCCTTCCACCGCGGCGCGCGCGAGGTTCTCGCGCGTCGTCGACGCCAGGGTCATGCCGCTCAGCGTCGCGGTCGCATCGGGCAGGTTGGGTGTGCGTTCGCCTTCGAAATACGGCACGAGCGCGAGTCCCGCAGCGCCTGCGGGCGCGGCCAGCGCGAGTCGGCTCAACTCCGCGTGGTCGACCCCGAGCAGCGCCGCTGTCACGTCCAGCACGCGGGCCGCATTGAGAGTGCAGACCAGCGGGAGGAAGTGCCCGTCGGCAGAGGCGAACCCCGCGATGATTCCCGATGCATCCGCGGACGGCGTCTCGCTGACGGCGAAGACCGTTCCGCTGGTGCCGATCGAGACGACGACGTCACCGGGCCCCGCGCCGAGGCCGAGTGCCGCCGCGGCGTTGTCTCCCGCGCCAGGAGCGACCCGCCGACCCGCATCATCCGTCACCGACTCATCGGCGCCGAGCACCCGGGGGAGCACCGCGTCGTGGCCGAGTGCGGCGGTGAGCAGGTCGCGGTCGTACTCGCCGGTCGCCGGGTTCCAGTAACCGGTACCGGACGCGTCGGAGCGATCGGTGACGAGCTCGTCGAGGATCGGCCCGCGCGAAGCCCCATCCGCCCCGACCGGCCCGAACCCGCGGAGCCTCCAGGTGAGCCAGTCGTGCGGCAGGGCCACGGCGGCGACCCGTGCAGCGTTCTCCGGCTCGTGATCGCGCAGCCAGCGCACCTTCGAGATGGTGAAGGAGGCCACGGGCACGAGCCCGCTCCGCTGAACCAGAGTCTCGGCGCCGAACTCGACGACGAGGTCGGACGCGGCATCCGCTGATCGTGTGTCGTTCCACAGCAGCGCGTCACGGATCACCCGCCCCTCGGCATCGAGCGCGACCATGCCGTGCTGCTGCCCGCCGATGGCCCACGCCTCGATGTCGTCGAGCCCGCCGGCATCCGCGATCGCGGCCTTCAGGGCGTGCCACCACGCCTCCGGGTCGACCGAAGTGCCGTCGGGATGCGGCGCGCGGCCGGTGCGCACCACCGCACCGGTCGCGGCATCCGCCACGATGACCTTGCACGACTGCGTCGAGGAATCGACGCCGAGAACGAGGGCCATCAGATGATCAGCGCGCGCCGAGCAGGTGCTCGGTCGCCAGCTGCTGCAGACGCACGAATCCGAAGCCGTGACCGCCGAAGTAGGCGTCGGCGTCGAAGTCCTCATACGCGCTGCGGTCGGCGAGGAAGTCGTCGTAGCTCTCGCCCGGGTTGAGGGTCGGGGTCGTCAGTTCATCGACGCGGGCGGCGGCCAGAGCCTCCTGTACCTCGGGGTCGGCGCGGAAAGCGGCCGCCCGCTCCTTCAGCAGCAGGTAGGTGCGCATGTTCGCCGACGCCGACTCCCACACGCCCTTCTCGTCTTCGGTGCGGCTGGGCTTGTAGTCGAAGTGCCGCGGGCCGTCGTAGGCAGGCACCCCGCCGGGGCCGCCGTTCTCGAGCAGGTCGACCAGGGCGAACGCGTTGTGCAGGTCGCCGTGGCCGAACACCAGGTCCTGGTCGTACTTGATGCCGCGCTGGCCGTTGAGGTCGATGTGGAACAACTTGCCGTGGTACAGAGCCTGGGCGATGCCGGCGGCGAAGTTCAGACCGGCCATCTGCTCGTGTCCGACCTCGGGGTTGACGCCGACGAGCTCCGGGCGCTCGAGGGAGTCGATGAAGGCGATCGCGTGTCCGAGCGTCGGCAGGAGGATGTCGCCGCGCGGCTCGTTCGGCTTCGGCTCGATCGCGAAGCGGATGTCGTAGCCCTTGTCGGTGACGTAGTCCCCGAGCAGGTTCACGGCCTCGCGGTAGCGCTCGAGCGCTGCCCGGATGTCCTTCGCCGAGTCGTACTCGGCACCCTCGCGGCCGCCCCACATGACGAACGTCTTGGCTCCGAGTTCGGCGCCGAGGTCGAGCTGGCGGGACACCTTACGCAGGGCGAAACGCCGCACCTGACGGTCGTTGGAGGTGACGCCGCCGTCTTTGAAGACGGGGGCGCTGAAGAGGTTGGTGGTGACCATCGGCACGATGAGGCCGGTGTCGTCGAGTGCGCCCTTGAGGCGGTCGATCTGGGTCTGCCGCTCGGCGTCGGTGGAGCCGAAGGCGAACAGATCGTCGTCGTGGAAGGTCAGGCCGTAGGCACCCAGCTCAGCGAGCTTCTCGACCGCGTGCACGACATCGAGGGCCGGACGAGTGGGCCCGCCGAAGGGGTCGGCGCCGTTGTAGCCGACGGTCCAGAGGCCGAACGAGAACTTGTCGTCGCGGGTCGGGGTGAGGCTCATGATGCTCCTTCGCATAGTGCCGCGCGGCGCGCGCTGCAGAAATGTTGTGAGCAACAACATATAACCTGGAGAAGGCGATGTCCAGCCTCCTAGACTGGGACGCCGAACCGAATGCGAGGGCGATGTGACGACGACGGATGCTTCGATCGCGGTCGGCGGGACGGCGATGCCGCGAGAGTCCGGCGACGGAGTGCGGGCGCGCAACCTGGCCAGGGTCCTGCGGCTCGTGCATGTGGGCGGGTCCCGATCCCGCGCGCAGCTGACGAGCGCGACCGGGTTGAATCGGTCGACGATCGCAGATCTGGTCGCCGAACTGGTGAGCGAGGGCTGGGTCGTCGAACGCGAGCCGGATTCAGTCGGTCGGGTCGGCCGCCCGTCGCCCGTCGTCGAAGCGTCACCGAACACCGTCGTGATCGCGGTCAACCCGGAGATCGATGCGGTCGAGATCGCGGCGATCGACCTTGCACGCACGACCGCGGTGCGCGAGCGGATCGAATCGGCATCCGTGCTGACGGCAGCGGATGTCGCCGAACTCGTGGCCGACGTCATCGACCGCTGGCGTCAGGGTGCACTGGCGGATGCGCGACTCGTCGCCGTGGGAGTCGCGGTCCCCGGTCTCGTCCGAGCCGCGGACGGTCTGGTGCGCAACGCGCCGCACCTCGGGTGGACGGATGCTCCGCTGGGCGATCTCATCGCCAGGGCGACCGGTCTCCCGGTCGCCGTCGGCAACGACGCGAGTCTGGGTGCGCTCGCCGAGCACCTGTTCGGCGCGGCCGAGGGTGCGAACGATGTCGTCTACCTCAACGGCGGGCCGTCCGGGATCGGCGGCGGGATCATCGTGCACGGCGCGCCCGTCGGCGGAGTCGGAGGATACGCCGGGGAGTTCGGCCAGAACAGGGTCGGCCCGGGGAGCGCGACAGTCCTCGAAGACGAGGTCAGCCGCACCAGGCTCCTCGACGTGCTCGGACTCGGCGTCGCCGACGACGCGACCCTCGCGGACGCGCTCGCGGCAGCATCCGACGATGACCCCGTCCGCGAGGAGAGCCTGCGTCAGCGCGGGCTCCTCGCGCAGGCGATCGCGGACGCCGTGAACATCCTCAACCCGTCTGTCGTGGTGCTCGGCGGGTTCCTCGCGCAGCTCGAGGAGCTCGACCCGGAAGGATTCGCCGAAGCCGTGGCCGCCGGTGCGATGGCGGAGAACGTGGAGGGGCTGCGCATCCTTCCGGCATCCCTCGCCGCCGATCGGCTCCTCCTGGGTGCTGCGGAGATCGCGTTCACGTCGGCCGGGGTGATCTGACGCGTCTGGTCGAGGCTGCCGCCGCTAACCTGAGTCGATGTCCGACCTGCTTGCCGAATACGACACCCGACTCCGGACCGAAGCGGAGATGCACGGCGCTGCCGATGTCGAACGCCGCGGCCCTCTGTGGATCGCCAGATTCGACGGCGGGCACCTCTTCGTCACGTATCAGGAGCTCGACGATCCGGTCCGGCGCGTCAGCGAAGTGGCCGCTCTCCTGGCGGAGGACGATTCCATCCGCAACGCGGAGTGGAAGACCCGAACGCACGATCATGCTCCCGGTCTCGCGGATGCCCTGACCGCGGCAGGCTTCGTCGCCGACGAGGCGGAGTCGGTGATGCTCGGCGATGCGTCGACACTCGTCGCCGCAGAGGTTCCCGACGGCGTGACGGTGCGGAAGGTCACTACGCCCGATGGCATCCGGGCGGCGCTCGACATGCAGGATTCGGTCTTCGGTGGCGACCCCAAGGCCGAGCGCATGCTGCCCGCGATCCTCCAGCAACACCGCGACGGTGGATCCGTCGAGGTGTGGGTGGCGGAGGCCGACGGACTCATCGTCAGCGCCGGGCGCATCGAACCCGTCGTCGGAACCGCGTTCGCCGGCGTATGGGGCGGGGCGACTCTCCCCGAGTACCGCGGTCGCGGCATCTACCGCGCGCTCACCGCCGCACGGGTGCGTTCGATGATGTCGCGGGGTGTCCGCTGGATCCACTCCGACTCGACGGAAGCATCCCGGCCCATTCTCGAGCGTGCCGGCCTCGTGAAGGTCACCGAGACCGTTCCCTGGCTGTGGGAGCGCCCGGCGTGACGCACCGCGTCGACGGAACGCGGCGTTCGGGGTGACCCGCTCACCACGCGACCTCGATCAGCGCGCGAGCCACCCTCGCAGCATCCGGGTGACCCATGGGAGCACCCAGTAGGTCATGATCGGCGTCAGTACGAGGGTCATACCCAGCACGCGCAGCCAGATCGGCAGCGTGTCCCACCCGGGGACCGGGCTCAGCGCATAGGTGAAGGCCACGTTGAGAGGGAAGAACCCGAGCCAGATCGAAACCGCCTGCTTCCAGCGCGGCGGTGCGGTGCCGATGGCGACCGTCGTCGTCGTGCCATCCGCGACCGGGACGGTGATCGTGCCGGTGGACGGCTCGTCGAACCAGCCCTCGATGCCGGTGCGACGCTTCGATCGCTCGCTGCGCACGAAGCCCTGCCCCTTCGACAGCCACCCCTCGCGTTCCTCGGAGGTCTCCCAGGCCACGAGGGACTCCTCGTTCGCGAACCGGTACAGCATGTGCCAGACCTGCGAGTCCTCGCCGGCGCGCACCCAGCCGGACCCGAGGAAGCCGGGATACTTCGCGGCGAGGTTCAGCCCCGTCTGCACCCAGGCGGTCGCTTCGGCGATGCTCTCGGGGTCGACTTCGCGGCGGATGGACACGGTGATGGGTTCGGACACGGGCAGTCCTCTGCGACGGGCGACCCGGATCTCGGGCGCTGTGGTGGGCGCGCCAGGGTCACGGCGCATCGTCGATTCTATTTCGGCCGGGACACGTCGGATTCCCGCGGCCGCCAGACAAGGAGAACCCCCGCCGACCCGATTCGGCGGGGGTCTCGCGGTGTTGTCACCGCAACGGGAGCAAAGAGATGCTCACCGTGGCGCGGATGCTGTGACTGCCCCGATCCGGTCTGAGTCTCTGTCCGCGCATATGCAGTTCTAATCGGCCGACATAGACGGGTGGTGAACGCGGCGCAAACATCTCGGAGGCGGCGATGAACGTCGGCGCACGTGATTTAGAAGGGCGTCCTAGTAAATATTCGGATCCCGGAGTAGACTTCCACTGTGCCAACGACGGTACGAAGGGACATCACACAATGACACGCACAATCCCGCACTTCGTGGGCGGTTCGCACCTCACTCCTGACTCGGGTCGCTTCGCAGACGTGTTCGATCCCAGCACCGGCGCCGTGCAGGCGGTGGTGCCGCTCGCCTCGGCCGAAGAGGTCAAGAACGTGATCTCGAACGCCGAAGCAGCCCAGGTCGCATGGGCCGCGACGAACCCGCAGAAGCGGGCCAGGGTTCTGCTTCGTTTCCTCGACCTGGTGCAGCGGGAGATGACGCCTCTCGCTGAGCTGCTGTCCCGCGAGCACGGCAAGACCGTGGACGACGCGAAGGGTGACATCCAGCGCGGCCTCGAGGTGATCGAGTTCGCGGCGGGAGCGCCGCATCTCCTCAAAGGGGAGTACTCGACGGGAGCCGGTGCCGGGATCGACGTGTACTCGATGCGTCAGCCGCTCGGGGTCGTCGCGGCGATCACGCCATTCAACTTCCCGGCGATGATCCCGTTGTGGAAAGCGGGTCCCGCCCTCGCCGCAGGCAACGCGGTCGTCCTCAAGCCGAGCGAACGCGATCCCTCCGTGCCGGTCCGCCTGGCTGAGCTGTTCCTCGAGGCGGGGCTCCCCGCCGGCGTGCTCAACGTCGTGCACGGCGACAAGGAGGCCGTCGACGCGCTGCTGGCCGACGACCGCATCCGGGCCATCGGGTTCGTCGGTTCGACGCCGATCGCCGAATACATCTACTCCACGGCCGCAGCGAACGGCAAGCGTGCCCAGTGCTTCGGCGGGGCCAAGAACCACATGATCGTGATGCCGGATGCCGACCTCGACCAGGTCGCCGACGCTCTCATCGGCGCGGGCTACGGTTCGGCAGGCGAGCGGTGCATGGCGATCTCGGTCGCCGTCCCCGTCGGGCAGGAGACCGCCGACGCGCTGGCGGCGAAGCTGGTGGAGCGGGTCGCGCAGCTGCGGATCGGTCCCTCGCTGTCCGCCGACGTCGACTACGGGCCGCTCGTCACCCGCGCGGCCGTCGAGCGCGTCGAGGGCTACATCCAGCAGGGGATCGACGAGGGAGCAACCCTCCTCGCCGACGGGCGGGGCTTCCGCGTCGACGGCTATGAGGAGGGCTTCTACCTCGGCCCGACGCTGTTCGACCACGTCACCACCGACATGGCGATCTACCGAGAGGAGATCTTCGGTCCGGTTCTGGTGATCGCGCGCGCCGCCGACTACGAAGAAGCGCTCCGGATGGCATCCGAGCACGAATACGGCAACGGCGTCGCCATCTTCACCCGCGACGGGGATGCGGCCCGCGACTTCGTGGCCCGGGTCGAGGTCGGCATGGTCGGCGTCAACGTCCCCATTCCGGTGCCGATCGCGTACTACACGTTCGGGGGCTGGAAACGCAGCGGATTCGGCGACCTCAATCAGCACGGCGCAGACGCCTTCCGGTTCTACACGAAGACCAAGACGGTCACGAGCCGGTGGCCGTCCAGCTCGCTCCGAGAGTCGCAGGGCCCCTCGGCTGGCGCCAGCTTCGTCATCCCCACCATGCACTGATCCTCACGATGCGCTGATCCCCACGAACCAGGACACGGAAATGACAATCACCAGCGTCACCACCACCACCACCGCCGAAGAGCGGGAAGCCATTCTCGACGCCGTCCGCGAGTTCGCCGAGACCGAACTGGCCCCGTACGCCGCTGAGCGCGACGAGAAGCACCTGTTTCCCCGCGAATCCCTCAATCGCGGCGGCGAACTCGGCCTCGGCGGTATATACGTGCGCGAGGAGTTCGGCGGCAGCGGCCTCAGTCGCAGCGACACCGTCGCGATCTTCGAAGAGTTGGCGAAGGGGGACACCGCCGTCGCCGCATACATCTCCATCCACAACATGGTCGTCTGGATGATCGACACCTACGGCGACGACGAGCAGCGCGGAACATGGCTTCCTCCGCTGACGGCGATGCAGGAGTTCGGCGGGTACTGCCTCACGGAACCGGGTGCCGGATCGGATGCGGCGAACATCGCCACCAGCGCGGTCCGCGACGGCGACGATTACGTGCTCACCGGGGTCAAGCAGTTCATCTCCGGGGCAGGCGAGGCCGCCGTCTACGTCGTGATGGCGCGGACCGGAGAACACGGCAGCGGTGCGCGAGGGATCAGCGCGTTCCTCGTCCCCGGCGACGCCGACGGGCTCAGTTTCGGCGCCCCCGAGAAGAAGATGGGCTGGCACGCGCAACCCACCCGGCAGGTCATCCTCGACGGAGTGCGGGTTCCGGCATCCGCTCTCCTGGGTGACCAGGGTCGGGGGTTCGCGATCGCGATGTCCGCGCTCAACGGCGGCCGGCTCAACATCGCCGCCTGCTCCCTCGGTGGGGCGCAGTGGGCACTCGACCGGGCGGTGCAGTACGTGCACGAACGGGTCGCCTTCGGGGAGCCGCTCGCCGAGAAGCAGTCGATCCTGTTCGCCATCGCGGACATGCGCACCGACCTGCAGGCCGCGCGCCTGATGGTGCGCGACGGTGCGCAGGCCGTCGACGAGCAGGCGCCAGACGCGACGATGCGCTGCGCCATGGCCAAACGCTTCGCCACCGATGCCGGCTTCGACGTCGCGAATCGCGCGCTCCAGCTGCACGGCGGCTACGGGTACCTGCAGGACTACGGCATCGAGCGGGTCGTCCGCGATCTTCGAGTGCACCAGATCCTCGAGGGGACCAACGAGATCATGCGGTTGATCGTCGGGCGCGAAATGCTCCGTCCCGCCGGATCGTCGTCGATGCGGAGTGCGTCATGACACGCGTAGCCTTCCTCGGGCTCGGTCACATGGGCCTGCCGATGGCGAAGAACCTCGTCGCCGCGGGGCACGAGGTTCACGGTTTCGACCTCGTGCCCGCGGCCGTCGAGGCTGCGCAGGCTGCCGGTATCCCCGTGGCAGCGAGCGGGGTGGATGCCGTCGCCGACGCGGACGTCGTCATCACGATGTTCCCGGCGGGTAAGCATGTGATCGAGGCCTACCGGACGGAACTGCTCGCCGCCGCGCAGCCAGGGACCCTGTTCATCGAGTCGTCCACGATCGCCGTCGACGAGGCCAGAGCCGCTCACGCTCTCGCGCTCGCCGCCGGGCACCGCAACATCGATGCCCCGGTGTCTGGCGGGGTCGTCGGCGCCGAGAAGGGCACTCTCGCCTTCATGGTCGGGGGCTCGGACGACGACTTCGCCGCCGCTCTCCCGCTGCTCGAGGTGATGGGCACGCGCATCGTGCACTGCGGGGGCCCGGGGCTCGGTCAGGCGGCCAAGGTGTGCAACAACATGATCCTCGCGGTTTCGCAGATCGCCGTCGCTGAGGCGTTCGTGCTGGGGGAGCGCCTCGGGCTCGAACACCAGGCGCTGTTCGATGTCGTGTCCCAGGCCTCCGGGCAATGCTGGTCGATCACCACGAACTGCCCCGTTCCGGGTCCGGTGCCGACCAGTCCCGCGAATCGCGACTACCAGCCGGGATTCGCCGGGGCGCTGATGGCGAAGGATCTCGGTCTCGCGCTGCAGGCGATCGAGCAGACCTCGACGGACGCGCAGATGGGGCGGCTGGCCCAGCAGATCTACGCATCCTTCGCCGCGGGCGACGGCGCCGGTCGGGATTTCTCGGGCATCATCACGGATATCCGCGACGGCAGAGCGTCTGGCCCCGGTCGTTGAGCGAGATACTGAACACCACCACGACGGAGAGGGCGATATGACCGAGTATGAGACGATCCTGGTCGAACAGCGCGGACGAGTCGGCTGGATCACGCTGAATCGTCCGGAGGCTCTCAATGCCTTGAACGGCCGGCTCGCCGAAGAGGTCACGGCCGCAGCCCTCGCCTTCGACCGCGACGACGGCGTCGGCGCCATCGTGGTGACCGGCTCAGAGAAGGCGTTCGCCGCCGGCGCCGACATCAAGGAGATGGAGGGCATGTCGGCAGCCCGGATGCTCGAGACCGACCACTTCGGTGTCTGGAGCGACTTCGCCGCTGTGCGCACCCCGGTGATCGCCGCCGTGTCCGGCTTCGCCCTCGGCGGCGGCTGTGAACTCGCCATGATGTGCGACATCATCCTCGCGTCCGATACGGCGAAGTTCGGGCAGCCCGAGATCAACCTCGGCGTCATTCCGGGGATGGGCGGCACGCAGCGACTCATCCGCGCCGTCGGCTACTACAAGGCGGCAGAGCTCGTGCTCTCGGGCAGGTTCATGGGCGCCGAAGAAGCCGAGCGCTCCGGCCTGGTGTCGCGGGTGGTGCCGGCATCCGACCTGCTCGCCGAGACCGAGAAGCTCGCCGAGACCATCGCGTCGAGGTCGCTGCCGTCGGTCTACGCCGCCAAGGCCGCACTGGATGCCGCGATGGAGACGACCCTGTCCGACGGTCTCGCGCACGAGAAGAAGGCGTTCGCCGCCCTCTTCGACACAGCGGACCAGAAAGAGGGGATGTCGGCCTTCCGCGAGAAGCGGCCACCGAAGTTCGTCAACCGATGAGGTCACGGTCCGATGAGGTCGCGTGAGCTACGTGCCGCGGAGGCCTTCCACGATCTTCGCGATGCGGCGCTCGCGGGTCGCCTCCTGTTTCGCGTCGGCAATGCTGCGCGCGTGCTCCTTGCGCGCCGTGTACGACAGGGCGTCGAAAGCGGCGCGCAATGCGGGCTCGGCATTGAGCGCCGCGGCGAGCTGTTCCGGCTCGTCGACGGTGCGTTCGGCGGAGTCCACCCGGATCACGGCGTCGACCTCGTGATCGATCTCGACGTCCAGATCGGTGCGGATCGCTTTGCTGAAGCCGATCATGTTCTCGCCACTCATGCGTGCGAGCCGCAGGCGGGCGGTGCGTCCGGCGATGGTGACGACGACAGGGAAGGACTTGCCGGCGCCGAGGGACGCGACCTGCTCGTCACTGAGCAGGATCGCCGCTCCCGGGCCGCGGCCGACCAGGACGGTGTGCAGGCGCAGTTCACTCATCCCGACAGGGTACGCCCGCGGCCCTCGACCTCGGCGGCGAGCACCGCATTGTGTTCCGCGATGAGGCGCCCCAGGTATGCGCGCATCACCAGGGCGTCGACGATCCGCCCGATGAGTCCCAGAGGCGACCGGAAGGTGACGGTGTCGCGCATCACCGTACCGACCGGATGCTCTGTGAACGCATGCTCGTGCAGGAATGCGCCGAACGGCCCTGCGATCTGCCGGTCGGAGAACGCCCGCGGCGGATCGATGTCGAACACCACCGAGCGAAGGTGGAACCGGATGCCGAAGTGTCGTGCCTGCCATGTCACGGTCGAGCCCTCGGCGAAAGCGCCACCGGCGGGCGCTTCCACCATGGTCTCGCCGTACCGGGCCATCGTCCGCAGGTGCAGTTCGGGGTCGAGCGATGCGGCGAACACGTCTTCCGGCGGCGCAGCGACGATCGTCTCGAGGATGAACTGTGCCACCTCAGAGCGCCTCGGGCTGGGGACGCGGGTCGGTGAAGTCACCCGCGTTCTTCCGCATCCGTGCCACGATCGCGACGAGTTCCGCGGCGTCGTCGCGGCTGAGTCCCGGATCAGCGAAGACCTCGGCGTTCAGAGTCTCCGTCGCCTGCTCGACGAGGTCGCGTCCGGCATCGGTGAGGGTGAGAAGCGCTGCGCGCCCGTCGTGCGGGTGCGGTTCGCGCACGATGAGGCCGTCGCGCACGAGACGCTCGGCTGTGCTCGTCACGGTCGTCGCGTGCACCTGGAGTCGAGCGACCACGCTCGACAGGGGAAGGCTGCCCGCCCGGCTGAACGCCAGCAGGCGCAGCACCTCATAGCGGGCGAAGCTCAGGGAGAACGGCTTGAGGGTCGCGTCGACCCGGGCGAGCAGCAGCTGCTGGGCTCGCATCACGGACGTGACCACGGCCATTCCGTCGGCGGCGTCCGTCCAGCCGTGCGCGAGCCACTGCCGCTTCGCCTCGGCGAGCGGATCCATCGGGAGCGGGCGGGATCGGACCACGACTCCACGGTAGCGGGGGCAGGGGCGAGACCCGGCGGCGGCGCGCGCCCCGGCGTCGACATCGCCCTGGGCCTCAGTCGCAGTGGCTGTGAAACTCAGTATCGCCGTCTAGAATTGCAGCAGTCGTGAGGAGCAATCGATGAAGATCTTCGTCCTGGTCAAAGAGGTGCCGGACACCTATGGCGATCGCAAGCTGAGCCTCGAGACAGGCCTTGCCGATCGTGCGGCCGGAGACCTGGTGCTCGACGAGATCACGGAGCGCGCCCTCGAGGTCGCCCTCAGCTTCGCCGACAAGAACGAGGGCACCGAGGTCGTGGCCCTCTCGATGGCCCCGGAGACCTCGACGGCATCGGTGCGTCGCGCGCTCGCGATCGGTGCCGGATCTGCCGTGCACATCGCGGACGAGCAGCTGGTCGGCGCCGACCTCGGACTCACCGCAGAGGTGCTGGCCGCCGCGATCCGACGTGGCGCACCCGACCTGGTGATCACCGGAAACCTGTCGACGGACGGCTCGGGCGGCGTCATCCCCGCGATGCTCGCCGAGCACCTCGGCTTCGCGCAGGCGACGGCGCTCACCGCCGTGCAGATCACCGCGGACGGCATCTCCGGTACGCGCGCCGCGGATGCCGGCGCACAACAGGTCTCGGCTCCGCTTCCCGCGGTGATCTCGATCACCGAAGCGCTGCCCGACGCGCGGTTCCCGAACTTCAAGGGCATCATGGCGGCGAAGAAGAAGCCGCTCGAGGTGCTCTCCCTCGCCGATCTCGACGTGTCGGCCGACCCCGGCGCGGCACCCCGGACGATCATGACCGCAGTGTCGGAGAAACCCCCGCGGGCCGCCGGAGTGAAGATGACCGACGAAGGCGACGCCGCCGAGAAACTCGTCGAGTACCTCGTGCAGAACAGGCTGGTGTGAGATGACCTCCCTCGAGAACCCGATCCTGGTGCTCATCGACCTCGACCCCTCCGGCGAGGTGGCGAGCAGCACCGCCGCCCTGATCGGCGCCGCCGCGACCATCGGCACCCCGGTCGCGCTGGTGGCGGGCGGTGGCGAGAGTGCCGTCGCGCAGGCCGCAGCGGCCGGAGCATCCGTCGTGCTCACCGCGGAGGCGGATGCCGGAGCACTCACCGTCCCCATCGTCGACGCGCTCCAGGCGGCTTTCGAGAAGCTGCGGCCGGATGCCGTCCTCGTCTCGAATTCCATCACCGGGCGCGACGTGGCGGGACGGTTCGCCGTGCGCACGAAGAGTGCCTTGGCTGTCGATGCCGTGGGTGTGTCGCGTGACGATGAGGGCATCGTGGCCCACCATTCCGTCTACGGCGGGTCCTATCTCGTCGATGCCGCCGCGACGTTCGGCACGCTCGTGGTGACGGTGCGCCAGGGAGCGGTCGACGCCCGAGCGGAAGCCGTCGCGTCACCGACGGTCGAGCAGCTGTCGGTGACGCCGTCCGGCGTCGTCGTGGCGACCGCCGGACCGGTGGAGACCGTCGAGGTCGCGTCCTCTCGCCCGGATCTCCGCGGTGCGACTCGTGTGGTGTCTGGCGGGCGCGGTCTGGCATCGAAGGAGAAGTTCGCGCTCGTCGAGCAGCTCGCCGATGCCCTCGGTGCGGCCATCGGCGCCTCGCGCGCAGCCGTCGATGCCGGGTATGTCCCGCAGTCGTATCAGGTCGGGCAGACCGGTGTGTCCGTGTCGCCGCAACTGTATGTCGCTCTCGGAATCTCCGGGGCCATCCAGCACCGCGCCGGCATGCAGACGTCGAAGACCATCGTCGCGATCAACAAAGACGGCGAAGCCCCGATCTTCGATGTGGCCGACTTCGGCATCGTCGGCGACCTGTTCACCGTGGTCCCGCAGATCATCGCGGCGCTCGAGGCGCGGAAGAAGTAGCCGCGATGGCGACGCGGATGCTGAGGCGCGGTCTCCCGCGTGTCCCCGGTGGCGAGCCCTGGCCTCCCGCAGATGCGGAAGGCGTCCTGGGAGACGGTTCCGTCGCCGCCACCGCCCCCACCGCCACCACCGCCACCCTCCCCGTAGCTTCGGGAACGACGGATGCTGCATCGGTCGCTGCTGCGGCGACCCCGGCATCCCCGGCGAACTCGGGCCGAGGAGGTTCCACGAGTGTGCGGCGCGGGCTGCCCCGCGTTCCTGGCGGCGAGCCGTGGCCCCCCGCGGATGCGGGAGTCCGGGGTGACGGTCCCACTCCGGCCGCCGCGACGTCGGCCCCTCGTGTGGCCGCGGAGGAGGTGCTGGTGGCTGCGGCGCAGGCCCCTGCCGCGCAGGCCCCGACCGCGCAGGCTTCGGTGGCAGAGGTGTCGTCGGCGCGGGTGTCGGCTCGCCGCGGACTTCCCCGAGTCCCGGGTGGGGAGCCCTGGCCTCCCGCAGGAAGTTTGCTGGCAACCGCAACCGCAACCGCAACCGCAACCGCAACCGCAACCGCAACCGATGCCGCAACAGCGACAGCAACAGCACCCACCACCGCAACCGGCACCGCACCCGACACCGCAACCGACGCCGCTGCCGCCCCCACTCAGCCGAGAACGACGGCCGTGGTGCACGCACCCGCCGCCGACGTCGACACGCCGCTGCCGTGGACGCGAACCGTGTGGGACGGTCGTGCACCGCGCCGGTACACCGCCGCCCCGGCATCCGACCGCCGCCGACCGACGTGGCCCCAGGCCATCGCGGCCCTCGTGGGAGCTGCTGCTCTCGGTCTGATCGCCGCCGCCGCGATCGCGTTCGTCCGGACGCTGCTGAGCGTCCCGTTCATGCAGGACTTCCTCGCGGCATTCCCCGGTGAGTACGAGCCGGCGATCTCGGTCGAGCCGGGATTCGAGCCGTGGGTCGGTTGGGCGCACTTCTTCAACATGTTCCTGATCGTGCTGATCATCCGGTCAGGGCTGCGGGTGCGCACCGAGAAGCGACCGACCGTGTTCTGGGCCCCCCGCGGAAAGCAGAAGGGCAAGATCAGCCTCACCCTCTGGTTCCATCAGGCGCTCGACATCCTGTGGCTGGTGAACGGCGTGGCCTTCGTGGTGCTGCTGTTCGTGACCGGTCATTGGGTGCGCATCGTGCCGACCAGCTGGGAGGTGTTCCCGAACGCGCTGTCCGCCGCACTGCAGTACGTCTCGTTCGACTGGCCGCACGAGAACGGCTGGAACAACTACAACAGCCTGCAGCAGCTCGCGTACTTCGTCACCGTCTTCATCGCGGCACCGCTGGCGGCGATCACCGGTTTCCGCATGTCCGGCCTGTGGCCGAAGAAGGCCGAGCGCCTCTCGAGGGCGTATCCGGTCGAGTGGGCTCGTGCCCTGCACTTCCCGATCATGCTGTACTTCGTGGCGTTCATCATCGCCCACGTGGCGCTGGTGATGCTGACCGGCTTCCTGCGGAACCTCAACCACATGTACGCGTTGCAGGATGCTGTCACCTGGACGGGCTTCTGGGTGTTCGTCGCATCCCTGGTCGTGGTGGCGATCGCGTGGGTCGCGGCGCGGCCGCTCGTGCTCGCACCGATCGCGAAGGTGTTCGGCAACGTGTCGGGACGCTGACACCCAGCATCCTCAGACGAGGTCAGGAGAGAGACATGGCAGAGGCATACATCGTCGACGCGGTTCGCTCGCCGGTCGGCAAGCGGGGCGGCTCGCTCTCCGGCATCCATCCGGCTGATCTCGGCGCGCACAGCCTGAGTGCCCTCGTCGAACGCACGGGCATCGATCCGGGAGTGGTGGACGACGTCATCCTCGGGACGATCGACGCGATCGGCGGGCAGGCCGGCAACGTGGCCCGCACGGCGCTGCTGGTGGCCGGATTCCCCGAGCATGTCCCGGGCGTGACGATCGACCGTCAGTGCGGGTCGAGTCAGCAGGCGGTGCATTTCGCGGCGCAGGCGGTGATGAGCGGTGTGAGCGACGTCGTGATCGCCGGCGGGTTGCAGAACATGTCGCAAGTGCCGCTCTCCTCCTCGGCGGTCGTCGGCGAGCCCTTCGGTTTCACGACACCGCAGGCTGAGTCGCCGGGGTGGCTGGCGCGCTACGGGGGGCAGGAGACCTCGCAGTTCCGTGGGGCGGAGCTGATCGCCGAGCGGTGGGACATCTCGCGTGACGAGATGGAGCAGTTCGCCCTGGAGAGTCATCGCCGGGCGGCCGTCGCGCAGGATGAGGGTCGCTTCGCGAGCCAGATCGCTCCGTTGAACGGTCTCGCCCACGATGAGGGCGTGCGGCGTGACACGTCGCTGGAACGGATGGCGGGACTGCAGCCGCTACGGCCGGGCGGTCGGATCACCGCGGGGGTGGCATCTCAGATCAGCGACGCCTCCAGCGCCGTGCTCGTCGCGAGCGCGCGGGCAGTGGAAGACCACGGACTCACCCCGCGCGCCCGCATCCACCACATGGCCGTACGTGGTGACGACCCGGTCCTCATGCTGACAGCACCGATCCCGGCGACCAGGCACGCGCTGGAACGTGCCGGCATGATCGTCGGCGACATCGATCTCTTCGAAGTCAACGAGGCCTTCGCCTCCGTGGTGCTCGCCTGGATGCGCGAACTCGACGTCCCGCACGAGAAGGTCAACGTCAACGGTGGCGCGATCGCACTCGGTCACCCGATCGGAGCCACCGGCGCACGGCTCATGACGACAATGCTGCATGAGCTCGAGCGCACCGGCGGACGCTACGGCCTGCAGGTCATGTGCGAGGGCGGCGGGGTCGCCAACGTGACGATCCTCGAACGGCTCTGACAGAACGCGCCGCCGGAAGCGAAGGCGTGGCCGTGATCAGCGGACGAAGCGGACCTCGGTGAGCGTCTCACCCAGGAAAGGTTCGGTGTGCGATGCTCCGTCGAGCGTGAAGCCGTTGCGCGTGTAGAAACGGTGTGCGCGGGGGTTGTCTTCGGCGACCCAGAGGTAGAGCGGCTCTTCCTTCTCGACGGCGGCGTCGAAGAGCTTCTGACCGATGCCGGTCGAGTGCCACGCGTCGAGCAGGTAGATGAAGTAGAGCTCGCGGAATGCGGGGGCGTCCTTGTCGCGCGCCGGTCCCGAGCCTGCGAAGCCGACGATCTCACCGTCGACGAGCGCGGCGCTCATCTTGAAGTCGGGGCCCTGTGCGGCCCAGTGCGTCCACAGCTCGGCCATGCGCCGAGGGGAAACCTTCTCGAGCGCTGCCTTGCTGATCAGGTGGTCGTAGGTCTCGTGCCAGCACTGGGCATGCACGCGACCGAGGGCTTCCGCATCCACATCACGGACCGGACGGACGATGACTTCTGGCTGGGCTTCGGCGCTCATGCCGCGACTCTACGCGCGGCATCGGCGATCAAGAAATCGAGCGGTATATCGGTTTGCGCCGTGTCGAACCGCTGGAGGATTCAGACAATGAAGTTCGCCGATCGTGCATCGATGGCTACGATCGATCCTCGTGAACGTGATCTGGCGCACCCTCCTCGTGATCCTCCGTGCTCGCCGCCGCGTGCGACGAGGAAAGACGCTCGATCCGACGGCCGTCGGCAGGATCCGCCTGACGACGCTCCCGACCGACATCGACATCCTGCGCCACATGAACAACGGCCGCTATCTGTCCCTGTTCGACCTGGGGCGCTGGGACCAGCTCATCCGTTCCGGCCTCTTCGCCGCGATGAACGAACGCGGCTGGTACGCGGTCGTCTCCAGCGAGACGGTCACATTCCGGAAGTCGCTGCAGCTGTGGCAGCGTTTCGAGGTGCAGACGCGCTTCATCGGGCACGACGAGAAGGCCCTCTTCATGGAGCACCGGGCGGTCGTCGACGGAGAGGTCTATGCCAAAGCGATCGTGCGGGCGCGGATGCTGCGCCGCACCGGCGGCACCGTCAGCCACGACGAGCTCTTCGCCGCGGTCGGCAAGCCGGAGGGCCTCCCGGAGATCGATCCGTGGGTGCACGACTGGGCTGCGGCCTCCGCTCTTCCGCCTGTCCGAATGCCCGCGCCGAGCGTCTGGGTCGACTGAGTCGCCGGCGCTGCGACTCGACCGCCCACGAACCGGGCCGCCTGCGCGCCATGACGGGCAACGCGACTTAGGGTTGACCTCATGGCAGAGTCGTCGTCAGCGCCGTCGGATGCCGTGGCATCCTCCTCCCTTGCAGATCGTGCCGTCGAGCTTGCGCGTCGGTGGGTGATCGAGGCCGCGGCGGCCGAGGTCGACCCCGCGGCTGCACGCCTCGCCGGTGTGCTCCAGGACGAGAACGGCCTGCCGTTCACTCTGGGCTTCGTCGACGGGGTGATGCGCCCCGAGAGTCTGTCGGCCGCAGCGGCGCAGCTGCACCGGATCGCGCCGATCGTGCCGGAGTTCCTGCCCTGGTACCTCCGTTCGGCTGTCCGCCTCGGCGGCGGTGTGGCGCAGATCCTGCCTTCACCGGTCGTGCCGATCGCGCGGCGGGTGCTGCGCGAGATGGTCGGGCATCTCATCGTCGATGCGCGGCCGACCAAGCTCGGCCCGGCGCTCGAGAAGATCCGCACGCCTGCGCCGGGGGCCGGTGCGGTGCGCGTGAACCTCAACCTCCTCGGTGAAGCCGTGCTGGGTGAGGCCGAAGCGAAGCGCCGACTTGACGGCATCCACGATCTGATCCGCCGGACCGACGTCGACTACGTGTCGGTGAAGGTGTCGGCCGTGATGAGTCACATCTCGATGTGGGCTTTCGACGAGGTTGTCGATCAGGTCGTCGATCGGCTGATGCCGCTCTACCTGACCGCTGCGAGCCCTTCGACGGGCCCGGGAGCCCTGGGGGAGACGACGTTCATCAACCTCGACATGGAGGAGTACCGCGACCTCGACCTCACCATCGCGGTCTTCACGCGCATCCTCGAAGACCCGCGGCTGCAGGGGCTGAAAGCCGGGATCGTGCTCCAGGCCTACCTGCCCGACGCGCTGCCCGCGTTGCAGGAACTCACCGCCTGGGCGGACGACCGCGTCGCGCACGGCGGGGCACCCATCAAAGTGCGCCTGGTGAAGGGTGCGAACCTCGCCATGGAGAACGTCGAGGCGCAACTGCACGGCTGGCCGGTCGCGACGTACGACTCGAAGCTCGACACCGACGCGAACTACCTGCGCTGCCTCGACTGGGCCCTGCGCCCGGAGCACACCGCCGCCGTCAGGCTCGGCATCGCCGGTCACAACCTCTTCGGCATCGCCTACGCCTGGCTGCTGGCCGGTGAACGAGGTGTCCGCGAGGCCATCGAGTTCGAGATGCTGCTGGGAATGGCCCAGGGGCAGGTGCAGGCCGTCTCGCGCGAGGTCGGGGAAGTGCTGCTCTATGTGCCCGTGGTGGCGCCGGCCGAATTCGACGTCGCCATCAGCTACCTGGTGCGCCGCCTCGAAGAGAACGCGTCGGCCGACAACTTCCTGTCGGCGGCGTTCCAGCTCGACCACGACGAGACGCTGTTCACCCGCGAGCAGAATCGCTTCCTCGACGCCTTCGAGCGCTCGAACGACCCGTCGCTGTGGATCGGCCCGCGTCGCACGCAGAACCGCCTGGCGCCGGTGCACGAGTCGCTGCGCCCAGCACCCGTCGATCCCGTGCCGGAGACGGATCTCACCCAGGCGGTGCTCGGCATCTCCCGCGGCTCGGACGACACCGGGGCCGAGGCCTACCTCGAGACGGCGGTCTACTCGGCGCGAGAGGTCGGCGAGGATGCCGGTGGTGCACCCGGCTTCACCAACACCGCAGACAGCGACCCCGCGCTCCCCGTGAACCGGGACTGGGCGCGGGCGGTGCGCGACAGCATCCGCGACTCCACCGCCGGCGACGACACCCTCGCCACAGCTCTGGTCGACGACTCCGCCGCTCTGGAGCGCATCGTCCAGGGGGTCGGCGACGCTGCCCCCGCGTGGGGCGGACGCCCCGCGGCAGAGCGCGCCGAAGTACTGCTGCGCGCGGCCGCGGCACTCGAGTCCCGCCGCGGTGAACTGATCGAGGTGGCGGCATCCGAGACGGGGAAGATCTTCGCCGAAGCCGACGTCGAGGTGAGCGAGGCGGTCGACTTCGCCCGCTACTACGCCGCGAAAGCACGCGAGCTGGATGCGGTCGCCGGTGCGGCGTTCGTGCCCGCGAAGGTCACCGTCATCACCCCGCCGTGGAACTTCCCTCTCGCGATCCCGGCCGGAGGAGTGCTCGCCGCGCTCGCCGCCGGATCCGGTGTGATCTTCAAGCCGGCCCCGCAGGCCCGGCGGTGCGCGGCCGTCATCGCGGAGGCCCTGTGGCAGGCGGGCGTACCGCGCGACGTGCTCGCCCTCGTCGACATCGAAGAAGGTGACCTCGGTCGAGCGCTCATCACCCACGATGCCGTCGATCGCGTGATCCTCACGGGGGCATGGGACACGGCAGCGCTGTTCCGATCGTGGCGACCCGACCTGCCGTTGCTGGCCGAGACGAGCGGCAAGAACGCGATCCTCATCACCCCGTCGGCGGACCTCGATCTCGCCGTCGCCGACCTCGTCAAGAGCGCGTTCGGTCACGCGGGGCAGAAGTGCTCCGCCGCATCCTTGGCGATCCTCGTCGGTCCGGTGGGCCGCTCGCAGCGGTTCGCCCGGCAGCTGGCGGACGCGGTGCGCTCGCTGCATGTCGGCTGGCCCACGGACCCACTCGCCGAGGTCGGTCCCGTGATCGAGAAGCCGCACGGCAAGCTCGCCTGGGCGCTGACGCAACTCGAAGGCGACGAGAAGTGGTTGGTCCAGCCATCGCTCGCCCCCGAAGACGACGGCAGCGGGCGACTCTGGCGCCCCGGCGTCCGCGTCGACGTGCAGCCGGGGTCGCGGTTCCACATGGAGGAGTTCTTCGGGCCCGTGCTCGGCGTGATGCATGCGCCGACGCTCGCGAAGGCCGTCCAGCTGCAGAACGCCGTCGCCTACGGGCTGACCGCCGGCCTGCACACGCAGGACCCCGACGACCTCGCCCACTGGCTGGAGCACGTGCAGGCCGGGAATCTCTACGTCAACCGGGGGATCACCGGCGCGATCGTGCAGCGCCAGCCCTTCGGCGGGTGGAAGCGTTCGTCGGTGGGGCCGGGCACGAAAGCAGGCGGACCCAACTATCTGATCGGGCTCGGTTCCTGGCGTTCGCGACCCGGGGGAGCGGCGTCGAGCACCCTGCACCTCCGTGGCCTCGACTCGCGAATCACCGCCCTGATCGAATCCGCTCAGCCGTCGCTCGAGTACGAAGCGTTCGAGTGGCTGCGCCGTTCGGCGCTGTCGGATGCTCTCGCCTGGGATCGGGAGTTCGGCCAGGTGCGCGACGTGTCGCACCTGGGCGTCGAACGCAACCTGCTGCGCTACCGACCGGTGCCCGTCGAGATCCGTGCGACCGATGACGCCGACCTCCAGGATCTGCTGCGGGTCGTGATCGCCGGCGTGCGAGCCGGTGCGGACTTCGTGCTTTCGACGCCCACAGGGCTGCCGGCCGAGGTGCGGCGCGCGCTCGGTGATCTCGATGCCGTGGTGTTCCTCGAGAGCGATGAGGAGTGGATGCGACGGATGCGGCGACTCGTCTCCGACTCGGACTCGCACTCGAGCGGGCCGGACTCGAGCGGGCCGGACTCGAGCGGGCCCGGCTCGAATGGGGCGGACGCCCACGGGTCGGCGTCGGACCCGGGCAGCGACAGGGTGCGTCTGGTCGGCCCCCGCGATGCGGTCGCTGCAGCTCACGCAGCTCTGGCGGCGGCGACGCAGGGGGACCCCGACCTCGCGGTCTACGACGGCGAGGTGACCGCGGCCGGGCGCATCGAACTGCTGCCGTTCGTGCACGAGCAGTCGATAACGATCACCGCGCACCGCTACGGGAACCCGGATCGGACCTTCAGTGAGGTGATCTGAGAGTCGCGCCGCTCTGATGTAAAAGATTCTTGACACACGTGAGCCAGCAGGCCTACTCTGAGCGTGTCAACAATCTTTTACATCGGAGGCATCATGGTCTACGAAGAACGCAACGCCTGGGCGGGCCTCGTCGTGAGCCCCCTCACGCTCCTCGCCTATGTCGTACTGGTCCTGCAGCAGGCTGCCGGCGGCCCGGTGACGGCCGTCGACTGGTTCCCGCTGATGCTGTGGGTCATCGGCGGCAGCATCGTCGCGAGCATCATTCTCAGCATCCTCTGGGGCATGATCGCGGGAGCGAAGGACCCGGACGGCGTCGGCCGTTCCGACATCCGTGATCGTGACATCGGCCGCATGGGGAGCCGCGTCGAGCAGGCCTTCGTCGTCATCGCCGGCCTCGGCGTCATCGCGCTTTGCGGTTTCGGTGCCGACGTGTTCTGGATTGCCACCACGATGTTCGTCGGCTTCGTGGTCGCCGCGATCGTCGGAGGCATCGCTCGCGTCATCGCGTACCGCCGAGGGCTCATCTGATGGTCAGACCGACACTGGTCTCCAACCGTATCCGCGCCCATCGTGAGTCCGCCGGGATGACGCAGGCCGAGCTGGCCCGCACCGTCGGCGTGACCCGACAGACACTCATCGCGATCGAACAGGAGCGCTACTCGCCCACGCTCGAACTCGCGTTCCAGATCGCCCGCGCCTTCGGCGTCGGACTCGACGACCTCTTCCAGTACCCGGAGAACTGACATGACCGAGATGATGAACGCCTGGCGTCGCGACACCTACGGGCCCGCCGCCGGAGTGACGCTTCAAGAGATTCCTGTTCCCGTCCCTGGCCGGGGCGAGGTGGTGTTGCGGGTGCACGCGACCGGGCTGAACGCCGGCGATGTGCACCTGTTGCTCGGAGATCCTCTTCTCGTGCGACCCGTGTTCGGCCTGACACGGCCGAAGCATCCGGTGCGGGGCATCGAGGTGTCCGGCACGGTCGTCGCTGTCGGGCGGGACGTCGTCGGCGCCGAGATCGGCGAAGACGTCGTCGGGGAGCTTGAGTACGGCGGTGGACTCGCCACCTACGTGCGGGCACCCGCCTCGCGGCTGGTGCCGATCCCGCCGGACGTCGAGCACGCCGTCGCCGCGTGCCTCCCCGTCGCCGGAGGCACGGCATGGCAGGCGCTCGACCTCGCCGGCGTAGGACTGCGCGCGGGCCGCACGTCGAGGATTCTGGTGCTGGGGGCCTCCGGAGGCGTCGGCACGTTCGCCGTGCAGCTCGCGGCGCTTCGGGGCGCGGAGGTGTGGGCGAGCTGCAGTGAGCGCAATGCGCGACTCGTCGAACACCTCGGTGCCGTCCGCACGTTCGACCACCGTCAGTCGCCGCTGGCCGACCTGCCCGCGGAGCGCTTCGACGCGATCATCGACATCGCCGGCGGGTTGCCGTTGCGAGAACTCCAGCGGCTCGTCTCGCCTGGCGGCACCATCGTGCTGGTAGGAGGGGACGGAGGTCGCGTGCTGGGGCCGATCCCCCGTATCCTCCAGGCGGGATTCCTCTCGATCGGTTCGCGTCGTATCCGCTCCTTCGTCGCCACACCGCGGCCGGAGATCCTCGCCAAACTCCTCGAACTCACCGCAGACGGCCGCATCGCGCCCGTGATCGAGCGCGAGTATCCGTTCGCCAAGGCGTCCGCCGCCCTCGCGCACATCGAGGCCGGGCACACGGTCGGCAAGGTGGTGGTCCGCGCGGAGTGAGGCGGAATCCGCTCGTGGCCGGCCCCTCACGCCCGCCCCCTGGCGACGTACAGGGGGCGGGTGCCACAATGGACGGTGGCGTGCCCGAGTCGCATCTTCCCCGCGCCTGCTCGAAGGAGCAGCGGGTCGAAGGACCGCCGGGCCCCTGGACAGCGTCCGCCGCGCCCTGTTCCGAGGAGCACCCATGTCTTTCGAAAACACCATGACCACGTCGGAGACCACGACCGCCGGCCCCGCTCGCACGGCGCACCGTCGCCACTACCTGATGTGCGAGCCGTCCCACTTCACCGTGAACTACTCCATCAACCCGTGGATGGAGCCGAGCAAGCCCACGGACACCGCCAAGGCCGTCGAGCAGTGGAAGAAACTGCACGATCTCTACGTCGAGCTCGGGCACACGGTCGAACTGATCGAGCCGCTCGCCGGATTCCCCGACATGGTCTACACCGCCAACGGCGGGTTCCTCATCGACGGCCGCGCCTACGTCCCGAAGTTCCGTTTCGTCGAGCGCCAGGGCGAGTCCCCGGCCTTCGCCGACTGGTTCCGCGACGCCGGCTACGACACGGTCATCCCCGAGGAGGTCAACGAGGGTGAGGGCGACTTCCTCCTCGTCGGCGACGTGATCCTCGCCGGTACCGGATTCCGCTCGACCGGTGACAGCCACCGCGAGGTGGGCGAGGTGTTCGGCCGCGAGGTGCTCTCGCTGAACCTCGTCGATCCCCGGTTCTACCACCTCGACACCGCGATCGCGGTGCTCGACCCGGTGCAGGGCGTCGAGAACGGCGGCCCGGAGCGCGCCAACATCGCGTACCTCCCCGGGGCTTTCGACGACGCGAGCCGGGCGATCCTCGAAGAGCGCTTCCCCGAGGCGATCCTGGTCTCCGACGAAGACGGATCGGTGTTCGGACTGAACTCCTCCAGCGACGGCTACAACGTGGTCATCTCCCCGCGGGCGAAGGGTTTCGAGCAGCAGCTGCGCGAGCGGGGCTACAACCCGATCATGGTCGACCTCTCCGAGCTTCTCCTCGGTGGCGGCGGCATCAAGTGCTGCACGCTCGAACTCCGCGGTGCCAAGTGACGACCCTGCCGGCAGCGGTGACGGCTGAACCGCACGTGGCGCACAACTACCACCCGCTGCCGGTGAACATCGCCCGCGGAGAGGGCGCCTGGCTCACCGACGTCGAGGGCAAGCGGTACCTCGACCTGCTCTCGGCCTACTCGGCGGTGAACTTCGGCCACCGGCATCCGGCTCTGGTCGCAGCCCTCACCGAGCAGCTCGGCCGCGTCACGCTCGTCAGCCGCGCGTTCGTCAGCGATCGTCTCGAGATGTTCGCCGCCGAGCTCGCGAAACTGGCGGGCAAAGAGATGGTGCTGCCGATGAACACCGGCGCCGAAGCGGTCGAGACCGGCATCAAGGTCGCCCGTGCCTGGGGGTACCGGTCCAAGGGGATCGCCGACGGGCGCGCCCGCATCATCGTCGCTGCCGGCAACTTCCACGGACGTACGACGACGATCGTCAGCTTCAGCGACGACGAGTCAGCGCGTGACGACTTCGGGCCATACACGCCCGGTTTCGATGTCGTCCCCTACGGAGATGCGGATGCGATCGCCGCCGCCATCACCGACGACACGGCGGCCGTGCTCATCGAACCGATCCAGGGCGAAGCGGGAGTCGTGATCCCGCCGGAGGGATACCTCCGCCGCATCCGTGAGATCTGCGACGAGAAGAACGTGCTGTTCATCGCCGACGAGATCCAGTCCGGCCTCGGGCGCGTCGGCGAGACGTTCGCGTGCGATCGCGAAGGCGTCGTGCCCGACCTGTATCTGCTGGGCAAGGCGCTCGGCGGCGGCATCCTTCCCGTCTCCGCCGTCGTCGGCGACGCGGACGTGCTCGGCGTGATCCGCCCCGGCGAGCACGGCTCGACGTTCGGCGGCAACCCGCTCGCCGCAGCCGTCGGGCTGCGTGTGGTCGAGATGCTCGAATCGGGTGAGTTCCAGGAGCGTGCGCGCGCCCTCGGCGCCCACCTCGACAAGGCGCTGCAGCCGCTCGTCGGACACGGCGTCACGGCCATCCGCATCGCAGGGCTGTGGGCCGGCGTCGACATCGATCCCGCTCGCGGGACCGGTCGCGAGATCGCGGAGAAGCTCCTGGCGCGCGGCGTGCTCGTCAAAGACACCCACGGCCAGACCATCCGCATCGCACCGCCCCTGGTCATCCGTGCGACGGAGATCGACTGGGCGGTCGAGCAGCTCAAGCTCGTGCTCGGAGCCTGAAGCCCTCCGAGTCGGCCCTTGGCGGGGCCGGCTCGGAATCGGTTCAGGCCGGAGGGGAGTCCGGGTCGAGGGTCTTCAGCGAATCCTCTTCTGCGGCGTTGTCTGCCCCGAGCTGGTTCTCGGTGGTCTCGTGGCCGCCCAGCGGAGCGTCCCCCGGGCCTGAGCTGCCCTGGATGGCGCCGCCGGTGGACTCGCCGCGGGAGCTGTCTCCCTGGATGGCGCCGCCCTCACCGTCTGCGACCAGACCGTCGTGCGAACTGGCGTCGCCCTGAATCGCCCCTCCGGTCGACTCGCCACGGGACGCATCGCCTTGGATGGCGCCTTCGTCGCCACCCTGGTGGCCTTCGTCTTCCGTGCTCGTGTCGACGCCGGGAGCGCCTTCAGCGGGATCCTGGGGGTGCGGGGTGCTTTCCATGTTCTCGTCCATGCGAAGACCCTACGATCCGGGACGCCGACGGCAAAGGGTGTTGACAAGCGCACCGTTGTTCGTGCGGGAGCGTCAGTCGCTCTTCTTCGATGTGCGGATGGGTGTGGTGACGGCCGCCTCGTCGCTGAATTCGATGGGGTCGGGCCGGTCGATGATGTCGAGGGGGCGCGTCTCGTCGAGAGTGAGCAGGAACCGCCGGTTCTCGTCGCGATGCAAGCGGCCGGAGGAGAACACCCAGACCGCGCCGATCGCGCAGGCGACGAGGCCCGCAGTTCCGCCGAGCATGATCGCCGCCCGAGGGCCGAATGTGTCGGCCACCCACCCGGCGATGGGCGCACCGACGGGTGTCGAGCCCATGATCACCGCCATGTACAGGGCGAGCACGCGTCCGCGAAGAGCAGGGTCGGTGGTCATCTGCACGTAGCCGTTCGCCGTGGTCAGCAGGGTCACGATCATGAACCCGGTGAACATCAGCGTGACGGCGTACGAGGCATAGGTCGGCATCGCGGACGACACGAACGCGGCGATGCCGAAGCCCCCGGCGGCGAGGATCACGACCCGCACGCGCGCCCGGTCCCGCCGGGCCGCGAGCAGGGCGCCGGCGAGAGACCCGATCGCGAGGATGGAGCTGAGCACGCCGTACCCGTCGGCGCCCGACCCGAATTCGATCGCCATCGTCGAGGCGAAGATGGGGAAGTTCATCCCGAAGGCGCCGACGAGGAACACCGTCACGAAGACGACGCGGAGATCGCTGCGCGCCCAGACGTACCGGAAGCCGGCCGCCAGGCCGCCTCGATTGCGGTTCTTCAGGCGGGGGGCGAGCAGGCTCTGCCGCATCAGCATCAGGGCGAGGATCATCGCGAGGAACGTCGCCGCGTTGACGATGAAGACCCAGCCGGAGCCGATGGCCACGATCAGGAGTCCACCGACGGCCGGGCCGATCATGCGCGCCAGGTTGAAGGATGCCGAGTTGAGGGCGACGGCGTTGGAGGTGTCGCCCGCAGACACCATGTCGGAGACGAAGGCCTGCCGCGCCGGAGCGTCGAACGCGTTCACGACTCCGAACGCGAGTGCGAAGCCGAACATCATCGGCAGCGTCATCACTCCGCCGAGCAGCAGCACTCCGACGGCGACGGCCAGTGCGAGAAGTCCGGCCTGCGTGACGAAGAGGATGTGGCGCCGATCGAAGCGGTCGGCCACCCACCCGGTGAGGCTGACGAGCACCAGGGGCGGGCCGAACTGCAGGGCCATCGTGAAGCCCATGGCGGCGGCGTCGTTGTCGGTCAGTTCGGTCAGCACGACCCAGTCCTGGGCGGTGGCCTGCATCCAGCCGCCGACGTTCGACACCAGGGCGCCGAAGAACCAGATGCGGTAGTTCACGTTCGCGAAGGAGCGGAACATGGCGCTCATGGCTCGATCACCCGCCCGCTCGTCGCGCTCGATCCACCATGCACCGCGGGCTCGGCATCGAGCGGGGGCAGGTTCTCTTCGGACGCGGACATTGCTCTTCCAGGCTATCCAATCTCTCGGCGAAGAGGTGGGGAGAGGCCAGGGGCGGCACAATGGAGAGGTGAATCGAACGCTCGCCCTGGAGATCGCCGTGCAGGACCCCGCGGGCGTGCGCATCGCCGCAGACGTCGGTGCCGCGCGCGTCGAACTCGCGTCGGCCCTCGCCCTCGGCGGCCTCACCCCGTCACCCGCCACACTCGAACTCGCGCTCGAGGCGGCGGGTGCCGACGGACCGGAGGTGCACGTGCTGATCCGCCCCCGCGCCGGCGGTTTCCACTACGACGCCGACGAGCTCGCCGTCTCCGAGCGCGATGTCCGCCGCGCGATCGGGGCCGGCGCCCAGGGAGTCGTGATCGGCGCCCTCGACGCCGGCGGCCTGTTGGATGTCGAGGCGATGAGTCGCCTGCGCGATGCCGCGAGCGGAGCATCCGTCACGCTGCATCGGGCGATCGACATGACCGTCGACCCCCTCGCCACCCTGCACGCCGCCCGTGGTCTCGGACTCCGGCGCATCCTCACCTCCGGGGGCGCATCCACCGCCATCGGCGGCATCGACACCCTTCGTGCGCTCGTCGCCGCCGCGGAGGGCGACATCGAGATCATGGCAGGGAGCGGCGTGGATGCCGTCAGCGCCCCGGCGCTCGCGGCGATCGGTGTCGACGCGATCCACTTCTCCGCCAAACGCGCGGTGAGCGAGACCGGCGGGGTGCGCATGGGATCGGCCGCCGACGGCGTCGGAGGGTACGAGGTGACCGATCACGCCACCGCGCTCGCCGTCTGCGCTGCGCTCGGCCGGTGAGGTGCCGCATGCCAACCGTCGGTAGGCTCTCCCCGTGACGGATACCCGCGAATTCACCGACGCCCATGGCGTCGTCATCGTCTATGACGTCCACCCGGCCTCGACGACCCCGCGCGGCGTGGTCCAGCTGCTGCACGGGGTCGGCGAACACGCCGGTCGCTACGCGGCGCTGGTGCAGGACCTCACCGGCGCCGGCTATACCGTCTACGCCGACGATCACCGCGGTCACGGCCGCACCGGCATCCGCCAGCACGGTGGCCCTGCCAAGCTCGGCCGCCTCGGGAAGGGTGGACTCCGTGCGGCCAAGGATGCCATCTGGCGGCTGACAGGCATCATCCGCGACGAGAACCCCGATCTTCCCCTCGTCCTGCTCGGCCACTCGTGGGGCTCGTTCCTGGCGCAGATGCTGGTCAACGATCACCCGGAGGCGTGGGATGCCGTCATCCTCTCGGGCTCGGCGCTGCGGATGCCGGGTTCTCTCAACGCCGCCCCGCTGAACGCGCGGTGGGCGGGGCTCGACGCCACCGGCTTCGAGTGGCTGAGCCGCGATCCCGCCATCTGGCAGTCGTTCGGTGACGATCCGCTCACCACCGATGTGCCGCTGCTGAAGCTGTTCGGGCCGATCGAGGCCGCGCGCCTGTACGGACGGCCCGCCAGGAACCTCGGACGAGACATCCCGGTGCTGCTCCTCGTCGGCCGCGACGACCCGGTCGGCGGACCGCGCAGTGTGCACAGGCTCGCCGACGAGTACCGCACCCGATCAGGTCTCTCCGACGTCACCACCCTGGTCTACCCCGACGCGCGCCACGAGATCTTCAACGAGACTCAGCAGCACGAGGTGCGAGCCGACGTGCTCGCGTGGCTCGATCGACGCATCGCTCGGCGCGACCAGCCCTGACCCCGACCAGCCCTGATCGCGAAGAGAGCTGGTCGCAGCGGCCGGCGACGGCCGACGGCATCCGGGCGCCCGCGATGTTTCCTCCGAAGTCGCCGCATGACGTGCGGTGAATGCGCGTGACGTCATCCGCGCGCCCGACCGCGCGCTCGCCCTACATTCGGATCATCATTCCGCGGTGAGGTGAGGGGGCCGGATGAGCTTCGTGAGCGAATGGCGCGAGTGGCATGCGGAGCGCGAACGTCTCGCGGGGTCGGAGTACGGACCTTCCGCGCTGGAGTCGACGAACTGGCTCATCACGATGCCGGCGGCGGTCGACGGCATCCCCGGGCTCTGGGCGCTGACCGGCGACGGCGGCATCCGGGGGACCGACCTCGGCATCGACGGCGAGACGGTGACCCTGAGGGGCGGTGAGAGCATCCGCATCGGACGGCGGGAACTGCGGGTCTTCAACCGGCACGGAACGCTCGCGCTGCGCGTGCTCGACCCCGCCCGCCCGCAACGGCAGTGGTTCACGGCCATCGACGCCTACGCGCCCGACGAACGGTGGCGGCTGCCCGCCACCTTCGAGGAGACCCCCGGGGAGCGGATGCTGGTCAGCGCGGTCGACGGCGAGACGCGGGAGACAGCGGTCGCAGGTCGGTTCCGATTCGAGCTCGCGGGCGCACCGCACACCCTCACGGCGACCCGCAACTCGAAGGGTGTCCTTCGGGCGGTGTTCGCCGATGGGACAAACGGCCTCGAGACGTACCGCTTCCGCTTCCTCGCTCTCGAGGAGCCGACGGCGGACGGCTCCGCCGTCATCGACTTCACGCGGGCGTACCTGCCTCCCTGCGCCTTCTCCGATCAGTTCATCTGCCCGTTGCCGCCGGCCGAGAACCGGTACTCGACCCCGATACGCGCGGGGGAGCGCGTCGTGGTGCTCGGCGGCTGAGAAGCAGCCCTTCCTCCCGCCTCTCCGGCCCTGCGCGGCTTAAGCTGGAGGCGTGCACGGTGAATACAAGGTCCCAGGCGGAAAGCTCGTCGTCGTCGACCTCGAGGTGGAGGACGACAGGATCGCCCGCTTCCGTCTCGCCGGCGACTTCTTCCTCGAGCCCGACACCGCGCTCGATGACATCAACGCGGCGGTGAACGGGCTGCCCGTGGAAGCGGATGCCACGGCGATCGCGGCGGCCGTGCGCGGCGCCCTGCCCGAGGGGGCGCAGCTGCTCGGGTTCACGCCGGAAGCCGTCGGAACCGCGGTGCGCCGTGCCCTGGTGACCGCTCCCGGCTGGCGCGACTTCGACTGGGAGATCGTGCACGACCGCGCCGTCTCTCCGCGGATGAACCTCGCTCTCGACGAGGTGCTCACCACGCGCGTGGGAGAAGGACGTCGCCGTCCGACCCTGCGGATCTGGGAGTGGGACGAGTCGGCCGTCGTGATCGGATCCTTCCAGTCGTACAAGAACGAGGTCGACCCCGAGGGCGCGGCGCGACACTCGTTCGACGTGGTGCGCCGCATCTCCGGTGGCGGAGCGATGCTCATGGCCGCGGGGCAGATCATCACCTACTCGCTGTACGTTCCGGCATCCCTCGTCGCCGGCATGACGTTCGCCGACTCGTACGCGTTCCTCGACGACTGGGTGCTGCAGGCGCTGCGCTCCCTCGGGATCGACGCGGTGTACCAGCCGCTCAACGACATCGCCAGCCCGACCGGAAAGATCGGCGGCGCCGCGCAGAAGCGTCTCGCCAACGGGGGAGTGCTGCACCATGCGACCCTCTCGTACGACATCGACGGCCAGATGCTGACCGAGGTGCTGCGTATCGGCCGGGAGAAGCTCAGCGACAAGGGCACGACCTCGGCGGCCAAGCGCGTCGACCCGCTGCGCCGCCAGACGGGGCTCACCCGGGCCGAGATCATCGAGCGTTTCATCGACACGTTCCGCTCGCTCACCGACGCGGAGGCGGGCACGATCACCCCCGACGAGTACGCTGCCGCCGAAGCGCTCGTGGAGTCGAAGTTCGCGACCGACGCATGGCTGCAACGGGTGCCGTGACCGACCTGTCGACGGACGGATCCGAAACTCGGACGACTGCCGCAGCTTCGGCCGAATCGGTCGATTCGGTCGATTCCGGCCGACGGAAGCGCGATTCTCCGACGCTCATGCCGCAGGTTCCGGGCGCCGTCACGATCCTCGAGGGCGACAACCTCGCGGTCGCCGCAAGTCTGCCCTCGGCATCCTTCACACTCGTCTACCTCGATCCGCCTTTCAACACCGGGCGCGCGCAGGAGCGTCAGGTGGTGACGGCGCGGCGTACGGCGGACGATGTGGAGCGCGACGCGGCATCCGAGGTCCGCCACGGTTTCCACGGGCATGAGTACGAGCGGGTCCGCGGGATGCTGCGCACCTACGACGACAGCTTCGACGACTACGGTGTGTTCCTGATGCCCCGGTTGGAGGAGGCGTGGCGTCTCCTCGCCGATGACGGCACGCTGTACCTGCACCTCGACTACCGCGAGGCGCACTACGCGAAGGTGATGCTCGATGCGGTGTTCGGGCGCGAGTGCTTCCTCAACGAGCTGATCTGGGCCTACGACTACGGCGCGAAGTCCCGTCGTCGCTGGCCCACGAAGCACGACACGATCCTCGTCTACGTGAAGAACCCGCGGACGTACGTCTTCAACTCGGAGGAGGTCGACCGCGAGCCGTACATGGCGCCGGGACTCGTCACCGCCGAGAAGGCAGCGCGCGGCAAGCTGCCCACCGACGTGTGGTGGCACACGATCGTGCCCACGACCGGCCGCGAGAAGACGGGCTACCCGACGCAGAAGCCCGAGGGCATCCTCCGTCGCATCGTGACCGCGTCGAGCAGACCGGGCGACCGCGTGCTCGACCTGTTCGCGGGCAGCGGCACCACAGGGGCTGTGGCTTCGGCGCTGGGCCGCGACGCCGTGCTCGTCGACGACAATCCCGAGGCGGTCCGGGTGATGAGCGAGCGGATGCCGCACGCCGAAGTGACGCGTCTCGGTTGACACCGACACACTTGTCGGGAGAAGTCACGGATGTCGGGCCAAAACCGGGTATCCGGGCCGACGTCCGTGAAAACGCCCGGCAGGTGTACCGCGGATGCCGCGCCAGCCAGGTGCGTCAGGCGACGTAGACCTTCCGCAGGGTCTCTGTGACGGTCCAGACCGTCCGCATCCCCTCGACCAGGCGAACCACCGACCCCGGGCCGATCCCGATCGCGGGCAGGGTCGTGTCCTCGAACGCGATCGTCGCGCGCCCGGTGAGAACGACGAACACCTCGTCGGCCTCGACATCGGATGCTGTGCCGGGGGTCATCTCCCAGACGCCGATCTCGGTGTCGCCCAGGGTGCTGAGGATGCGCGTCGCCGTCGTCGGCGTCCCGGCGATCACCTCATCGGACGGCAGCGGCGCGTGGACCAGGTCGAGGGCTGCGGCATCCGTCGCCGTTCCCGGTCGGAGCCCGGCGGCGGCCGCACCGTTCACGAGTCGAACCCCATGCCCACGGCGTCGAGCGTCTTCAGGAAGAGGTTGCGTCTGCCCTGGTTGTGATCGGCCCGGTCCATCGAGGCGCGCACGAGGTTCACTCCGATAGAGGCGGCGGGCTCCGGCGGGAAGGGGATCGGCTTCTCCCGCACCATTCGCAGCTCAGTGCGTTCGGTTTCTTCGCCGGACAACTTGTCGAGCATGACATCGGCAGCGAATCGGGCCGCGCCGACGCCGAGGCCGGTGAATCCGGTGGCGTAGGTCACTCGGCCGCGACGGGCGGTGCCGAAGAACGCGCAGAACCGGCTCGAGGAATCGATCGCTCCGGCCCAGCGATGTGTGAACGCCAGGCCCTCCAGCTGCGGAAAGGTCGTGAAGAAGTGCGAGGCGAGCTTGCGGTGGCTCTCCATGCGGTCTTCGTATTCGGGTCGGACCTTGCCGCCGTAGTGATACACCGCGTCGTAGCCGCCGAACAGGATCCGGTCGTCGGCGGTGAGGCGGTAGTAGTGGAACTGATTCGCGCTGTCGGCCAGGCCCTGGCGGTTCGACCAGCCGATCGAGGCGAGCTGTTCCGCCGAGAGCGGTTCGGTCATCAGCACGTAGTCGTAGACGGGGACGGTCATCAGGCGGTTGCGCTTGAGGAGAGACGGGAACACGTTCGTCGCGAGGGCGACAGCATCCGCCGTCACCCGCCCACCCGCCGTGGTCAGAGTGATCGGGCCGGATCCGTCGCCCTCGATTCCGCGGACGAGGCTGTGCTCGAAGATCTCCACGCCCAACTCCTCCGCGACCCGCGCGAGCTCGAGGCCCAGCTTCGCCGGGTGCACCATCGCGCAGCCGTCGCGATCCCAGGCCCCGGCGAGGAACGTGTCGGAGTGGACCTCGGCGCGCACCGCATCCCGATCGAGAAAACCGGGTTCTTCGCGGAGCCAGTCCACCTGGTGCGGCTCGACCGCGACGGCCAGCTGACCCGTGCGTTCGAAGTCGGTCTTCATGTCGTAGCGTGCGATGGTCTGCTCGATGCCGTCGAGGTTCTCCGAACCCATCTCTTCGAGGCGGTCGATCTCTTCGGGCCAGCGGCTCACCCCGTTCTCGTGGCCGTGGGTGAGGCTCGTCTCGCAGAATCCGCCGTTGCGACCGGATGCCGCCCACGCGACCCGCGACGCCTCGAGCAGCACCACGCGACGCTCGGGGTCGCGCTCCTTGGCGCGCAGTGCCGTCCACAGGCCGGTGTACCCGCCACCGACCACGACCAGATCGGCGGTCAGGTGGCCGGCCAAGGGCGGATGCTCGGGCCGAGCGACGTCCTCGAGCCAGAACACCCCGAGAGAGGTGTCCTTCAGGGCGGCTTCGATGACGGCATCCGCGGGTCGGCGGCGTTCGAAGACGGTGGTTCCCATGGTGATCTCCGTGGTCTGCCGCGCGTCAGCGCGTGCCCCAGTTGTAGAGGTCTTTGTAGAGGCCGGCGTACAGGAGGCTCTCGGTGTGCGCGATTCCCGGAATGGTGCGGATACGGGTGGCGATCAGGTCGATCAGGTGCTCGTCGTCTTCGCACACCGCTTCGACGAGGATGTCGAAAGTGCCGAGGGTGACGACGACGTACGCCAGCTCGTCGATCTTGGTGAGCTCCTCCGCGATCGCGCGCGGGTCGCCGGAGACGCGGATGCCGATCATCGACATGCGGTGGAAGCCGAGTTGCATCGGGTCGGTGACTGCGACGATCTGGATGATGCCCGACTCGGTCATCCGCTGCACGCGCTGGCGGGCCGCGGCTTCGCTGAGTCCGACCTCGCGGCCGATCTCGGCGTAGGGCCGGCGGCCGTCCTCCTGCAAGAGCTCGACGATCCGCTTCGAGATGTCATCCAGTGCGGGCTGCTTCGGCTTCGTGCTCATATGTCGATATTGACAGGCGTGATCCGTGCAAGCAACCGATTCCGTTGTTTGGTGTCGAAATGACTTCCGTATTCGTGATGGCGGCGCTACGCTGACGCCATGCTCAGCACCCTCCTGAAGGACTCCGCGCCGCTGCAGAACTTCATCGGCGGACGCTTCGTCCCCGCCGGCGGCACGGGGCAGATGCCGCTCATCGACCCGGTCACCGAAGCAGCCTACGGCGCGATCCCGCTCTCCCGGCCGGGAGACGTGGATGCTGCCTACGCCGCGGCATCCGCTGCTTTTCCGGTGTGGCGCAACACGACCCCCGCCGACCGGCAACTCGCTCTGTTCCGCATCGCCGACGAGATGCTGGCCCGCGCCGAGGAGTTCGCCGACCTCGAGTCGCGCGACACGGGCAAGCCGCGCGCGAACCTCGTCGCCGACGAGATCATGCAGTCGATCGATCAGCTCCGGTTCTTCGCCGGCGCCGCCCGAAGTCTCGAAGGTCGAGCGGCGGGAGAGTACCTCGCCGGTCACACGTCGTTCGTGCGGCGCGAGCCGGTCGGCGTGATCGGCCAGGTCGCACCGTGGAACTATCCGCTGAACATGGCGGTGTGGAAGATCGCGCCGGCGATCGCCGCGGGCAACACGGTGGTGCTGAAGCCCGCCGAATCGACGCCGCTCACCACGCTGCTGCTCGCCGAGATCGTCGCCATGCACACACCGACGGGGGTCTTCAACGTCGTCCTGGGCGACCGCGACACCGGTGTCGCGCTGGTGGAGCATCCGACGCCGCAGATGGTCGCGATCACGGGTTCGGTGCGAGCCGGGATGGCGGTCGCGCGCTCGGCCGCGAACGACGTCAAGCGCGTGCATCTGGAACTCGGCGGCAAGGCTCCGGCGATCGTGTTCCCGGATGCGTCGGTCGAGAAGGCGGCGCAGGGCATCGTCAACGGAGCCTTCTTCAATGCCGGGCAGGACTGCACGGCGGCGACCCGGGTGCTCGTGCACTCCTCTCTTCATGATGAGTTCGTCAGGGCGCTGGTGGAAACGACGAAGGCGGATGCGCGCACCGGCGGCCCGGAAGAGGACGGCGTGCTCTACGGCCCGTTGAGCAGCGCCGCACAGCTCGCTCAGGTGTCGGGGTTCATCGACCGCCTCCCCGCACACGCGACCATCGAGACCGGCGGGCACCGACAGGGCGAGCGCGGCTACTTCCACGAGGCGACGATCGTCTCGGGGGTGCGCCAGGACGACGAGGTCGTGCAAGGGGAGATCTTCGGGCCCGTACTCACCGTGCAGCCGTTCGACACCGAGGAAGAGGCGCTCGAGATGGCCAACGACGTTCCGTACGCGCTCGCCGCATCGGTGTGGACGACAGATCATGCGCGGGCGATGCGGTTCTCGCGCGATCTGGACTTCGGATGCGTGTGGATCAACACCCACATCCCGTTCGTCTCCGACATGCCGCACGGCGGCTTCAAACATTCCGGGTATGGCAAAGACCTCTCGCAGTACGGTTTCGACGACTACACGCGGATCAAGCACGTGATGAGCGCGCTGGACTGAGGCGCGGGTGGGGGCTTGGTCGCGGGGGTGCGGGTTGAAGCTGCGGGGCGGGCGAGGGTGCGGGGCTGTGGGCGCGGCTGACGAGGGTGCGGCCGACGAGGGTGCGCGACGGGCGAGGCCTCGGGTGATCAGCGCCCGCGCGAAGGCGGGCGATCAGCGCTGACGCGACATCGGCGGGTCAGCGCGGGAGCAGCTTGACCCGCCGGTGCTCCGGCAGGGTCAGCCCCGGGCGCTGTTCGACTCTCGTCGCACCGTCGATGACCCAGCCGTGCCGCTGGTAGAAGATGTCCGCGCGGTCGTTGCCGTCGAGCACCCACAGGTATGCGCGGCTGTGTCCGGCATCCGTCATGCGTGACTCTGCTGCCGCGAGCAGAGCGTGCCCGACGCCGGTCGACCACGCATCGGGATCTGCGTAGATGCCGTACACCTCGCCGTCTCCTGCGCCGTCATCGTCACGCCCCGAGCCGAAGGACGTCCATCCGACGACCGCGGCATCCCGGGCGGCGACCAGCAGGCCGAGCGTCGAGGGGAGCGGCTCGGCGATGATGCGCCGCCATCCCTCGGTGCGATCGGCGATCGACATCGCGTCGAGGACTTCCTGGTCGATGAGTCCGCGGTAGGCGGCGCGCCAAGAGCGCACGTGGATCGAGGCGATGTCGTCGGCGTCGCGGGACACGGCGTCACGGATCTGCACGGCTGTCATTCGTCCAGAGTAGTGAGGGTGCGCGTGTGTGGGTGGGTCGGGTTTGTGGGTGGGTTGTGGAGGGTTAGTGGGTTTCTGAAGTATGCCAGAATACTCCCCTGATCTGGTGGTTTTTCGGGTTTGAATGTCGGTGGTGGTGGGTTGGATAGGGGGTATGGACAACCTCATCGGATCCCTCGGGCAGGTCAGTGTCGACCTTGACCGGGTGCTGCATGCGGAGGTGGTGGCGGGGTTGAGTGATGTCGAGAAGGTGGAGTTGTTGCGGGTCGCGGGTGAGGTGGCGCGGCGGGTGGATGCGGTGGTGGTCGAGACGGTCGCGTCGGCGGATGTGGAGTTTCCTGGGGGCTTCGGGTGCCGGTCGATGAACGAGGTGCTGCAGCGGGTGGTGCGCACGGATGCTGCGGGTGCGGGGCGGGTGGTGAGGGCGGCGAAGGTCGTGGAGCGGGATGTGGAGTTCACCTCGGGGGCGCCGTTGCCTGCCCGGTGGCCGCAGTTGCGGGAGGCGCTGCTGGACGGGGTGATCGGGGTCGAGGGGTTGTTGGCGGCGACGGGGCCGTTGCTGCAGGCCGGGCGGCGGATCAGCCCGGAAGACCGGTTGCGGGCGGATGCGCAGTTGGCTGACTTCGCCCGCGGACTCCACCAGGCTGCCGATGCCGATGCCGATGCCGATGCCGATGCCGATGCGGATAAGGCGGACGGGGATGCGGATGTGGCGCCGGCGGCGACGCCGGAGGATCTGCGGTTGTTGGCGCGGGTGATCCTGGCGTATCTCGACCCCGATGGTGCCGAACCCGCAGAAGACATCGCGATGCGCGGCCGCGGGGTCAGCCTCGGGCGCGCGAAAGATGGCCTCATCCCCCTCAGCGGGCGCCTGCTCCCCGAAGTCGCCGCCCAGTTGCAGCGCATCTGGGACGCGTATCTGAACCCGAAGGTCGACGGACCACCCTTGCCCGGCGTGCACTTCGCACGCTCCGGCGACGGTGCGGATGACGATGCTGCCGGGTCCGATGATCGGACTGCGTTGGCCGGCGATGACCTTCCCGCCGGCGACCCGGGGGGAATGGTCGACACGAGAACCCGCGCACAGAAACAGCACGACGCCCTCGCCGCAGCGCTCGGTATCGCGGCCCGCCACGACGAGATGCCCCGCCTCGGTGGTGCCGCCCCGACCCTCGTGGTGTCTGTCACCGCGGAGGATTATGCGACCGGGCGCGGGTGGGCCCACGTCGACGGCACCGACATCCCGGTCACCGTCGGCACCGCCCGACACACCGCCTGCGGGGGCACGGTGCAGCGCGTGCTGTTCGACCCGGAAGGGCGGATCATCGGTATCGGATCGACCGAACGGATCTTCACCGTCCACCAGAGGCGCGCGATCACCCTCCGAGACAAAGAATGCTTGATCCCGGGGTGTCATGTTCCGGCATCCTGGTGTGAGATCCACCATGTCCAAGAGCACGCCCGAGGCGGGCCGACCAGTACCGACAACGGGGTCGCGTTGTGCTGGCACCACCACCGCACCCTCGACACATCAGGGTGGGAAATCCGCATGCACAACGGCATCCCCTCCGTCCGCGGACCCGCCTGGTGGGACCCACACCAACGCTGGCGCACACCACGACACACCCACGACCACATCCACGACCACGCCCGCGCACGCACCCAGCACGCCAGCTAGGTACACGTCGCACCCCACGCCCGCCCGCGCGCGCACCCAGCACGCCAGTTGCGTACCCGTCCATCCGCACCGCGCATGTCGCTCGCACCCAGCACGCCAAGCCAGGTACCCGTCCGTCCGCCCCCGGCACGTCGTCGCACGCGCCACGGCCCTCCGCCCACGGCCCTCGGCCCACGTCCCACGCGCCACGGCCCACGCGCCACGCGAAGTCCCGACGTGTGCGACCCGGTCTGGCAGGCCGGCGACCCGGTGTGGCAGGCTGGGCGAGACGTCGACCGAGGGATCATCTTGTCAAGACCACTCGCGGGACCGCAGAGCCTGCTCCGCACCCTGAACGGCCGCGCAGTCTTGGAGTCCCTCGCACGGAGCGGAGCCCAGACGCGCACCGAACTGATGGCTGCCACGGGACTCTCCCGCACCGCGGTGACTCAGGTCATTCGGATGCTCGACAGCGCCGGCGCCATCGCTGCGGCGGGGGTCGACCGCGACACCCGGGGACCTGCCGCCGGGCGCGTGAAACTCCACCCGCGGCTCGGGTTCGCGGCGGCCGTGCACATCGATCACCATGCCGCCCACGTCGCACTCGTCGACGCCACCGGAGCAGTCCGCGCGGAACAGCATGCGGCGTTCCCCGCAGGAGAAGACCGGGTCGCACACATCGCGGCCCTCATCGACGGATGCCGCCCCGCGAACGCACCCGTGCATCTGGTCGTCGTCGGCGTCCCCGGAATCGTCACGCCCGACGGCGGCATCCGCGACGACCTCGGCCCCGACGGAGGCGCCTTCCGTGGCACCCTCGGAGCGACCCTCGACTGCCCCGTCCGCGTCGAGAACGACGTCAACCTCGCAGCCTTGGCAGAGCTCACCGCGGGAGTCGGCGGCGAATTCGCCAGCTTCGCCCTCCTCGTTCTCGACGACGCCCTCGGAGCGGGCATCGTGCTCGACGGTGCGCTGCACCGCGGTTTCTCGGGCGTTGCCGGTGAAGTGATGTACCTGCCGCAGACCCCGCTCCCCATCGGCGCCCCGATCGTCAACGAGGCGGTGGTCGGAGACCTCGCCCTCGGGCTGGGCCTGGACGTCGACGCTCCCCTGCTGACCCACCTCGAAGCCGCAGGACGCGGGGACGAAGCCGCCGGACGACTCGTGGCCGAGGTCGCCAAGCGCATCGTGCTCGTCGCGGGCAGTGTCGGACTGGTGCTCGACCCTGAAGCGTTCGTCCTCGGCGGCGACGCCGCCCACCCCGTTCTCCGCGACGCCATCGAGCGCTACGCCGAGAGCCTGGCGGCCCAACTGCCCCTGAGGTTCGTCGCCTCGTCGTTCGGCCCCGAAGCGCCACTGGTCGGGGCCATCGGCGAGGCCGCATCCACCCTCCGCGCCGCGCTGTTCACCCGTATCCTCACGCCGTCCGCCGGCACCGGCCGCTGATCGCCCGACAGGACCGACAGGACCCGACAGGAGTCGCCGATGACGCCCACCTCCGATCTCGCCGACCGACTCGGGCTCCCACCGGGCGCGCGCGCCATCATCCTCAATGCCGACGACTTCGGCATGTGTCACGCCGCCAACACCGCCATCATCGACCTGCTCACCGCCGGACGTATCGACTCGGCGACCATCATGGTCCCGTGCGGCTGGTCGCCGGAGGCCCTCGCGTTCGCCGCCTCGCGCACCGACCTGGACGTCGGCGTCCACCTGGTCCTCACCAGCGAATGGACGCGGTACCGCTGGCGTCCGCTGACCGGCACGTGCACGAGTCTCGTCGACGAGCACGGCTTCTTCCCGACGGCCGTCGCCGCCGTCGAAACGAACGCGACCGATGACGACGTCGCCGCCGAGATCGCCGCTCAGCTGCAGGCCGCACTCGACGCCGGTGTCGACGTGACCCACCTCGACAATCACATGGGCTCCGTCTACGGGCTGGCCACGGGCCGGGACTTCATGCGTCAGGTGTTCGACGTCGCCGTCCGTCACGGACTTCCCTTCCGCCTCCCGCGCAGCATGGACGACACCGGAGCCGACCCCGCGCTCCAGGCGAAACTCGACGGGGCTGCCGCGGTGGCAGACTCCCTCGGCGTCGAGATCATCGACCGGCTGTGGAGTCATCCCTTCGAGCTCGCGGGTGAAGGCACGCCCGACGAGGAGAGCTACGAGCAGATCCGCGATGGTTTCGTCGCTCTGCTGCGGGCGGTGCCGGCGGGTGTCACCGAGATCTACCTGCATCCGATGGTCGACGACGAGGAACTGCGCCACGCGGTCGACATCGGCGCAGCGAAGCGCGGATACGAACTGCGCCTCCTGTCCGACTCCGTCGTGCTCCAGACAATGGTCGACGAGTCACTCGTGCGGGTGGGCTGGCGCGATCTTCGCCGACTGCAGCGGGACCGGCCGCAGTGAAGCGGACTCCCGCAGAGCCGCACCCGGTGACCTCGCTGCACGAGCGACTGCGCGAGCGACTACGCGACCGCCGACTGGATGCTGCGCCGTCGCGAGCGCAGTCGATGGCGTTCGGTCTCTCCGGGTTCCCGACGCAGTTGATGTCGCAGACCTTCTCGGCCTTCGTCGTCTACTTCTACGTCTCCCATCTCGCCGTGCCCGCCGGCTGGGTGGCGGCGGCGATGATCGGCCACGGCATCCTCAATGCGATCCTGAATCCGATCGTCGGAACACTCTCCGATCGCGTGCGAACCTCCTGGGGGCGGCGGGTTCCCTGGATCGGCATCGGCGTCGTGCCGCTGGTCGTCGCCTTCGCGTTGGTTTGGATGCCACCCGACCTCCCCGTGGCCGGCCTCATCGTCTGGTTCCTGGTCATCGTCGCCGTCTACGACGTGGCTTTCGTGGTGGTGGTGCTGAACATCTCGGCGCTGTTTCCCGAGATCTTCCGCACCACGGAGGAGCGGTCCCGGGGGAACGTGCCACGGCAGATCTTCGCGATCCTCGGCATCGTGCTCGGCACGGCCGGCGCCCCTGCGCTCTACGGCACCATCGGGTGGCCGGGCATGGCTCTCGTGCTCAGCGGGGTGTGTCTGGTGCTGTTCAGCTGGTCGTTCCTCGGCGGAATGATCGAGCGACGCGCTCCGGAAGCCGCCGCCGAGGCGATGCGCTGGCGTCACCAGCTGAGCTACACGTTCCGCAACCGCGCCTTCGTGCCCTACGTGCTCGGTTCCCTGTTCGTCCAGACGGCGCTCGCCGTGATCCTCGCGGCAGTCCCCTTCTACGTGCGCTATTCCCTGCGGGTGCCGGAGGGCCAGGCCGGCCTGTTGCTCGGTGCGATCTTCGTCACCGCGATCCCCTCGATCGTGCTGTGGAGCGCGGTCGTGCGACGAACGAGCCCGCGGACCGCGGTGCTGTGGAGCGTCGCCATCTGCGGTGTGACGGTCCTCGGCTTCCTCTTCGCGGCGGACGTCCTCGGCGCGGTGCTTGTCGGCGTCGGAGTGGGTGTGGGCGTAGGCGGTCTGCTGCAGCTGCTTGAGGTGATGCTCGCACAGATCATCGACGAGGACGCCGCGCGCACCGGCCACCGCCGCGAAGGCGCCTACTTCGGCGTGAACGGGTTCGTGGTGCGTGGTTCGGTCGTGCTGCAGGCGGTGGTCGCGGCCTGGGTGCTGACGGCATCCGGGTTCGATGCCAGGCTCGAGGACGTGCAGCCGGATGCCGTCGACGGCGGCATCCGTCTGATGCTCGCGGTGGTCCCGCTCGGCTTCGCAACGCTCGCCTGGCTCTGCTTCTGGCTGTACCCGATCCGCTCGCGAGACGTGCGCTGAGGCGACAGCCCGGACGGTCACCTCATCCGCGGGCGCGGGCCTCCTCGAGATAGGCGTACGCGGTCACCCGTGAGATGCCGAGACGCTGCGCGATCGCCTCGACCGACTTGCGCATCTGCGTCGCACCCCGCTGATCGAGACGCTCGAGCACGGCGATCTTGTCGTCTCTGGACATCTGGTCGACGGGACGCCCGATCTCGGCGATGGTGTCGGTGATCATCGATGCCATCACCGACACGAGGTCTTCGCCGAAGTGCTCACGGGGTGCCGTCTCGGAGTGCTCGACAGCGGGCAGCAGGGCATCCAGCAGACTCCGCGCCTGCTGGATTCGGCTGTTGTCGACGTTGATGCACAGCGACGCGATGATGTCGCCCGCGGAGTTGTGGAAGTAGACCGAAGAGCAGCGAAGTTCTCGTCCGTCTGGCGTGAATCCGGCGTAGCCGAACGCGTCATGGTTCTTCTGTCGGTGCTTCATGACGTCCAGACCGAGGGAGGTGGACGGCCCGCCGACCTTGCGTCCGGTCACGTGACCGTTCTCGATCGCCATGATCGTGTGCCCCAGATCGATGTCGGCACCGTCGAGGTTGTGGAGCACGACCTCGACCGACGGTCCGGCGGCGGTGGCGAGTGCTCGCATCACGGGGCCGTACAGGCGGAGGACCTCTTCTGCGCTTTCGAAGGTCCCGGGGGTGATCTCGCCCACGGCCATCACGCCGGGGTCTTCCGTGTTCGGCGTCGTCATCGTCGCGGCATCCAATCTGACAAAAAGTTCATCGCGTAGACAGATCGTTCGTCTCCCTGCTAGCTTATCGACAATCATTCAGGATCGTCGAGGCTGTTCACACCCGCCCAGCCCGACCGAAGCAAGGAGGCTCGGATGACGACTGTCACCCCGAAGGGCGGTCTGACCCGCAGGCAGCGCAAGACGATCGCCGGTGGCTCGATCGGCACTCTGATCGAGTACTACGACTACTACCTGTACGGCCTCGCCGCCGCGGCTGTCTTCCCCGCGGTGTTCTTCTCCTCGAACGATCCGCTCATCGCCCAGTTGAACTCCTTCGCCACCTTCGCCGTCGGATTCTTCCTCCGCCCGGTCGGCGGCATCATCTGGGGCATCATCGGCGACCGGGTCGGCCGCAAGGTGGTGCTGATGAGCACCGTCATCGGCATGGGTCTCGCCACCACGGGCATCGGCCTGATCCCCTCCGACCAGGTGATCGGTATCGTGGCGCCGCTTCTCCTGCTGACGTTCCGCATGTTCCAGGGATTCTTCGTCGGTGGCGAGATGGGCGGCGCGGCGACGATGGTCGTCGAGGCCGCGCCGACCGGCAAGCACGGACTCTACGGAGCCTTCCTCATCAGTGGTGCGGGCATCGCGAACGTGCTCTCCGGCGGACTCATGGCAGGTCTCGGACTCGCCCCCGAGTCGTGGTTCCTGGAGTGGGGATGGCGCATCCCGTTCGTGCTCTCCATCGTGCTTGCGATCGCGGCCGTGCTGCTGCGGCGCCAGCTGGAGGAGTCGGAGGAGTTCACCGAGACCCAGGCGCTGCAGGTGGCTGCGGCGGGCAAGAAGGCCAACCCGCTGGTCGAGGTGTTCCGGCACCCGAAGAACGCCATCATGGGAATCCTCATCGGTCTTCCGCAGTCGATCGCGGGCTATGTCGTGCTCACCTACGGCCTCACCTACATGCTGGCCGACCACGAGACGCCCGTCTGGTTCGGCTTCGCGGGGACCATGATCGTCGGTCTGCTGCAGATCGTCGTCGCGCCGCTCTGGGGTGCGATCTCGGATCGCATCGGCCGTCGCACCGTCTACATCATCGGATGCCTGGGCTTCGCCGCGATGGTCTACCCGGCCTTCGCGCTCTTCGACACGGGCAACATGTGGCTGATCTGGCTCGGCCAGATTCTGGGGTTCGTCGTGTTCGGTGTGGCCATGCAGGCGACGCTGGCGACGATGCTGGTCGAGATGTTCGACCCGGAGGCGCGGACGACAGGTGTCAACCTCGGCTACCAGCTGTCCAACACACTCGGCGGCGGACTCGCTCCGCTCATCTGTGTCGCGCTGGTCGCCGCCGCCGGTGGTGCCATCTGGCCCGTGGTGATCTACGCGGCGGTCATCTCGATCGTCGGTGTGATCGCCACGCTCCTGGCGTCGGTCCGACCGGATGTCGAGGGCGCCGGGCGCTTGCACGAGCTTGCCGCGACATCGACCATCAAGACGCCGGCCTGAGCCGGCGGACCCACTGCGGGTGACGATCGACGTGACGATGACCGATCCGGGACGGGCGCTTGCTCCGTCCCGGATCGGTCACGCCGCTCAGCGGATGAGCGCCGCCAGGGCGGGAAGTTGCTTCTCGTCTTCGAGTGCGGATCCCACGGCGACGACCCGAACACCGGCATCCAGGAACTCTCGTGCGTTCGAGGAATCCATCCCCCCGGTCGCGACGAACCTCGCGCCCGGGAACGGACCACGCATCGCGGGGAACCAGCCGGGGCCCAGCAGGGAGGCGGGGAAGGCCTTCAGCCAGGTGAGCCCGGCGCCGAGCGCCTGCTGGACCTCGGACGCCGTGGCGACACCGGGAAGCGAAGGCATCCCCGCCTCGTGCGAGGCGCGGACGATGTCGAGGTCGAACCCGGGGCTCACGGTGAAGGCGGCTCCGGCATCCTTCGCCTGGCGAACGTGCTCGAGTGTCACCACGGTGCCCGCCCCCACCGTCAGGCCGCGTTCGCGCGCCGCTGCGGCGAGGACGCGCAGCGCCTCGACGTCGACGGAGGTCTGCACGGGCACCTCCACGGCGGTGATGCCCAGATCCCAGGCGCGCGTGGCCACGGCGAGGGTGCGCTCGACGCCCATGCCGCGCAGGATGGCCATCAGCGGAGCTTCACGGAGGATGTCGTCGAAAGCGGCGTTGTCTGTCATAGCTGACCTCTCAGTGGTCATCGGGGAGAAGATCTCCGTGGTCATCGGGGATGAGGTCACTGGTGGACTGCAAGACGAGATGGGCGCGGCGATGCCCGGCGACGAGACGCTCGGCGGCGGTGGCACCGTCGAGGAGCGCCGCGAGGTATCCGGCGGCGAAAGCGTCTCCGGCGCCCACTGCTTCGACGACTTCGGTCCGGATGGCGGGCGCGAAGGTGCGCACGTCGGCATCCGTGTGGAGGTCGGTGTCGCCGCCCGCGCCGCTGCGGTGGAACTCGGTCGCACCCACATCGCCGTCTTTGACGACGATGCGGGCGGGCTGGGGGATGAGTGCGCGCACGGCATCGGCGTCGGCCGTGCCCCAGAGCCCTTCGGCTTCGTCCAGCCCGACGAACACGAGGTCGGCGCGACGGGCCAGATTGAGCAGAGCGGGCGCCGCCTCACCGGATGCCCAGAGTGCGGCCCGGTGGTTGACGTCGAAACTGAGGATGCCGGGACCTGGCGCGACCCGATCGATGATCGAGTCGATGAGTGCCGCGCACGAGGTCGACAGTGCGGGCGTGATGCCGGAGATATGCACGGCCGAGGCCTGCTCGAGGGGCACGTCGGCGATGCTCTCCGGGCTCATGCGGGAGGCGGCGGAGTCCTGCCGGTAGTAAAGCACGCCGTTTCCGGGGTCCTTGAAATAGACCCCGGTGCGGGCAGCAGGATCGCTGCTGACCCATTGGACGTCGACTCCGTGCTGCGCCACGCCGTCGCGGACGCGCACACCCAGAGCGTCGTCGCCGACGGCGCTGACCCAGGCACTGGGAACGCCCAGGAGCGCGGCGTGTGTCGCGACGTTCGACTCCGCGCCGCCGATGAGCAACCGCACGTCGGTCGCGGTGGCGAGTGGTTCGACGCGGGAGGGCGTGATGAGGGCCATGGTCTCGCCGATGGTGATCAGGCGGGGGGAAGAACGATCCGGCATGTCTTCATGATGACCACCGGTGTGCGTATCGTGCAACCGAGGTTGCGACATTTGCACAACCACGAGGGAAGGGATCAGAATGGCCGTTATGGACGATGAGCTTCTGACAGCGAGAGACAAGGGGCTCCCCGCACGCGCGATCGGGATGACGCCCGCCGAGTTCCTGGCCACCGGCCCACGGCTCAGCGAATTCTGGACGCCCCTCATCGCGCTCGACGATGCGGCCATGTCGGCGAACGTCGCGACGATGGCCGGCTGGTGTGCGGAACATGGGCTCGACATCATGCCGCACGGCAAGACGACCATGGCTCCCGTGCTCTGGAAGCGGCAGACGGATGCCGGTGCCTTCGGCATCACGCTCGCCACCATGGGGCAGGTCCGCACCGGGCGCGATCTCGGACTCGATTCGATCATGCTCGCCAACGCTGCGGTCGACCCCCGGTCCCTGGCCTGGCTGGCCGAGGAGCTGAGCGACCCGGGGTTCCGCTTCGTGTGCTGGGCGGACTCCCTCGTCACCGTCGAGGCGATGGAGCGCGGACTGCTCGCCGCAGGCGCATCGCGGGCAGTGGACGTGTGCGTGGAGCTGGGTGCCGCAGGCGGCCGGACCGGAGCGCGCACCGTCGACGAAGGTGTGCGTATCGCGGAACGGATCGCGCAGTCCTCGGTCCTGCGACTCGCCGGCGTCGCGGGTTACGAGGGCAGCCTCGGACACGACCGGTCGCCGGACACGGTCGCCGCCGTGCGCAGCTATCTGATGGCGCAGCTCGACCTGCATGCCGAAATCACCCCGCTGTACGGCGACGGCGACCTGTATGTGACCGCCGGCGGCAGTGCCTACTTCGACATCGTGGCGGAGGTGTGGGCCGACGCGGAGCGCGATGAGCGCACCCGGTTCGTGCTGCGCTCGGGCGCCTACATCGTGCACGACGACGGGTTCTACCGCGGGATCTCGCCTTTCGACGAGGGAAGCGACGGAGTGGATGGCGCTCCGAAGTTCGTCAATGCGATGCATGCGCTCGTTCGCGTCGTGTCGAGCCCGGAGCCCGGGCTCGCGCTCGTCGACGGCGGCAAGCGCGACCTCCCCTACGACGAGGGGCTGCCGATTCCGCGCGCGGCGGCTGCGGAGTTGACAGGGCCGTGGTCTTCGCTGGCCGCGCAGGTGTCCGCGATGAACGACCAGCACTCGTACGTGCGGTCCGACCAGCCGCTCCCGATCGGTTCCGTCGTGCGGCTGGGTCTTTCGCACCCGTGCACCGCATTCGACAAGTGGCGGGTGCTGCCCGTCGTCGAGTCCGCCGAGTCCGACCTGGTCATCGATCTCGTCCGAACCTATTTCTGAGGCGAACGTGACAGGCCGAACCATCCTTCGCGGCGGATCCGTTGTCGTCGCAGACGGCCTCGTGCGCGCGGACGGCCTCGTGCGCGCGGACGGCCTCGTGCGCGCGGACGTCGCGATCGAGGCCGGAGTCGTGGTCGGCGTGGGCGACGTCGACCTCCAGCCCGGGGATGCCGTGGTGGATGCATCCGGCCGCCTGGTCCTTCCCGGCCTCGTCGACGCGCACTCCCACGCCGACGCTCTCCTGTCCGATCCCGACGTCACCGGAACGCTCCTTCGCCAGGGAGTGACGACGGTGATCGTCGGTCAGGACGGGGTGTCGTATGCGCCGGGTGACGGTGCGTACGCGTCCGAATACTTCGCCGCGATCAACGGCCCGCACCCGACGTATCGCGGCGGCGGCGTCGACGCGTATCTGGAGGGCGTCGACGGCGCGTCCCCGCTGAACGCCGGGTATCTGATCCCCGCGGGAACCGTGCGGTTCGAGGTGTGCGGACGCGCCGACCGCCCCGCGACGCCTGAGGAGCGGCGGCGCATGGCGGCACTCGTGGAAAGGGGTATGGCCGACGGAGCCCTGGGACTGTCCACCGGACTCGACTATGTCCCCGGCGTCTTCCAGGATGGCGCGGAGATCGCGGACCTCTGCGTGCCCGTCGCTCGCGCCGGAGGTGTCTATGTCACCCACATGCGCGGAGGATACGAGGCGAACACGGCCGTCGGCATCTCCGAGATGGCCGACATAGCCCGCCGTGCGGCAGCGGAAGCTGCCGCACCTCTTGCCGTGCATGTCTCGCATTTCCACGCCGACGCCGACATCCTGCTCGGCCAGCTCGCCGAGCTCGATGCCGCCGGAGTGGATGCCACGTTCGACGCCTACCCGTACGTCCGCGGCTGCACGCTCCTGGGCATGCCGCTGCTGCCGCCCGAGGTGTCATTGCTCCCGGCGCGCGAAGCCGCTGCCGTCCTCGCCGATCCCGCGCAGCGTGCCGTCCTGCGCGAAGCCGGCGCGGCGAGAGCCACCGCCAGTGCCAGCCTCGGGCCCGACTGGCCCGACATGGTCACCCTCGCTCACATCGCGGCACCGGAGTACGCCTGGGCGCACGGGCTCACGCTCCGTGCCGCCGCGCACCGGGCACGGACATCGCCGATGGACTTCGCCCTCGACGTGCTCGCCGCATCCGGTCTGGAGTGCAGCGCCGTCATGGCCGTCCGCCACCCGCGACCGAACTCGGAGCTGGCCCGCATCTTCGCGCATCCGGCGCACATGGGCGGCTCGGACGGGATCTTCATCGGCGCCCACCCGCATCCGCGTGCCGCAGGCACCTTCGCCGCGTACCTCCGGGGGTACGTCCGCGAGCGGGGCACCTGGACCTGGGCCGAGGCCGTGCACCATCTGTCGACGCTGCCGGCCCGGCGCTTCGGTTTGGGGCGACGTGGTGCGGTGGTACCCGGTTCCGTCGCCGATGTGGTGCTCGTCGACCCAGACGCGGTCACCGACACGGCGACCTACGAGAGTCCGCGAGGCCGAGCGATCGGCATCGACGACGTGTTCGTCGCCGGCGTTCGAGTCCTCGCAGACGGCGAGCTCACCGGCGCGATGCCTGGCCGCGGGCTGCGACGCACCACGGAAGGGGTGTGAGCGGATGTCGCAGAGTGTGGAGCGGGCTGCCGCCATCCTGACCGCGGTCGCCGCGGAGCCTCGCACCGTGGCCGAACTCGCGGAGGAGTTCGGGATCCATCGGTCGACGATGTTCCGGGAGCTGCAGAGCCTGGAACAGGTCGGTTTCGTGCGCCGACATGCCGACGGCCGATTCGTCGTCGGCATGCGTCTGGCCGCGCTCGGCGGCGCGGCGCTCGAGCAGCTCGACCTGCGCGGGGCCGCCTACGCCCATGTTCGACGGTTGCACGGCATCGTCGGCAACACCGTGCATGTCGCCGCCCTCCTCGGCGACGAGATCGTCTACGTCGACAAGGTCGAGGATGCCGGCGGGATGCGCATGTACTCCCGTGTCGGGGCGTCGGTCCGGCCCTACTGCAGCGGTATCGGCAAGGCCGTGCTCGCCGCGCTGCCCGTCGAGCGACGTGATGCTGTGCTGGCTGACTGCGACTGGCGCCGATACACCGCGAACACGCTGACGAGCCGCACCGCGCTCGATGCCGACCTTGCGGTGGCGGCCCGACGGGGCTGGGCCGCGGACGACGCGGAGTTCGAGGACTTCGTGGCCTGCGTGGCCGTTCCGATCGTCTCCTCCGCCGGCGTGGTGGGGGCGCTGTCCATCACCGCATTGCGCGTCGCGCAGAGCCTGGCCGAGCTCGAACAGCGCGTTCCGATGCTGCGCGAGACCGCCGCCGAGATCTCCCGCGAACTGGGATAGACCCATCCGACCCGAATCCGTCCGAAACCAGCCGAAACCAACCGAAGGGAAACACATCATGCCGAAGACTGGCTACCACGCCGAGGGCGCCCCCAACCCCGCAGGCCCGTACAGCCACGGGGTCGTTGCGAACGGATTCCTGTACACCGCCGGGTTCGGGCCGCAGGATGCGTCGAACGACCATGCCGTGCCCGACAGCGTCGGCGACCAGACTCGTCAGGTGCTCCGCAACATCCAGAAGGTTCTCGCCGTGCACGACCTGACCATGGACGACGTGGTGAAGTCGACGGTGCACCTGCAGGACCTCGCCGACTTCGAGGCGTTCAACGAGGCCTACGAGGAGTTCTTCACCGCGCCGTACCCCGTGCGCACCACGGTCGGCTCGCAACTGGCGAACATCCTCGTCGAGATCGACGTCGTCGCCGCCTTGCCGCAGGCCTGACGCGACGGGCCGAGCGCGGCTCAGCCTGCGTTGCGCCGCGCCTCCCAGCCCGTCCGCACCATCTCGTCGACCGAGTACCGCATCTTCCAGTCGAGGTCGCGGGCCGCGAGCTCCCCGGTGGCCACGATACGGTCGGGGTCGCCGGGGCGGCGCGGGCCGATCTCGGGCTCGAAGTCGATGCCGGTGACGCGGGCCACGGCGTCCATGATCTGCTTCACGCTGAGACCGTCTCCGGAACCCAGGTTGTAGGCCGGTTCGATCGACTGGCCGCCGGCGAGGCGCTGGGCCGCGGCGACGTGCGCTGCCGCGATGTCGCCGACGTGCACGTAGTCGCGCACGTTCGTGCCGTCTTCGGTGTCGTAGTCGTCGCCGAAGATCTTGGGTGTCTTGCCCGCGATCAGTGCTTCGAACACGATGGGGAAGAGGTTGTGCGGGCTCACGTCGTACACCGTCGGGTCGGCTGATCCGACGACGTTGAAGTACCGCAGAGACGTGTGCCGCAGCGGATGCGCGGAGTCCGCGGTCGCGACGGCCTGATCCCGCAGCAGCCATTCACCGATGAGCTTCGATTCACCGTAGGGGCTCGCGGGCCGCTTGGCGGTGTCTTCTTCGACCAGGGCCACGTCGGGCGTGCCGAACACGGCGGCCGACGACGAGAACACGATGTTCGAAACCTCCGCGGCTTCCATCGCCTCGAGGATCACCCTGGTGCCTTCGACGTTCTGCGCGTAGGTGTGCAGTGGACGCTGCACGGAGACCCCGGCGTACTTGTACCCGGCGACGTGGATCACGCCGTCCGCGTCATGCTCGCGCAGCGCCTTCTCGACGAGATCGCGGTCGAGGATGCTGCCCTGCACGAAGGGCACGCCCTCGGGCACGAAGGTCCCGACTCCGCTGGAGAGGTCGTCGAGCACGACAGGGGTGAGGCCGGCGTCGGCGAGGGCACGGACGACGTGGGCTCCGATGTAGCCGGCGCCGCCGGTGACGATCCAGGACATTGCTTCCCTTTCCTGCCGCATGACCGTCGCGGCTCGATCACTCATTCTGTCAGGCGTCGCGATGCGCACCCGCGGACGGGATGACGGTGAACAGCAGCGGGGCCGTGAAGCCGGATGCTGCGAAAGCCGTGGTGACGGCATCCGAGACGTCGGCCACGGCATCCTGCTCGATCAACGCGATCGCGGCTCCACCGAAACCCCCACCGGTCATCCGCGCCCCCAATGCCCCCGCGGCCAGGGCGGCATCGACGGCGGTGTCGAGTTCGGGCACCGAGATCTCGAAGTCGTCGCGCATCGAGGCGTGCGACGCGACGAGCAGGTCGCCGATCGCTCGCGCCCCCTGCTCGCGGAGCACCCGGACGGTGTCGAGTACCCGCTGATTCTCGGTGACGATGTGGCGCACGCGTCGGAAGGTGACGTCGTCCATCAGCTCCTGCGCGCGGGGGAGGTCGTCGACCGACACGTCGCGCAGCGCCGGGACGCCCATGATCTCGGCGCCGCGTTCGCAGGACGCGCGCCGCTCTCGGTAGCCGCCGGTCGAATGCGCGTGCTTCACGCGCGTGTCCATCACGAGGATCGCGAGACCGGCTTCGGCGACCCCGAGCGGAACGAGGTTCGCTTCGAGAGAGCGGCAGTCGAGGAAGATGGCGGCGTCGGCTTCGCCCAGCATCGACGCCATCTGGTCCATGATCCCGGTCGGGGCGCCGACAGCTTCGTTCTCGGCGCGCCGGCCGACGCGAGCCAGGGCCGTGCGGTCGAGCCCGGTGCTCCACAGGTCGTTGAGGGCGGATGCCGTGGCGCCCTCGATCGCCGCCGAGGAGGAGAGCCCGGCCCCGACGGGCACATCCGAGGCGATCGCGATGTCGATTCCGCGGAAGGCTCCCGTGGCACCGATGCCCCTGACTGCCTGCCGCAGCGCCCAGGCGACACCGAGCGGGTACGCCGCCCATTCGGGAACGCGGGAGGCGTCGGCGGTCGCGGTGGCGGAAGGGAACAGGTCGTCCAGCTCGTCGAGCCCGACCTCCACGGGATCCTCGGCGAAGGTCGAGGCGACACGCACGCGTCCGCGATCGTCGTCGCGGAGGCCGACAGCGGCGACCGTGCGATGCGGGATGGCGAAGGGGAGGACGAACCCGTCGTTGTAGTCGGTGTGCTCGCCGATGAGGTTGACCCGGCCGGGCGCGGACCACACGCCGTCGGGCTCGCGGCCGGTGAGTTCGGCGAACAGGGCGCGGACGGCATCCTGCGTGTCGGTCATGCGGAGGCCTCCTGCCCGGTCGACGTGCCCGGAGACTCCTCGGTCGCGGGCGCGGACGCGCGCTCGATCGCTTCGCGGATGCGAGCGGCGCCCTGCTCCGGGGTGACTTCAGCCGCCCAGGCCCACATCGCGGCCTCGGACCCGGCGAGGAACTTCAGCTTGTCCGCGGCGCGGCGGGGACTGGTGAGCTGAAGGTGCAGGCGCACCGTGTCGCGACCGACGTTCACCGGCGCCTGATGCCAGGCGGCGATGTACGGGGTCGGGGTGTCGTACAGTGCGTCCACGCCACGCAGCAGGCGCAGGTACAGGGGAGCGAGCTCGTCGCGTTCGGCATCCGTCGTCGCTGCGAAGTCAGGAACCTGACGATGCGGCATCAGGTGCACTTCGAGAGGCCAGCGTGCGGCGAACGGCACGAAGGCCGTCCAGTGCTCACCGCGGAACACCACCCGTTCGGATCCCTGCTCGAACTCGAGGATGCGCGCGAAGAGGTCGGGAGCCGTGCGGTCGATGGAGTCGAGCAGGCGCGTCGTCCGCGGTGTCACGTACGGGTAGGCGTAGATCTGGCCGTGCGGATGCGGGAGCGTCACTCCGATGGCTTCCCCGCGGTTCTCGAACGGGAAGATCTGCTCGATGCCGGGCATGGTCGACAGGGCGGCCGTGCGGTCTGCCCAGGCCTCGATCACGGTGCGTGCGCGGGTGACGGTCTGCGTGCCGAATGAGCCGGAGTGCTCCGGGCTGAAGCAGACGACCTCGCAGCGGCCGACGGAGGTGCGGGTGCGTCCGAGGCCGAGGGCGGCGAGGTCGTCGAGGCCACGGGGTGGGTTCGCCGCTTCCGGGACGGTGCCGAACGCTTCGGTCAGCGCCGGGCCGAACGCCGGGGAGCGGTTCTCGAACACGGCCACGTCATAGCGCGACGGCACCTCGGACGGGTTGTCGGGGGTCTGCGGGGCCAGCGGGTCGGCGGAAGCGCTCGGCATCATGACACGGTTCTGCCGGTTCGCGGCGACGGTGATCCAGTCGCCGGTGAGAATGTCGAGGCGCATGGAAGCGGTGCCCGGTCGCGGATCGAGGATGCGGGCATCGACCGCGCGCTCGGCGCCGAGGTTGGTGTCGGGGTCGTCGTAGTAGATGAGGTCGCGACCGTCGGCGAGTGTCGTGGCGCGTTTGACGACTCCGGCGGCGAGTGTCTCTGCGCGAAGGGCGGGAAGATCGGGCGTGTTCACGTAAACATGGTAGGCGCATCAGCGTGATAACGTCAACATTCAGCTGAGACCGAGAGGATGCCGATGACGGAGGAACGCCGCGACCCATCGGTCCGCGCGCGGCGCTCGTACGGGCGCCCCGCCACCGGTCGCGTCTCGATGGCCGCCGTCGCCGCGTTGGCGGGCGTCTCGGGACAGACCGTGTCGCGGGTCGTGAACGACAGTCCCCGGGTCGATCCCGACACCAGGATGCGCGTCGAGCAGGCGATGGCAGAGTTGGGCTATCGCCCGCACCGCGCGGCCCGCGCCCTGCGCACCGGACGCTCCCAGACCATCGGCCTGGTCGTGACGACGCTCGCCACCGTCGGCAATTCGCGGATGCTGCAGGCCACCGCCGAAGCCGCCGAGGTCCGCGGGTACGCCCTGCTCCTGGTCACCGCCGGCCGATCCGTGGCCGAAGCATTCGTGCGGTTGCAGGATCAGGGGGTGGACGGCGCCATCGTGCTGAACGAGGCGTCCGCGCTGGCCCGCGCCGACGATCGACCGGAGGGTCTGCGACTGGTCGTGGTCGATGCTCCGGCCGGAGACGGGTCCCGGGCGGTGCACAGCGATCACGCGGGCGGCGCGGCCGCGGCGACCCGGCGCCTGCTGGAACTGGGGCACGAGAGCGTCCGACATCTCGCGGGCCCCGAGAACTCGTTCGCCGCGGCGGAACGCGAGCGCGGGTGGCGGGCGGCGCTCGAGGCGGCCGGGATCGAACCGCTGCCCCCGATCCGCGGCGATTGGACGGCCGAATCCGGGTTCGCCGCCGCCGTCGAGCTCGACGAGGCCTCCGCCGTCTTCTGCGCGAACGACCAGATGGCGCTCGGACTCATCCGTGCGCTCGCGGAGAACGGCAGGCGGGTACCGGAGGATGTCGGCGTGATCGGGTTCGACGACGTGCCGGATGCCGCCAACTACCGTCCCCCGCTGACGACCATCCGGCAGGACTTCGCCGCGCTGGCGGTCGCCGCCGTCGACGCGTTGGTCGGTGAGATCGAAGCCGCAGGAGCCACCGGAGCCACCGGAGCCACCGGAGCCGCCGGAGCCGCCGGAGCCGCCGCGGATCCGGTACCGGACATCATCCCGACGCACCTCATCGAGCGTCGGAGCGCCGCCCGCCGCTGACGCGCGTCGGGTGCAGCTGCACCCGGCCGTTTAGACTCTCGGGTGTGATCGACGACGCTCCTGTTCCCCGCCCGTACTCCGTGTCGCGAACCAGGACCCGGATGCCGTCATGACTCGGGTCGTCGTCGCTCTGGACAGCTTCAAGGGCTCCATCACCGCGGCGGAGGCGGCATCCGCCGTGGCCGCCGGGTGGCGAGCCGTCGCCGCGACCTCGCAGATCGTGCTGCGTCCCATGGCCGATGGCGGGGAGGGCACGGTCGCCGCTTTTGCGGCGGCCGACGACACCGCGCGCCTGATGCCGGTCACCGTCACCGGACCGCGGGGTGAGGATGTGGAGGCGTACTGGCTCCTCCTCGCAGACGGCACCGGGGTGGTGGAGCTCGCGTCGACGAGAGGGATCGAACTGCTGGGCGACGAGCGCCGCCCCTGGGATGCCGATACGACCGGGTTCGGCCAGGCCATCGTCGCCGCGCTCGACCACGGCGTCGACCGGCTCGCCCTCGGCATCGGCTCGAGTGCCTCGACCGACGGCGGCGTCGGTCTGCTCACCGCGCTCGGGGGCAGGTTCCTCGACGCGGCCGGCGCACTGATCGCACCGGGTGCGCGCGGGCTGGACGACCTGGCGTCCGTCGACCTCGAGGAGATGCGGGGCCTTCCCGATGGCGGAGCGGTGGTGCTCACCGACGTCACGAACCCGTTGCTCGGCGCCGCCGGTGCGGCGGCCGTGTTCGGACCCCAGAAGGGGCTCGGCCACGAGGACATCGCGCGAGCCGACGCCGGCCTCGCGCGCCTTGCCGCCCTGGTCCCCGCTGACCCGACGATCTCCGGGGCGGGAGCCGCCGGAGGTGCCGGCTTCGCGCTGCACCTGTGGGGCGCGACCCTGACCCCTGGTGCGGCCGAAGTCGCCGAGCTGGTGGGGCTGGATGCCGCGGTGCGTGACGCCGACGTCGTCGTGACCGGGGAAGGGTCGTTCGACGGGCAGTCGGCGGCGGGCAAGGTCCCGTCCTTCGTGTCCGATATCGCGAGGGCGGCCGGCGTGCCGGTGGCGCTCGTCGCGGGGCGGATCACGGCGGATGCCGACACCACGGGATTCGCCGCAGCGGTCTCCCTCACCGAACTCGCCGGCAGTGCCGAGAACTCTCTCGCCGCACCCGCGCGCTGGCTTCATGCGGCCGGAGCCGGGCTCGCAGAGCGCTTCGCCCGCTGAGCCGCATTTCGCCCGCAGAGCGCTTCACCCGCTGAGCCGCGGCTCGACGAGCGTCGAGCGACTCCGTTCAGCTGCCGAGTGCTGCCGACACCACCGCGCGGGCCTCGGCCTGCACCTCGGCGAGATGCTCGGGGCCACGCAGACTCTCGGCGTACAGCTTGTAGACGTCTTCCGTACCGGAGGGGCGGGCGGCGAACCACGCATGCTCGGTCTGCACCTTGAGGCCGCCGATCGCCGCGCCGTTGCCGGGTGCGTGCGACAGCTTCGCCGAGATCTCCTCGCCCGCGAGGGTGGTCGCCGTCACCGCATCCGGTGCCAGCTTCGACAGCGTCGCCTTCTGCTCGGGTGTCGCAGGTGCATCGACCCGCTGGTACGCAGATGATCCGAAGGCCTGCTCGAGCTCGGCGTACCGCTGGGACGGCGTCTTGCCCGTCACCGCGATGATCTCGGCGGCAAGCAGGCAGAGAAGGATGCCGTCCTTGTCGGTCGACCACACCGACCCGTCGTGGCGGAGGAAGGAGGCACCGGCGGACTCCTCGCCGCCGAACGCGACCGACCCGTCGAGCAGTCCGGGCACGAACCACTTGAACCCGACCGGCACCTCGAGCAGTCGACGTCCGAGGGATTCGGCGACGCGATCGATGATCATCGACGACACCAGGGTCTTGCCGACGGCCGCATCACGCGGCCACTGCGAACGATGCGAGAAGAGGTAGTCGATCGCGACGGCGAGGTAGTGGTTCGGGTTCATCAGACCGGCATCCGGGGTGACGATGCCGTGTCGATCGGCGTCTGCGTCGTTGCCGGTGAGCACGTCGTAGTCGGCCTTCTTCTCGACCAATGACGCCATCGCCGAGGGGGAGGACGGGTCCATGCGGATCTTCTCGTCCCAGTCGAGCGTCATGAAGCGCCACGTCGGGTCGACATCCGGGTTGACCACAGTGAGGTCGAGGTCGTGAACCTCGGCGATCAGCGACCAGTACTCGACGGATGCTCCGCCCAGCGGATCGGCGCCGATGCGCACGCCCGCGCGGCGGATGGCATCCATGTCGATGATCGTGGCCAGGTCGCGCACGTAGGCATCACGGAAGTCGTAGCCGGTGATCGCATCCCAGTCGACGTCGGCGAAGCGTTCGCGCTTCACTCCTTCGAGGCCTTTCGCGATCAGCTCGTTCGCGCGGTCGGCGATCCACCCCGTCGCATCCGTGTCGGCCGGCCCACCGTGCGGGGGGTTGTACTTGAAGCCGCCGTCGCGCGGCGGGTTGTGCGACGGCGTCACGACGATGCCGTCGGCCTGCCCGGTGGTGGCGGTGTCGGTGCGGCGGTTGTGGGTGAGGATCGCATGGCTGAGGGCGGGCGTCGGGACCCACGAGTCGCGAGAGTCGACGCGCACGTCGACGCCGTTCGCGAGCAGCACCTCGATCGCACTGCGCTCCGCCGGCAGAGAGAGCGCATGGGTGTCGCGACCGAGGAACAGGGGGCCGGTGATGCCCTGAGACGCCCGGTAGTCGACGATCGCCTGCGTGGTGGCGAGGATGTGCGTCTCGTTGAAGCTGTTCGACAGCGAGGATCCTCGGTGACCGCTGGTGCCGAACACGACCCGCTCGGCCGGAACCTCCGGGTTCGGCACGCGGTCGTAGTATGCGGCGATCAGCTCGTCGACGTCGATCAGGTCAGTTTCCTCCGCGGGGAGGCCGGCACGGCTCGTCATATTCTCAGTCTGCCCCCTGCGGCGCAGGATCGCATCCGCGGCTGAGATATATCGCCCAGGTCTGCGGCGACCGTCTGTGGCGAGAGAGCCTGTGCGAGGAAGTCTGTGGGGAGGAAGGACGAGGGATAGGCTGAACGCCGTGACTGAACGCCGCACCTACAGCTACCTCGGCCCTGCCGGAACCTTCACGGAAGCGGCACTCGACCAGGTCGCCGAGGCTCGCGGTCACGAGTGGCGCCCCGTGCACAACGTCGGAGAGGCGCTCGCCGACGTGCTCGAGGGGCGCAGCGACGCGGCGATGATCGCGATCGAGAACTCCATCGAGGGCGGAGTGTCCACCACCCAGGATGCTCTGGCGACGCTCCCCGGTCTGCGGATCATCGGGGAGTACCTCGTCCCGGTCAACTTCGTGATGGTCGCCGCCCCGGGAACCACCCTCGACCAGGTGAGCGTCATCGCGGCGCACCCGGTCGCATATGCCCAGTGTCACGGCTGGCTCGGCGAGCACGTGCCGTCGCACTCGCACATCCCGGCCGCGAGCAACGTGGCATCCGCCATCGGCGTGCTCGACGGTTCACTTCCCGCGCAGGCGGCCATCGCAGCCCCCGGTATCGTCACGCACTACGACGTGGAGGTGCTCGCCGAAGGCATCGGCGACAACGCGCAGGCCGTCACGCGCTTCGTGCTCGTCACGCGCACGACGGCACCGCCGTCTCCCACCGGTGCGGACAAGACCTCGTTGATCGTCGAGCTCCCGCACGATCACCCCGGATCCCTCCTCGAGATGCTCGAACAGTTCTCGACCCGCGGCATCAACCTGTCACTGATCGAGTCGCGGCCCATCGGCGACGAACTCGGTCGCTACCGGTTCGTCATCGACGCCGACGGCCACATCGAGCACGAACGGATGGCGGACGCGCTGCTCGGCATCCGGCGCTTCAGCCCACGCGTCGTGTTCCTCGGCTCGTACCCGCGCGCCGACCGGCAGATCGTGCAGTATCCCGAGCGGTACTCGGACGACATCTTCGTCGAGGCCCGGGACTGGCTGCGCGGCATCCTCTCCGGCGAACCCGAGCAGTGAACCGGCACGGCTGACCCGCAGCGGTCGGCCGGGCACGGCCGATCCCGGGCCGTCGACCCGCGGGATCGTGGTCGAGCAGAGCTCGGACTCAGTGCTCCTGGAACTGCGGCCAGGCGCTGCCGGGCGGCATGTGCGAGTGCAGGGCGCCCTTCGCGGACGCCAGGTTCGGGTAGGTGCCGGTGGCAGCATCCGATCCCGCCATCGTGACCACATAGCCGTTGTCGTCGTGGCGAATGCTGCCGGCCACTCCGTTGGGTCCGTAGGCGACCCAGAGGGCGAGTGTCCTGGTGGTGCTCATCGTCGAACTCCTTCCGCTGAGGCCGAGGCTACGCCGTGCGCGCCGGAGTCGCCACCCCCGGAGGGGTGTTGCCCGCGACCGTCGAGCCCTCAGAGTGCCGATCCCTCAGAGTGCCGATCCCTCAGAGTGCCGCGGAGATGAGCTCCAGCGTCTGGGTGCGGCCGGGAGCGCTGTCGGCAGGCTCGGACTCGTACGGCGCAGCGACGGGGGAGAGCATGACCTCGTCGACGCCGTACTTCTCGGCGAATGCCCGCAGTTCTGCCGCGACCGTGTCGCCGGTGCCGACGAACCAGCGCGAGCGCGCGGCCTGGATGGCCTGGTCGGTGGCGGCATCCGTCTCTGCGGCGGCGGCCTCCTCGACCGTCTCCAACGCGAGGAGCGGCTTGTTCAGTCGCAACCGCGCCATCATGCGCAGCTGCGGCAGAGCGCGGGCCTCTGCCTCCTCGGCGGTCGGCGCGGCGACCACGTTCACCGTGAGGAACGTGCGCGGCTGCGGATGCGCCTCGCTCGGCTGGTATCCCGTGCGGTACAGGTCGAGCGCCCGCTCCAGACCCTGACCGGAGAAGTGATTGGCGAAGACGTACGGCAGACCGTGGGAAGCTGCGAGCTGGGCTGAGTAGTCGCTTGAGCCGAGGAGCCAGATCTCCGGGGCGCCGACCGGTGCCGGAGTCGCCCGCACGGTGTACTCGCCGCCCGACGTGAAGCGAACCGTCGCGCCCTCGCCGGAGACCAGCGCGGCGATGTCCTGCACATGCCGGGGGAACTGCTCGACGTCACTCGTCGTGCCCGAACCTCGGAGCAACTGCGTGATCACCGGGTCGCTTCCGGGGGCGCGACCGAGACCGAGGTCGATGCGGCCGGGAGCGATGGCCTCGAGTGCGGCGAACTGCTCCGCGACGATCAGCGGGGCATGGTTCGGAAGCATCACCCCACCCGAGCCCAGGCGCAGCCGGGTCGTGCGCGACGCCGCCGCGGCGATGAGGACCGGGGGAGTCGTGGAGGCCACAGCCGGCATGTTGTGGTGCTCGGCGAACCAGTAGCGGCGATAGCCGAGCCGGTCGGCCGTCTGCGCCAGGGTGAGGGAGGAAGCGATCGCCTCGGCGCTGGTCTGGCCGGTGGACACCGGGACGAGGTCGAGGACGGAGAGAGCGAGTTCAGACATCTCCCGGTGTAACCGGCCGGCGGGGCGCCGCATTCCCGTCGCGGGGGTGGAGCTGTGCGATCTCCGACTTCCGATCAGGCGACGACTGGAGACGACGGAGCGAACACGTCAGCGAACGAGGGGCTCGCCAGCCGGTAGCGGATATGCCAGGCGGCGCTGTAGCTCTGCTCGGGGAGCTCCGACAGAAGTGCGCGGTCCTCGCGGCTGAGGCCGTCGCGCGCGGCCTCGCGCAGCAGATCGTCACGCGTCGCCGGATACTCCATGTCGGCGAGGAAGCGGTGGAGCGCGGGGGAGAGGGGCATGGGACTTCCTTTCCGTTCGAAGGGGCGGGGTGCCGGGGGACGGCCACGGATGCCGTCCCCCGGCACCCGGGGGAGCGGGGGTCAGGCGTCGATGGCCTGGCGCTGTTCGCCGGACTCCACGGCGATCTTGCGGGGCTTGGCGCGTTCGCTCACCGGGATGATCACCGAGAGCACGCCGCTTTCGTATGACGCGCTGATGCCCTCGAGATCGATGCCTTCGCCCAGCGAGAACTGACGCAGGAACGAACCGGCGCCGCGCTCGCGGGCCAACCAGCGGACACCCTCTCGGCTGTCCGCGGTGCGCTGGGCGCGGATCGTCAGCTGGCCGCCGTCGAGGCCGACGTCGATCGAACCCGGATCAGCCCCGGGAAGGTCGGCGTGCAGGATGTAGCGGTCGCCGTCGCGGTACAGGTCCACCGGCATCAGCCGGGGTGCGCGAACGGAGTCCAGCACGCTCGCGGCGAAGCGATCGAGCTGACTGAAGGGGTCGAAGGTCATTGCCATGAGGTTCTCCTTTCGTGCGGCCCGGGTGGGCTGTGATTGGATGCAGGTTATCTGCATCACTGGGTATAGATTTGTTATAGAACAAGCACAGCCCATCTCGCAACTCGATCCAAGGAAACTCTCAGCATGGAGCGTCGTGACTCGCGAACACCCCTGTACGGCATCGCCGTCGCTGCCCAGTTGGTCGACCTGCCTGAGGCCACCCTCCGCCTGTTCGAGAGCAAAGGCCTGCTGACTCCCGCACGCAGCGACGGCGGCACCCGGCGCTACAGCGACGACGACGTCGAGCGACTGCGCCGTGCCGCGCAACTCCGTGACGACGGACTCAACATCGCAGGAATCGCCCGTGTCCTCGAGTTGCAGGACGAGAACGCCGACCTGCGCGAAGCGCTCGACGCCCCGACCCCGCGATCATCGCAGGACGGATCGTCGTCGGTCTGAGCCCCGGTCGCACGCCACCGCCGCGTTACGCTTCCTCCATGGATGCCGGGATCTTCTACGTGCTCGTCGGATCGGTCGCCGTGGCGGCCGTCGCCCGATGGCGAGGGTGGCCGGCACCTCTTCTCGTCACGATCGTGGCGCTCGCGGCATCCTTCCTGCCGTTCGTCCCCGAACTCGAGATCGACGGGCACCTCCTGCTCAATCTGGTGCTGCCACCGCTGCTCTACTCGGCGGCGCTCGACGTCTCGTTCGTCGGGTTCAAGCGGAGCTTGCCGCAGATCCGACGACTGGGCGTCACGCTGGTGTTGCTCACCGCCCTCGCCGTCGGCTTCGTCGCCTGGTGGATCTTCCCCTCGCTGACCCTTCCCGGTGCGCTGCTGCTGGGAGCGATCGTCGCGCCGCCGGATGCCGTCTCCGCCGCCGCCATCGGTCGCAAGCTCGGGCTCCCGCGGCGCATCATGACGGTGCTCTCGGGGGAGAGCCTGATCAACGACGCGACCTCGCTGACCCTGTACCGGGTGTTCGCGGCGATCCTGGCCGGCGCGACTCTGACCGTCTGGGACGGCATCTGGCAGTTCCTGCTCGCCGTGGGCGTCGGCGTCGCGGTCGGCCTCGTCTTCGGCGTCGTGCTGCATCAGTTGCGCATGCGCATCAGCGACCCGGTCGTCATCGGCACCTTCGGGCTGCTCGCCCCGTTCGGCGCCTATGCGATCGCGGAGCATCTGCTGGGGTCGGGAGTGCTCGGGGTCGTCGCGATGGGGCTCTACGTCGGCTACAACGCGCCGCGCACCGACTACACCACGCGTCAGCAGGAGGCGCCGCTGTGGCTGTCGGCCGACCTGCTGCTGGAGAGCTTCGTGTTCGCCTACATCGGTCTGCAGTTCCCCCGTGTGCTCAGCGACCTCGGCAGCGAGTCGGTGGGAGACATCCTCCTGCTCTCCGGGGCGGTACTGCTGGTCGTGATCGTCGTGCGCCCGCTGTACATCTACCCGACCAGCGCCTGGTCCAACTTCCAGGATCGGCGCCGACTCGCTCGCCTGGACCGCGGCATCGCCTCCGGAGAATTCGACCGACGCCGTGAGCAGGTCGTGCGCTTCCAGCAGTTCAGCACGGACGAACTGCGCTCGCACGTCGTCCGCGAGCGGATGGCCGGACTGCAGCTCACCTGGAAGGACAACGCCGTCATCTCCTGGGCGGGGATGCGCGGCGTCGTCACGCTGGCGACCGCACTGGCCGCCGCCGACCTCGCGGCGCTGGATGACGAAGCCTCGCACGCGATCGTGGTGGTCGCCTTCATCGTGACGGTCGCGACGCTTCTGCTCCAGGGTCTGACGCTGCCTCTGCTGATCACCCGCCTGGGGATCGCCAGCGATGCCGACCACGCGGAGGACGAACTCGCGCTGGCCGCCGTGCGGGAGAAGAGCCGCGAGGCGGGGAGGGCGTTCCTCGCCGCGAAGCGCACGGAGTGGGAGGCGGAACACGGGTCCGTCGACATGGACATGTTCGACGCGTTCACGCAGCGCATGACCCGGGTGGAGAAGGACACCGACGATGCGCAGGAGGTGTCGGATGTCGCCGGTCGGCCGTCCTACGAACAACTGGCCGCGCTGTCCCGAGGCTGGCTGCAGGTGCGGCGCGAGATCGTGCTTGCGGAGCGCAACGCCGGAAACCTCGACGAAGAGGTCATGCGCGAGCTGCTGACGGCGATGGATGCCGAAGAACTCGCTCTCGACACCCGCAGCGCCACCAAGCACCACGGGCGGGCGTAGCGCGCGACCCCCGGATGCCGAACGCCCCGCCCCGAGAACGGGACGAGGCGCTCCAGTGAAGCGGTCGGAGGTCAGCGCGTGCCGACCGGCTCCTTGCCGGTGACAGCATCCGTCTCCGGTGCGTCGTCGGCGCTCTCCTCGCCCGAGTCGTCCGCGAAGGGCAGGCCCTCGCGGGGTGCGTTGTAGAGCTCCTCGTCGAGGATGCCCTCGCGCTTGGCGACGATCGTCGGGACGAGTGCCTGGCCGGCGACGTTGACCGCGGTACGGCCCATGTCGAGGATCGGGTCGATCGCGAGCAGCAGTCCGACGCCCTCGAGCGGCAGGCCCAGCGTCGACAGGGTGAGCGTCAGCATCACGGTGGCACCCGTCGTCCCCGCCGTGGCGGCCGAGCCGACGACCGACACCACGACGATCAGCAGGTACTGGACGATGTTCAACTCGATGCCGAAGAACTGTGCGACGAAGATCGCGGCGATGGCCGGGTAGATGGCGGCGCAGCCGTCCATCTTCGTGGTCGCGCCGAACGGCACCGCGAACGAGGCGTACGACCGGGGCACGCCGAGGTTGCGCTCGGTGACGCGCTCGGTGAGCGGCAGGGTGCCGATGGACGAGCGGCTGACGAACGCCAGCTGCACCGCGGGCCACACACCCGAGAAGTACTGCTTGATCGACAGGCCGTTGGTCTTGATAAGGAGCGGGTACACCACGAAGATGACGAGCGCGAGGCCGATGTAGACGGCCGCCGCGAACCACGCGAGCGAGGCGAGCTTCTCCCACCCGTACTCGACGACAGCGGCGCCGATGAGGCCGAAGGTGCCGAGCGGGGCGATGCGGATGATCCACCACAGCACGCGCTGGATGACCTTGAGCAGCGACTCGGTGAACGCGAGGAACGGCTCCGCCTTCTTGCCGGCCTTGAGGGCCGCGATGCCGACGGCGACGGCGACGACGATGACCTGCAGGATGTTGAAGCTGACGGACGAGGTCACCGATCCCGCTTCGGGGTCCAGCGAGCTGCTCACCGAGAGCCCGAGGAAGTTCTGCGGGATGAGACCCAGAAGGAAGTTCCACCAGGTGCCGACCGTGTACGGCTCGCCCGGCTCCAGGCCCTCGCCGGCGCGGTTGCCCGGCTGGATGACGAGGCCGAGCGCGATGCCGATGCTGACGGCGATGAACGCGGTGATCGCGAACCACAGCAGCGTCTGGCCGGCGAGGCGTGCGGCGTTCTGAACACGACGCAGGTTCGAGATGCTGGCGACGATCGCCGTGAAGATCAGCGGAACGACGGCCGCGCGCAGCAGCGTCACGTACGAGCTGCCGATGGTGTCGAGGGTCGCGGACAGGCCGTTCGGGCTGTCCGCTGTCGCGCCGAGCTGGCGGGCGATCAGACCGGCGGCGATGCCGAGGACGAGGGCGGCGAGGATCTGGAAGCCGAACGAGGTCAGCAGCTTCCGGACAGGGCCGCGGGTGTCTGGCGCCTTCTGGGCGCGTGCGGTGGTGCTCATGTGGTGGGGAACTCCAGGAAAAGACGCGGCGCGCCGAGTGCACGCCATAACGCCTAACGCTAGGAGCGCCGTTTCATTCCGAGGGCCGATATGACGAAGGATGACGGATGCTCACGGCATCCGTCATCCTTCGGTCCCGCCGTCGGACGGTCTTACTCGGGAGCGGTGGTGCACTCCTGCGCGTGTTCCTGGATGATCTTCGTCGTGAGGTCCTTGTCGGCCTCATCCTTCTGCTTGTCCTCGCCGTTCGCGAGGTACGTCAGGGTCTCGTTGCTCAGCTCGGAGTCGACGAGGTACTCGGCGAGGCATTCGGAGGCATCCTCGGTCAGAAGGTCGGCCTGCCCCTGCGACTCGAAGAACTGCACGAGTCCCTTGGCGACCTCCCCTTCGGAGGGGCGACTCGAGCCGCCGCACGCGGCGAGGGAGAAGGCGAGTGCGGCGATGGGAAGGGCGAGGAGGAGGCGGGTCGAGGTGCGCGGGTTCCGGTCGTTGATGATCATGATGCTCACGCTAACGCTCCACAGAGAATTCATAGAGGGGGTTGCATGGGGAGAGATGCCCACCCCTTCCCGCCGGAGGGCCCGCTCTGCGACGATGTGGTCATGTTCATAGTGACGACCGACGACGTTCCCGGCTACCGCATCACCCGCGTGCTGGGAGAGGTCATGGGGCTGACGGTGCGCTCGACCGACTTCGGCCAGAGTTTCACCGCGGGGTTCCGGGCCCTCGGCGGCGGCGAGATCCCGGAGTACACCCAGGTCATGTACGAGAGCCGCCAGGTCGTCATGGGGCGGATGTGGGTCGAGGCGCAGCAGCGCGGCGCCAACGCCGTCGTCGCGATGCGGTTCGACACCGGATCGATCGGCACCTTCAGCGAGGTGTGCGGGTACGGCACAGCCGTGGTCGTCGAGCCGCTGCAGCCGCCGGCGCCGTCCGCACCGGCGGCGCACTGACCCTCAGGGATCGGCTGCCGGCTTCCGGTCGCAGTTCCCGCCGCCGCGTCCGCTCTCCTTCCGGTCGCAGTCCGTGCCGCCTCAGGCCACGGAATTCGGCCGAAACTGCGACCGGAGCTCTCCGCACCCGGCCGAAACTGCGACCGGTGCTCAGCGGGGCGCCAGCACCAGCAGTTCGCCCACCTCGCAGTGGAGGGCGTCGCAGATCGCACGGAGCGTCGAGTAGCGGATCGCCCGCGCGCGGTCGTTCTTCAGCACCGACAGATTCACGATGCTCACCCCCACCAGCCCGCTCAGCTCGGTGAGCGTCATCCCGCGTTCGGCCAGCAGCTCGTCGAGCCGGCAGTGGATGCCGGTGAACTCCTCGTCGTTCTCGGCCGGGCTCATACCAAGCCCTCCGTGTCTTTCTGGAGGCGCGTCGTCTCCCGTTGCAGGTGCTCCCGCTCCTGCTGAAGGCGCGACCCTTCGCGGAACACCGCGGCGAGGGCGGCGAGGGCGAGGGCGCCGACGAAGGGCAGCGGGGTGACGGTCAGCTGATAGGCCGACGGGAACCACTCGCTGTCAGAAGGGAAGACCTCCCGCAGGGCCGTGGTGGCGGCGATTCCTTGAAGAAGGTCGGCGGCGACGCCGATCAGCAGAACCGCGATCGCGCCACCGTTCAACGCCCGCGTCACGGTGCGCGAGAAAGTGCGTCCGCGCAGCGTCTGGAAGCAGATCATCATCAGGATGACGGCAGGCATCGTCGACAGAGCGAGCGTGCTGAGTTGCGCGGCAGCGGCGAGAAGGCGGAGTCCGAGCGATGCGTTGCCCACCGTGAATCGGGTGAGGGCTTCGCCCCCGCACGTCAGTATCGTGTCATCGCTGTCGCCGAACTCGGAGCAGGGCAGCGCGGCCGGCCAGTCCACCCACACATTGGTGGTTCCGTCGAGTTCCGCCCAACTGACCGAGAACGCCTTGATGACGATGAACAGGGCGCCGACGACCGCCATGATCACCCACCAACCCGAAACCGTGAGTGCGGCATCCAACGCGATGGTGCGGCTCCCGCGCTTCTTGCCGCGCCAGACGACGACCGCGATGATCGCTGCCGTGACGACCAGTGCGATGCCGATGTTCGCCAGCGACGGCCAGAGTTCGGATGATCCGAAGGTGAGCATCAGACGAGTCCTTCCGTGTCCTTCGCGAGAAGGTCCTTCTCCTGCCGCATCCGGATGCCGCGGCGGAAGGCGACCGCGATGAGACCCGTCGCGACACCCGCGCCGAAGATCGGCAGGACCGACCAGAACTCGAGCGGGTGCACGGGTTCGCCGGCTCCGATCCCGAGCGCGGCGGTGACCCCGTTCCGGCCCATGGTCTCGAGGATCACGATGAGTACGGGAGCTGCCGCGAGGGTCCAGCCGATCGCATCGAATGCGCGTGCGTTGCCAGGGACGAACACCCGCCCTCGAAGCAGGTTCCAGGCGACGAGGGCCACGGCACCGATCACCACGACGGCAGCGACTGCCCAGAGCGCGATCGCTCCGATGATGGCGGCGACGGAAACCGGGTTGACGTCGGTGGCGAAGACCATCGCGTGCTGCGCGATGCCCTCGATCGTCACCGCGCCGGAGTTGGTGGTCGCGGATATCGGCTGCTCGTCGATGGGGATCGACCAGGCGATGCCGACGTCGCGGAACGTGCTGAGGATTCGGAGCTGCGTGGCGATGCCCACGATCACCAGTGCGGCAGCGCTGAGGAACATGACGGTGACGGCATCCGCCTTCTCCGACCGGTTCGATGTCGTCGTCATCAGACGAGCCCTTCCGTCTCGCGCTGCAGTTTGTCGCCGATGACGAAGGCCGTGCCGATGACCGCGATGATGAACGCGGCGAGGATGAACGCCACGGGTTCGACGGTGATGATCGAGTTCTCGATCGCGTTGTCGGTGATCACGGATACGGTCGCGTTGGCGAGCATGTTCTCGAAGAACCGCACGGCGGCGAAGCCGACGAGACCGGTGATCCCCGCTGTCATCACGAGTGCCGTGTTGCGACGGCTGAAGACGCGACCGCTGAGCGTGCTCCGTGCCAACAGGATCAGGCAGCCGATGACCACGATGATCGTGATCATCTGGCTGACCTGGCCGATGATGCCGGGTACGGCGGCGATCGGGGGAAGCTGGGCCGCGGTGATGGTCGCCTCATCGAGGCCGAGCGTGATGGTGTCGGTCCCGTCGCCGAGGGGCGCCTGCACCGGCTGCCCGACGAACTCGACGATGACGGGAACATCGGTTCCGCGGGCCAGTTCGACGATGCGGAAGATCGAGTACACGACGAAGTTCGCCGCGATGGCGAGGCCCGCGATGCAGAAAGCAACCAGCGCGGCGGTGTCGCCACGGGTCAATGTCCGTTGCTCGGTCGAAGTCACGATCACTCCTTATCGATAGTCGTTGTTAGCGATAATCGTTAACATAACGCTTGTCGATAAACCCCGTCAACCCTGCGCGGCAGAAACGGCACGTTGTCACGCCGCTATGCCCAGGGCGAACACGGGCATACACCCGCCGGGCGGTGGTTACTCTCGATGTACAGGCGCAGAGATCCGTCACCGGCATCAGCGCTTCGCCCCGTGCGAATAAGGAGTCACAGCATGTTCGAGAGATTCACGGACCGAGCCCGTCGAGTGGTCGTCCTCGCCCAAGAAGAGGCGAAGATGCTCAACCACAACTACATCGGAACCGAGCACATCCTGCTCGGTCTCATCCACGAGGGTGAAGGCGTCGCCGCCAAGGCCCTCGAAAGCCTCGGCATCTCCCTCGACGCCGTGCGTGAGCAGGTACAGGACATCATCGGCCAGGGGCAGCAGCAGCCGACGGGTCACATCCCGTTCACCCCGCGCGCCAAGAAGGTGCTCGAGCTCAGCCTCCGCGAGGCGCTGCAGCTCGGCCACAACTACATCGGCACCGAGCACATCCTCCTCGGCCTGATCCGCGAGGGCGAGGGCGTCGCCGCGCAGGTGCTCGTCAAGCTCGGCGCCGACCTCAACAAGGTCCGCCAGCAGGTCATCCAGCTGCTCTCCGGCGCTCCGGGTCGTGAGACCGCATCCGTCGGCGCGCAGACCAACGACTCGCCCGCCGGCACGCAGGGCGGCTCCGCGGTGCTCGACCAGTTCGGTCGCAACCTGACCCAGGCCGCGCGCGACAACAAGCTCGACCCGGTCATCGGCCGCGAGAAGGAGGCGGAGCGGGTCATGCAGATCCTCTCCCGTCGTTCCAAGAACAACCCGGTCCTGATCGGTGAGCCCGGCGTCGGAAAGACCGCTGTCGTCGAGGGCCTCGCCCAGGCGATCGTCAAGGGTGATGTGCCAGAGACGCTGAAGGACAAGCAGCTCTACTCGCTCGACCTCGGCTCGCTCATCGCCGGTTCCCGCTACCGCGGAGACTTCGAGGAGCGCCTGAAGAAGGTCACCAAGGAGATCCGCACCCGCGGCGACATCATCGTCTTCATCGACGAGATCCACACCCTCGTGGGTGCCGGTGCCGCCGAGGGCGCGATCGACGCCGCCAGCATCCTGAAGCCGCTCCTCGCCCGCGGAGAGCTGCAGACGATCGGTGCGACCACGCTCGACGAGTACCGCAAGCACTTCGAGAAGGATGCTGCACTCGAGCGTCGCTTCCAGCCGGTGCAGGTGAACGAGCCGACGCTGCCGCACGCGATCAACATCCTCAAGGGGCTGCGCGACCGCTACGAGGCGCACCACAAGGTGCAGATCACTGACGGCGCGATCGTGGCCGCGGCGAACCTCGCCGACCGCTACGTCTCCGACCGGTTCCTTCCGGACAAGGCGATCGACCTGATCGATGAGGCCGGCGCACGCCTTCGCCTGTCGATCCTGTCGAGCCCGCCCGAGCTGCGGGAGTTCGACGAGAAGATCGCCAAGGTCCGCGAGCAGAAGGAAGTCGCCAGCGAGGAGCAGGACTTCGAGAAGGCGGCATCCCTGCGTGACGAGGAGAAGAGCCTCCTTGCGGAGCGCCTGCGCCTCGAGAAGCAGTGGCGTGCCGGCGACGTCGCCACGTCGGCCGTCGTCGACGAGGGTCTGATCGCCGAGGTTCTGGCTCAGGCCACCGGCATCCCGGTGTTCAAGCTCACCGAGGAGGAGACCAGCCGTCTCGTCTTCATGGAGAAGGCCCTGCACCAGCGCGTCATCGGTCAGGAAGAGGCGATCGCCGCTCTGTCCAAGACGATCCGTCGCCAGCGCGCCGGACTCAAGGACCCGAAGCGTCCTTCGGGCTCGTTCATCTTCGCCGGCCCCACGGGCGTCGGAAAGACCGAACTCGCCAAGGCTCTCGCCGAGTTCCTGTTCGACGACGAAGCCGCCCTGATCTCGCTCGACATGAGTGAGTTCGGTGAGAAGCACACCGTCTCGCGTCTGTTCGGTGCCCCTCCCGGGTTCGTCGGATTCGAAGAGGGCGGTCAGCTCACCGAGAAGGTGCGCCGCAAGCCGTTCAGCGTGGTGCTCTTCGATGAGATCGAGAAGGCCCACCCGGACATCTTCAACTCGCTGCTGCAGATCCTCGAAGAAGGTCGTCTCACCGATGGTCAGGGTCGGGTGGTGGACTTCAAGAACACCGTCATCATCATGACCACGAACCTCGGTGCCCGCGACATCGCGGGTGGCCCGGTCGGCTTCCAGGTCGAGGGCAACGACTCGACCAGCTACGACCGGATGAGGGGCAAGGTGAACGAAGAGCTCAAGCGGCACTTCAAGCCCGAGTTCCTCAACCGTGTCGACGACATCATCGTGTTCCCGCAGCTGTCGAAGCCGGAGCTGGTGCAGATCGTGGATCTGTTCACCAAGCGCCTGGGCGAGCGTCTGCTCGACCGCGACATGACGATCGAGCTGTCGCAGGCGGCGAAGGAGCGTCTCATCGAGATCGGGTTCGACCCGTCGCTCGGTGCGCGTCCGCTGCGTCGCGCGATGCAGCACGAGGTCGAAGACCGCCTGTCGGAGAAGATCCTGCACGGCGAGCTCAACCCCGGCGACCACGTCAAGGTGGATGCTGCAGACGGCCAGTTCCTGTTCGAGCACGGTCCGCGCGGAGAGAAGGTGTCCGTCGGAGTGAACACCGGCGGGGCCATCTCGGGCACCCCCGATCTGGCGGTCGCCAGCGGAGAGTGACCTCGCGACATACGGGAAAGGGCGGATGCTTCGGCATCCGCCCTTTCCTGTGTCCGGCCCGTGTTCAGGCCCTCCGGAGGCGGCGGGTTCTAGGCTTGACCCGTGAGCGAGTACATCGTCCGGCCGGCGCGCAGCGCCGACATCGCCGGCATCCGGAATCTGTTGCAGCCGCTCGTCGAGAAGAGGATCCTGCTCGGCAAGGATCTCGCCGTCCTGTACGGCGCCGTGCAGGAGTTCGTCGTCGCGGAGGCGGATGGCGAACTGATCGGATGCGGGGCCCTGCACGTGATCTGGGAGGATCTCGGCGAAGTCCGCTCCCTGCTCGTGCGTGACGACTGGCTTCATCACGGCGTCGGCCGCGGCATCGTCGACCACCTCGAAGCGACTGCCCGAGCGCTCGGATTGACGCGACTGTTCTGCCTCACCTTCGAAGTCGACTTCTTCGGCCGCCGCGGATACACGCCCATCGGGGAACAGGTCGTCGACCCCGACGTGTACTCGCAGCTGCTGCGCAGTGGCGACGCCGGTGTGGAGGAGTTCCTCGACCTCGCGCATGTGAAGCCGAACACGCTCGGCAACACCAGGATGCTCAAGAGGCTGAACTAACCTGGAAGCATGCCCTCCCGAGCCGTGTACCGCCGTCGACGACTTGCGGTCGTCGGCGGCCTGATCCTGGTACTCGCCGCGATCGGCGTGGGCGTGTGGTTGCTGGTCGCTCAGCCGTGGGCCGGGGCGGCCGCCGAGTCCGATCCGACGCCCTCCGCATCGGAGTCTCCGTCGCCGACACCCGACGAGAGCCCGGGAACCGATTCGCCTGAGCCGACACCTGCAGCGGAGCAGACGCCTGCGATCGTCGCCTGCGCGGCGAAGGACGTCGAGGTGACGGCGGTGACTGACTCGGACACCTACGCGGCGGATGCCTTGCCGAAACTGTCGATCTCGCTGAAGAACAAGGGCACGACGGACTGCACGATCGACGTCGGTTCGACAACGCAGGTGATGACGGTGTCGAGCGGGTCCGACGTGTGGTGGCGCTCGACCGACTGCCAGGAGAACCCGAGCAGCATGATCGCGACGCTGGCTGCGGGGACGACCGTCACCAGCAAGGAGCCCGTCACCTGGGATCGCACCCGCTCGAGCGTCGAGACGTGCGATCAGGAGAACCGTCAGCGTGCTCCTGCCGGTGGCTCGTCGTACCACGTGGCCGTGTCCATCGGCGGGTTCACGAGTGCGACGACCAAGCAGATCCTGCTTCACTGACCAGGCGTACGGCTCGTACCCGCAGCGAACGGCCCTTGCCGCCTTCGGAATTCATCGTCATTCGCCCGTGCTGATGCGGATCGCGGCGACTGCGGGCCTTGTGAGCACGCGGGGCAGACACCGCGCATTCTTTGGGATACCATTGAAGCGACTCTCCGCATCAGCGGCATAAGCCATCCCCAATGGCGTCGAACTTACAGCGTCCCCAGCGCTTCGACACCGCCGCTCGAGAGTCCGAGGGCCCTCTCGAGTACCCCAGTCCCCAATGGATGACTCGAGAGGGCCCCTTATCGTCTCGGCGACGGGATGTCCCTGGCCATCGCTGCGCTGAATAAGCTGGACTCATGGCAGCGAAGAAGGCGAAGCCCGCCAAGAAGAAGCCGGCACCGGAGGATTTTCGGTCGGATGCTCTGGCATTGGCCCTGGAGAAGCAGGACGTCGCTGCGGTCGCGCTGGCGCTGCGGCATGGCACGACCATCGTCCCGCTGATCAAGCCCGGCGCGCGGGACAACCCTCGCGACAGCGGTGAGGTCTGGACCTACCGCGACCCGAACACCGGCGATCTCGCGCTCCTGCTGTTCAGTGACGCGAAGAACAAGCCCGAGAACCTTCCGCCCGGCGTGGGCATCTACACGGCCGACTGGCTGCGGAAGTTCCTCGCCGCCCACCCCATCACGACCGTGTTCCTCGACATCGCCGGGCCCCACCCCATGCAGGCGGATCCTGTCGAGCTGCTCAAGGCGCTCGACGCGTAGCACCCGGTCGCCCGAGCACGGGCCGCGTCACGTCTGCATCAGAACGGCGGGATCTCTCGCTCGTCGCGGCGGCGAGGGTGTCGCGCCTGGACGTCGCCCAGAGCGCCGACAAGAGTCTTCGATCGATCGTCGACGACCTGCTCGTACCCGAGACGTGCCGCCTCGGAGCGTCGCTGGGCGGACTGCGTCACGGGGCGGATCTCGCCCGCCAGGCTGAGTTCGCCCACCGCGGCGACCGTTCGTGGGACCGACGTGCGCTGGACGGACCCGGCGACGGCGATCGCGATCGCGAGGTCGGCGGCAGGCTCGGTGAAGCGCACCCCTCCGACGGTCGAGACGTACACGTCGAGGTTGCTCGTCTTGATGTGCGCGCGTCGTTCGAGGATGGCGAGCACCATGGCGACCCGCGACGCATCGAGGCCGTGCACCACGCGACGGGGGTTCGGAGCGGTGGTCACCACGGTCAGCGCCTGCACCTCGACGGGCAGCGCCCGGCGACCCTCGAGCGAGATCGCGACACAGGTGCCTTCGGCGGTGGCCTGTGAGAGAAACAGGCCCGACGGGTCGGGGACCTCGGCGATCCCGTCACCGGTCATCTCGAAGCACCCCACTTCGTCGGTCGGGCCGAACCGGTTCTTGAGCGCGCGGATGAAGCGCAACGACGTCTGTCGGTCGCCCTCGAAGTGGCAGACGACATCGACGAGATGCTCGAGCACACGGGGCCCGGCCACTTGACCGTCTTTCGTGACGTGTCCGACGAGGATGATCGGCAGGTCGCGGTCTTTGGCCACCCGGATGAGCGTGGACGCGACCTCGCGCACCTGACTCGGCTGACCGGCTGCGCCGTCGGTCAAGGAAGACGACACGGTCTGCACCGAGTCGACGATCACGAGCTCGGGTTTCACCTCGTCGATATGGCCGAGGATCGTCGAGAGGTCGGTCTCACTCGCCAGATACAGCTCGTCGTGAAGTGCCCCGGTGCGCTCGGCGCGCAGTCGCACCTGCCCCGGCGACTCCTCGGCGCTCGCGTAGAGAACGCGTCGTCCGGACCGGGCGGCCTGCGCCGCCACCTCGAGCAGGAGCGTCGACTTGCCCACGCCCGGTTCGCCGCTGAGCAGGATCGCCGCCCCCGGCACGATCCCGCCGCCGAGAACGCGGTCGAACTCGCCGACGCCGCTCGTGCGCCGGGGAGCGTCTTGCGTGGTGATCTGCGTGATGGGGCGCGCGGCGCGATCGGCGGTCGGGGCGAGCGCGGTGACGCGTCGGAGGATGCCCGTCTGCGCGGCCTGCTCCTGGACCGTGCCCCATTGCTGACACTCCCCGCAGCGGCCGACCCATTTCGCCGTCGTCCACCCGCATTCGGTGCAGACGTAGGCGGGGGGAGCGGGTTTGCGGGTGGCCATGCAGCCAGGCTATCGGCGGCATCTGACATCCCTATCAACCAGGGGATTTTCCCGCCGGATCTCCTTCGTCGCCGGCGACGGCGCCGGGATAATCGAAGAGAGGGCAACGGGGCCGCGCAACCGGTCCGACAGAACAGGTGATCCTCATGGAATGGCTCGATCCGCTCATCCTCTCCCGATGGCAGTTCGGTCTCACCACCGTCTACCACTACCTGTTCGTCCCGCTCACGATCGGCATGGCCCTGGTGGCTGCGATCTTCCAGACCGCGTGGGTGCGCACCGGCAAGGTCCAGTACCTGCACCTGACGAGGTTCTTCGGGAAGATCTTCCTCATCAACTTCGCGATGGGGGTCGTCACCGGCATCGTGCAGGAGTTCCAGTTCGGCATGAACTGGTCGGACTACTCGCGCTTCGTCGGCGACGTGTTCGGAGCCCCGCTCGCCTTCGAAGGGCTGCTGGCGTTCTTCTTCGAGGCGACCTTCATCGGACTGTGGATCTTCGGGTGGGACAAGCTTCCGCAGAAGCTGCACCTCGCCACCATCTGGTGCGTGTCGATCGGCAGCATCCTCTCGGCGTACTTCATCATCGCGGCCAACGCGTTCATGCAGAACCCGGTCGGATACATCTACAACCCGGAGACGAACCGTGCCGAGCTCACCGACTTCTGGGCCCTGCTGACCAACCCCGTCGCGCTCGCCGCTTTCCCGCACACCATCTTCGGCGCGCTGATGTTCGCCGCCGGGGTCGTCATCTCCGTCTCCGCGTGGCACCTCGCGCGGGGCCAGCACTTCGACACGATGCGCATCTCGCTGAAGTTCGGCCTCTGGGCGATGCTCGTCTCCACCGCCGGCGTACTGCTCACCGGTGATCAGCTGGGCCTGGCGATGTACGCGGCGCAGCCCATGAAGATGGCCGCCGCCGAAGCCACCTTCAACACCGTCTGCGGGTACGACGCCTCGTTCAGTCTGTTCACCCTCGGCACCCCCGACGGCAGCTCGGAGCTCTTCTCGATCCGGGTGCCGTACCTGCTGTCGATCCTGTCGACGCACTCCCTCGACGCCTGCGTGCACGGCATCAACGACCTCAACGGTGAATACGCCGAGACCTTCGCCGCGACCGGACTGACCGAGTTCGCCCCGATCCTCTGGGTCACCTACTGGGCGTTCCGCTGGATGATCGGCCTGGGCATCGCCGCAGCGCTCGTCGCCGTCGCCGGTCTGTGGCTCACCCGCAAGGGCGCGAAGAAGCCGCCGACCGCGTGGATGTGGAAGCTCGCGATCTGGTCGTTCCCGCTCGCGCTCGGCGCCAACATCATGGGCTGGGTCTTCACCGAGATGGGCAGGCAGCCCTGGATCGTCTTCGGTCTGATGACCACGCAGGACGGCGTCTCGCCGGGCGTCAGCGGGGTCGAGGTCCTCATCTCGCTCATCTCGTTCACCGCCATCTACGCGGCTCTCGCCATCGTCGAGATCCGCCTCATCATCCGGGCCGCGCAGAAGGGGCCCGACACCGAAGAACAACCACACGACGAGACGGCCCAACTGCCGTCGGTCGTCTACTGAGGGGGAGGAGCATCATGGATCTCGCCACACTCTGGTTCTGGATCGTCGCCTTCTTCTTCGTCGGCTACTTCGTGCTCGACGGCTTCGACTTCGGCGTCGGCATGTCGTTGCCGTTCCTCGGTAAGAACGATGTCTCCCGCCGACAGGTCATCAACACGATCGGACCGGTCTGGGATCTCAACGAGACCTGGGTCATCGTCGCCGGCGCCGTGCTCTTCGCCTCGTTCCCGGAGTGGTACGCCACTCTCTTCAGCGGGTTCTATCTCCCGCTGCTGCTGATCCTGCTCGCGCTGATCCTGCGCGGGGTCTCCTTCGAATATCGGCATCAGCGCGAGGACGCGGCGTGGAAGCGACGCTTCGACCGGATGATCATCATCGGCTCCGCTGTACCGGCCTTCCTCTGGGGCGTGGCGTTCGGGAACATCGTCCAGGGCGTCGCGATCGACGAGAACCACATCTATGTCGGAGGCTTCTTCGCGCTGCTGAACCCGTACGCGCTGGTGGTCGGCATCACCACCCTGCTGGTGTTCTTCCTGCACGGGGTGCTCTTCGTCGCACTGAAGACCGACGGCCAGGTGCATGAGGATGCGCGGCGGCTCGTGAAGATCGCGGCCCTGCCGACGATTCTCGCCGCGGCCACGACGGTCCTGTGGACAGCGGTCATCGCACTGCAGCGGGAGGCGCCGCTGCTGTGGATGGTGCTCGCAGCGGGCGCGCTCGCCGCGGTCTGCCTGATCGCCGCCGTCGTCTTCTCGGTTCTCGGCCGCGACGGTCGGGCGTTCACCGCGGGCGCGGCCACCGTGATGCTGGCGGTCGTGATGCTGTTCGGTGCGCTGTTCCCCTTCGTCATGCCGTCGACGATCGACCCCGCGTACAGCCTCACGATCGCCAATGCGTCGAGCACGCCGTATACGCTGCAGATCATGAGTTGGACCGCGCTGATCGCCCTGCCGCTCGTGCTCGCGTACCAGACGTGGACCTACTGGATCTTCCGCAAGCGGGTGACACGCAGCTCCATCGAGGGTGCGCCGGCGCACGCATGAAACCCGTCGATCCGCGACTTCTGCGGTACGCCGGTGCGGCACGGGGGTTTCTCGCGGCATCCGCTCTGATCGGTATGGTGCAGACGGCAGTGACGGTGGCCTTCGCCTGGCTTCTGACGGATGCCGTGACCGGCGCCCTCGCCGGGCGGGATGTGACCGCATCCCCGGTCTGGCTGCTGGCAGCGGCGCTGCTGCGCGGCATCTTGATCGCGGCATCGGATGCGGCGGGCACGCGTGCCGCGGCGAAGACCGGCGCGCAACTGCGCTCTGCGCTGATCGCCGCCGTCGGCCGGCTCGGGCCAGGGTGGCTGTCGCAGCGGAACCAGACAGCGCTCGCGGTGACCGCAGGACACGGGCTGGAGGCGCTGGACGCGTACTTCGCACGTTATATCCCCCAACTGGTGCTCACCGTGATCGCGACGCCCGTGCTGGTCGCGGTCATGTGGTGGCAGGACTGGCCGAGCGGGCTGACCGCCGTGGTCACCCTGCCCCTCATCCCGTTGTTCCTCATCCTCATCGGCATGGCGACGCGGACCGTGCAGAAGCGCCAGTGGCAGACGCTGCAGCAGCTGGCATCACGGTTCGCCGACACCGTGCAGGGGCTCTCGACGCTGCGACTCTTCGGCCGGGAGCGGCGGGCCGCCGACCGCATCGAGTCGACCGCCGATGACTACCGCCGCGAGACGATGAAGGTGCTGCGCTTCTCGTTCCTGTCGGGTTTCTCGATGGAGCTGCTGGCCTCACTCGCGGTCGCGCTGATCGCTGTGGCCGTCGGGTTCCGGTTGCTGGCCGGTGACCTGTCGCTCGAAGTCGGGCTCTTCGTGCTGCTGCTCGCGCCCGAGGCGTTCCTGCCGATCCGCCAAGTGGGGGTGCAGTTCCACGCGGCAGCAGAGGGCGTGGCGGCGACCGAGGACGTGTTCGAGGTGCTGGATGCGGCGGGCGAGGCCTCTTCTCCCCGGCCGTTGAGCGAAAGAGTCGGCGACGGTTCGTCCCGGTCGTTGAACGAGGGAGCCGGCGACCCGGCCCTGGTCGTGGCAGACCTGCGGGTTCGCGACCTGCCTGCTGTGACGTTCACGGCCGCACCCGGAACCATCACCCTCATCGAAGGGCCGAGCGGTGCGGGTAAATCGAGTCTGCTCGCGGCGCTGCGCGGCGCCGTGGACTTCGACGGCGCCGCTCGTTTCGCCGATCGTGATGTGCGCGAGCTCTCGCCCGCGGAGTGGCTCGCCTGGTCGGGGCAATCGCCCGGCCTGCTGCGCGGCACCGTCGGCGAGAATGTGGCGCTCGGAGATCCGACGCCCGATGCCGACGGCATCCGCGCCGCGCTGGATGCCGCGTGCGCCGACACGATCGGCGCGGATCGGATGCTCGGCGTGCAGGGCAGCGGACTGTCGGGCGGCCAGGCGCAGCGGGTCGCCGTCGCGAGGGCGCTGTATCGGCACGCCTCTGCTCCCGGTCGGGTGCTCGCCCTGGACGAACCGTCGAGTGCGCTCGACGCCGACACCGAACGTCGCCTGTGGCAGTCGTTGCGGGAGCGGGCGGATGCCGGAGCGACGATCCTGCTCGTCTCGCACCGGCGGTCCGCGCGGGAGATCGCCGACCAGGTGATCGGGTTGGGGGTGCGCGTATGACCGCTCGATCCGTTCAGATATCCAGGGTGCGAGCGACGCTGAGCCTCGCCCAACCGCCGATCCGCCGGTTCCTTCCCGGTCTGATCTGGGGGGTGCTGTCGGCGACCGCTGCCGTCAGCCTCTTGGCCGTCAGCGGCTGGCTGATCGTCAGCGCCTCCATCGTCGACTCTCTCGTTCCGCTGTCCATTGCGGTTGTGGGTGTGCGATTCTTCGCGGTCTCGCGCGCGGTGACGCGGTATCTGGAACGGCTCAGCGGCCACGATGCCGCTCTGCGACAACTCGCCGCCACGCGTGCCGACATGGTGCGCCGGCTCACTCCGCTGTCGCCTGCCGGCCTCGGCACCACGGACCGGGGTCGGATGCTCGCCGCGCTCGTCGACGACGTCGAGAACCTGCAGAACCTTCCACTCCGTGTGGTGCAGCCGCTCGCCGTGGCGGGTGTGGTCGCCGTCGGCGCGGTCGGGTTCATCGCCTTCGTCTCGCCTCCGGCCGCCGTGACCCTGGCTGTCTGCCTGCTCGTCGCTGCGGCGGGCTCGATCGGTCTCGGCTGGGTCTTCGGATCCCGCGCGGAAGCGGTGGTCTCCGCCCGGCGGGCCGATCTCTCGGCCGCCCTCGTCGACTACTTCGGTGGCCTCGATGTTCTCCTGGCATACGGCGCAGAGGCGCAGGCGCGCACACGTATCGCGGAGGCGGATGCTGCGCTGCGACGAGTCGTCTCACGAGCTTCTCTCGCGCAGGCCCTTGCGGCGGGCATCGTCTCCGCGGTCGCGGGAGCCGCGTCGGCGTGGGCGCTCGCCGCCGCGGCGCCAGGCCTCGTCACCGGTGCGATCGACGGCCCCTGGCTCGCGGTCGCGGTGCTCGTGCCGATGGTGGTGTTCGAGGTCTTCGGTGCGGTGCCGGTGGCGGCGGCATCCTGGCGGAGTGTGCGGTCGAGCGCCGAACGCATCGTCGACGTGCTGCCCGCCGACAGGCCGGCCGAGCTTCGAGGCGACGAAGGCGAGGATGCCGAGATCGCAGGCGTACCCGGTGTGCGGCTGCGCGGCGTGCGGGCCGACTGGCCGGGCGGCGCCTCAGCGCTGGACGGCGTCGACCTCGATCTGCGCCCCGGCGAACGTGTGCTGGTCGCGGGTCCGAGCGGTGCCGGCAAGAGTTCGCTCGCCGCGGTGCTCGTCGGGTTCCTGAGGGCGGATGGCGAGTATCTGCTCGACGGGCGGGACGCGACCGCGATGTCCGGCCCCGCGCTTCGGCGCACCGTCGGGCTGTGCGAACAGAGCCCGCAACTGTTTGACGAGGACATCCGGCAGAACCTGCTGTTCGCACGCGACACGGCGACCGATGACGAACTCATGCAGGTGCTCGACCGGGTCGGTCTGGGGGAGTGGGTGCGTGAGCGCGGCGGGCTGGACGCGCGCGTCGGCGACCGCGGCATCCTGGTGTCGGGCGGGCAGGCGCAGCGCATCGCACTCGCCCGTGCGCTGCTGCGCGGCTTCCCCGTGCTGGTGTTGGATGAGCCGACGGCGGGCGTCGACCCTGCGGCATCCGATGCGCTGCTGCGTGATCTGCTCGGTGCGACCGGGGAGCGATCTGTGCTGCTGATCTCGCACGTCGCACCGCCGGAGGGCATGGTCGATCGCACGGTGAGGCTGGAGGCAGGGCGAACGGTCTGAGTGCGCCGTGGCGGAGCTGTCTCAGCGGTTGAGCGGGGTGGGTGGTTCCATCACGATGCCCTGTGCTTCGAAGGCGCGGCGGCGTTCCTCGATCCGCCGGTGCAGTTCCACCTGAGCGTCGTTGACGAACTGCGGGTCGAGCGAAACGGTGGCAGGATGCGCGTCGCCGTGGTGCACCGCGATGTAGGCGTCGAGCTCGGGACCGCTCGTCCACGACGTGATCAGTGCGTAGCGCGGGGCAGTGCCCCGGTGCCAGACTGCGTGCCAGAAGCGCTGCGTGTCGACGATGATGCGGGATCCCGCGCGAAGCGGCAGTCGGATCTCGGTGGCCGGATCGAACCGGTCGGCCCGCAGGATCAGCATCGAATCGGCGTCGTCCGAGAGGTTGAAGAACCCGCGCACCACCCAGCCGGTGCCCTCTTCGTTGAGGCGGTTGTTGTCGTCCTGGTGGAGATTGTAGATCGCGTCGGCGTACTCATTGGGTTGCAGTTCGATCACGCGGCAGCGGCCGACGCCGGCGCCCGGCTCGAGGGCCCACCGCTGCAGGCTCGGGGCGGTCGCCACCTGCGAGGGGATCCAGACACCGTCCTTGTCGGTGCGGGGCGGGGTGTGATTCCAGAAGCCGTTGCAGTCGACGTCACCCGCGTAGCTCGTGAGCGGGGCGAAGCGGGTCACGCCCGAAGAACGCCACCGCACGTACTCGAGATCGAGCCACTCTGCCGGATCGACGGCGACGACCTCGTCGTCGAGGACGACGTAGCCGGTGTCGGCGAGGGCGTCGGAGGTGAGGAAGGCCATCTGCGCATCCTTTCTTCGGGTGCTGAGGCCATGCTAACTCGGACGCCCGCCGGAGGGCGGGAGGTCGCGGGGCAGGACCGGGATGGCAAGCGCCGATACCCTGGGTGAATGACTCAGCCGCAGGGCGCCCTTCTCGTGGGCAGCGTGAACTTCGACGATGCCGAGACCACCATGCGCACTGCCGCAGAAACGCTCGGCACGCACCTCCGCCGCCTCCCCGACGGCGAGGTCGGGAAGAGGTTCCACTGGATCATGTTCCAGCCGGACGTCCTCGGCCAGGCTGACGGCATCGAGCGGGTGGGCGACCAGCCGATCCCGTTCCCCGCCGGCATCGACGCACGCGGCGTGCGCATCGCGGAAGGGGCGGCTGCGGAAGCCCTCGAGCTTCCGCCCCTGGGCTACGCGTCGGCGGCGATCGAGTCCTATGCGATCTTCGTACGGCTTCGTGAGGAGGGTGCCGTGCCCGCCGGCATCCGCTTCCAGGTGTCGCTGCCGACGCCGCTCGCGGTCATCTCATCATTCTTCCACGGCGACGACCGCGCCGCGATCGAGCCCGTGTACACCGCAGCCATCCTCCGTGAGCTCGACGAGATCCTCGCCGCGATCCCCCGCGACGACCTCGCCGTGCAGTGGGATGTCGCCAGCGAGATGGGCATCATCGAGCGGGCGGCCGGATACGGCAGCGTCATGGAGGCGTGGTGGCCGGGAGACCCGTTCGACGGACTCGTGTCGCGCCTCGCGGCGCTGGTCGACGCCGTGCCCGTCGACGTCGAGGTGGGCGTGCACCTCTGCTACGGAGACGCGGGTGAGAAGCACTTCATCGAACCGACGGATGCCGGAAACCTCGTGCGCTACGCCAACGCCGTGGTGGCGGCATCCGCCCGTCCGCTCACGTGGCTGCACCTGCCCGTGCCGATCGGACGCGACGACGCCGACTACTTCGCTCCGCTCGCCGATCTGGCCCCGGTGGAGGAGTTGTATCTCGGGCTCGTTCACCGCGAAGACGGCGCCGACGGTGCGGCCAAGCGGATCGCCGCCGCCGCGGCCTTCGCGCCGGAGTTCGGCGTCGCGACGGAATGCGGCATCGGACGGGCACCCGCCGGGTCGACCGACGGCATCCTGCGCACGCACGCTGAGGTTGCGGCAGCCTGGTGAGGCGCAGGTCCCTGGGGAGAGGCCGATTCGCGCGCCCGGCCGCTCTCGCGTAAGCTATTCCGCGGTGACGTGTCCGAGCGGCCGAAGGTGCAACTCTCGAAAAGTTGTGTAGGGTAACCCCCTACCGTGGGTTCAAATCCCACCGTCACCGCCACCACGAAGGCCCCGACTCCCTTGGAAACACTGGGATGCGGGGCCTTCGTCATGTTCGCTTGCCTGCCAGCGGTAACGCAGCGGTAACTGCGCGGTGATCTACCCAACGGAACCGTCGCGTAGTGTCGCGCCAACGTGAGGGGCGGGCCGTCAGTGGGTGGCCGCACTCGCTTGCGTCAGTGCGCGGATGAAAGAGGCGATCTTCTCTTCGAGGTTTGCCGGGGAGATCTGCTCTGGGTTGATGGCGCATCCGACTGTGAGGCCGTCGACGTAAACGGAGAGCATGTGTGCGAGCGACTCAGGGGGAAGTGCGCTGCGGATCGCGCCGGTCTCGATGGCCAGACGAACGGCCTTGAGGACCGTCGCTTCGTATTCGGCGTGATCCGTCGCAAGTGAGGCGGCGAGGTCGGGTCGATCAGCCAGGCGGCCGAGCAGACCGAGGAATATGCGGTAGTCGAGTGAGCTCGTTTCGTCGATGGGGAGGGCGCGGACGAGAAGGGCGATGAGCGCGGCGACCGGATCACCTTCGTGGCTCTCGACTGCGGCATGCTCACGCTGCAGGGCGAGTCGGTAGGCGTACAGCAGCAGCTCGTCACGGTCTGAGAAGTAGTGCGATATGACCCCGCGAGTCCAGCCGGCGTGTGCGGCAACGCTCCTGACGGAGACGCCTTCGATCCCGTCCCGCGCGAGGACCTCGAGCAGAGCTGTAGCCAGCTCTTCGCGTCGTTTTTCGTAGTCCACGATCTTTGGCACTCGGGTCCTCGTTTCCCTTCGTCGGCGTCGACCGACGCGATCCGCAGTGTGTCGCGGATGTAAATCGCTTGTTACAAGTCTTGTCTAATGCCTCGCAACCGTGCTTATATATGACACTGTCATATTTCAAGGAGGAAATGATGGTTTCACACGAAGCATTCACCGTCGATGAGCTGGTCGAGACGCCCTGGATTCCGTGGGAGCGGGTGACCCCCGAGACGAATGTCCTGCGGACGGAGCGCGGGATCGAGGTGATCGGCTACGACGCGAGTTCCGCTCTCTTGCGGAACACCGACTTCAGCACCGGTCTGCTCGAGCTGTTCGATCACTCGGGTGTGGAAGACGTGACGTTCCGTGATCTCGTCGAGAGCAGCGTGAACTATGTCGAGGGCGCTGCACACACACGGCTGCGTGCAGCGATCGGCTCGTTCTTCACCCCGGCGCGGGTCGCAGGGATGCGCGACGATGTGCGATCCGACATCGAGGCGGCACTCGACGAGATCGGTGACGCAACAGAAGTCGAGCTCGTCGACCAACTGATCCGCGACGTTCCGGCGGGAGTGTTCGCTCGCCTGCTCGGCGTGGATCCGATCGCGGACGGTGGCTTCATCAGCCGGATCTCCGAAGAGTCCGTCCGAGTGTTCGAGATGGACCCCACACTTGGCGAGCATGTCACTCTCGCGTGGACCGAGCTGACGAACTGGGTCGACGACCTGATCGCGATCCACACGCCTGGCACGCCGGACAGCAACGTCATTGACCATCTGCTTGCCCAGCAGGCGGCCGGAAACGTCACCGCCAACGACATCCGCTCGGCCCTTGTCACGCTCTTGGCCGCCAGCACGGATACCACGCAGATCCTCGCGGCGCTGATGTTCTGGTCGTTCGCGCAGAATCCCGACCAGTGGCAGCGGCTGCGGGAGAACCCTGAGCTGGCGTCTTCAGCAGTGACCGAATCCGCTCGGTACCGCCCGGGCGATGCATGGATCTTCCGCGTCGCGACCGTTGATACCCAGATCGACGACGTTCCGGTGCGCGAAGGTGATCACGTCTTCGCCTTGATCGGCGCCGCGCACCGCGACGAGCGCGTCTTCACCGACCCTCACAGATTCGACATCGGCCGCTCGGGGCGGATGCCGTTGAACTGGGGAGTCGGACGCCACTTCTGCATGGGCCGGATGTTCGCGGTCATGGAACTCGAGGAGATGCTCCTCGCGACTTCGCGGCGCTGGGAGCGCATCGAGCACCAGGACCCCGCCGCAGCTGCCACCGCCCCGTACTTGGCGGTGCAACAGCAACTGCCCTTGCGTGTGCATCGCGCTCCAGAACCCGAAGCCGTCTGAACCCCGAAGGAACCCTCATGCCTACTCTCAATCCCAATACACAAGGCTGCATCGGCGCGGGAATCTGCACGAACACCGCACCGACCGTGTTCGACCTCGACGACAGCGGCCTCGTGCGGCTGCGTACCGTCGATGTGGATCCCGCGGACGTGGAAGCCACGGACGCCGCCATCGCGATCTGCCCGGCGCAAGCGCTGGCATGGGCTCAGAGCTAGCCATGACCAGGACGGTCATCGTCGGGGCAGGTGCCGCTGGCCTCACCTGCGCCAAGCAACTCCGACAGCTTGACGAAACCCGCGCGATCACCGTGCTGGACAAGGACCGCGATGTCCCGTACGAGCGCCCTCCGCTGTCCAAAGCGCTGAGCGGCACCGGAGCCGTCAGCGGCGGCACGGAGGAGCTCAAGGGCGCGGGCATCGACGTCGTGTTCGGCACCGCGCTCGGCGCGAACGTCCGAGACCGGCTATTGCACACCAGCGGAGGCGACCTCAGCTACGACGAGCTCGTGCTTGCTCCGGGATCGCGCCCACACCGGCCCGCGTGGGTCTCCGATGAGGTCCATGCCCTGCACTCGCTGCAGGACAGTCGTCGTCTGCGGCAGGCGGTGGCCGCCGCGAGCTCGGCCGTTGTCGTCGGCGGCGGGTTCGTCGGGGCAGAACTGGCGGCGTCGCTGGTGAGCGCGGGCGTACAGACCACATTCGTGTTCCGTGAAGACGCCCTGTTCCGCAACCGCCTCGGAGAAGCCGCTTCGGATCTCCTCAACCGCCTCCACACCGACGCCGGCGTGACGCTCATCCCCAACGGGACGGTCGCAGACGTTCACGCCGGACAACCCGCCCACATCCACCTCACGGACGGGACGACCCTCCGCGCCGATCTGGTCGTCGCGGGAATCGGCTCCCACCCCGACACAGCGTGGCTCAGCGACAGCGGATTGCTCGCTGACGATGCCACGATCCGTACTGACGCCTGCCTGCACACGTCCGCTTCAGGCGTGATGGCCGCAGGGGACAGTGTCAGTTGGATCGGGTTCGACGGCTCCGTGATGCGATCGGCACACTGGACCACGGCGCGGTCGCATGGCCGTCATATCGCGGTCGACCTCGCCGCCGGAACCCGCACACCGTTCCTCGAACCGCCGTATTTCTGGTCGATGCAGCACGGCAGCCTGCTGCAGGGAATCGGGCACGTCGACCCGCAGATCTCTGACATCGAGGTGACCGCGGGGTCCGGGCCCAAGCCCGGGCTTCTTGCCCGCTATCTCGTCGACGGCGAACTCGTCGGTGCCGTCGCCATCAATCACCCCCAAGGCTTCATGGCCGCCCGGGCCGACGTCGAACAGCACGCCGCGTCCACTCCTATCCGCTGACATTCACTACCCGATCCAGATTGTCGAGCACGTCATGACTCAAGCAGATTCCCCTGTCCCCGTCGTCACCCTCAAGTCAGGGGTGCTGACCGCCGGCGGCATCGCCCTCATCGTCGTTGCGGCCGCCGCGCCGCTCAGCCTCATCGCCGGATACGGCCCGATCGGGTTCCTCGTCGGTGGCATCGGTGCCCCCGCAGGGTTCCTCGTCGCCGGGGTTGTCCTGGCCATGTTCGTCGTCGGCATCCTCGCGATGACCCGCTTCGTCGCCAAACCCGGCACGTTCTACGCCTACATCGGCGAAGGACTTGGACCGGCGGCCGGAACCGCTGCGGCCGCATTGGCCATCACCGCGTATCTCACCATCAACATCGGCGGGATGGGCATCGTCAGTGCGACCACACGAGATCTCATCCTTGTCAGCACCGGTATCGACGTTCCCTGGTGGGTTCTCGGCCTCATCATCACGGCACTGATCTGGTACGTCTGCCGTCGTGGCATCGACGTCGGCGTCAAAGTGCTGGTGCTGCTCCTCGTCGCCGAGGTCGGCATTCTGGTCGTGATCGCCTTCGCCGTGCTGGCTCGCACCGGCCCGGCGGAGCTCAGCTTCGCATCCTTCGAGCCTTCCAACGTGTTCACCCCCGGTATGGCCGCCGCGGCTCTGGTGTGGTTCGGTGCGTACTTCGGCATCGAGTCGACCACCATCTACCGCGCGGAAGCGAAGAACCCCGCGCGGACCATCCCGCGGGCCACGGTCATCTCACTGGTGTTCCTCGCCGTGTTCTACTGCTTCGTGGCGTGGGCCATTGCTCAAGCGTTCAGCGTCCCAGATCTGGCCGCAGCAATCGGCGAGAACCCGACGGCGCTGATCTACATCATCGGGGACTACTACCTCGGGCCGTGGGCAGGACTGACCGCCCAGGCGCTCCTCGTAACCAGCTCAATCGCCTCAGGAATCGCCTACTTCAACGCCGTCAGCCGCTACGGACACTCCATGGGCTCCGACGGCATCCTTCCCCGTCTGGCAATGCGTGTGCACCACAAGTACCGGTCGCCGTCCTTCGGCAACGTCCAAGGCCTCGTCACTGCCGCGTTCGTGCTGATCTTCGGCCTGCTCGGGTTGGACCCTTACCTACAGCTGACAGTCTGGTTCTCCAGCCCGGGAACCCTGGGACTGATCTGCCTGATGGCGTTGGCTTCCATCGCCGTCGCGGTGTTCTTCGCCCGTCCCCGTCCAGACATCACCACGGCGCGCCGCGTGCTGTTCAGCGTTATCGCCGCAATCGCCGCCGCGTTGCTGATCGGGGTCCTGGTGATGATGATCCTCAACATCGAACTGCTGACCGGAGCCGGCGGTACCCTGAACACCATCGTGGTGCTCACCCCCGCGGTGGTCTTCGTCGCCGCGTTCATCGGCAGTCTGACCCGTCGCCGATCGCGCCGATCCGTCGAGTCGGAGCCGTCGGCTCAGACGGTCGAATACGTCGAAGGAGTATGACCGCTATGGCTTCGTCGCCCCTCGATGTCGTGTTTCGCGGTTCCTACTGGACCGCGGGGATGGCTTCGCCGGTGACGGGCGCCGTCGCCGTCGCGGGCGAGGTGATGATCGCGGTCGCGCACACGCCAGCTGCGATCGACGAACTCACCTCCTCTGCGGGAGAAGTCATCGACGTCGGCGAAGGGCTCCTTCTGCCCGGCTTCCAGGACGCGCACGTCCACCCCGTGATGGCGGGCGTACACATGCAGGAATGCACCTTGCATGCCTTGGATACTGCGGAGCAGTTCCTCGACGAGATCGCTAGGTACGCGAGCACCCATCCAGACCGACCATGGGTGACGGGGGCCGGATGGACCTTCGCAGCCTTCCCTGACGGTGGCCCTCGCAGAGAAGTTCTGGCCTCCATCTGCCGCGACCGTCCCGCCGCGCTGGTGGTGCGCGACGAGCATGCCGTGTGGGTGAACACCGCCGCCCTCGACCTAGCCGGCATCACCTCCGCCACGCCGGACCCGGTCGGAGGACGCATCGAACGAGACCGGTCCGGCGCTCCCACCGGAGTGCTGCACGAGGCTGCGATGGCGCTGCTCGAAGGCGTGAAGCCGACGCCGACGCCCTCGGATCTCGACACCGCCCTGATCGCAGCGCAGCGAACTCTGCACGCACACGGCGTCACTGGCTGGCAGGACGCGCTCGTCGGGAGTTTCGGGGACATTGCGGACGTCTATGACACCTACCGGCGCGCTGCAGCCGAGGGCCGCCTCACGGCTCGCGTAAACGGTGCCCTGTTCTACGATCCGGCACTCGGTACCGGTCAGATCCCTGGGATGGTTGCGAAAAGGGAAGCGGCCTCAGGACTCTTCACCACGCGCACGGTTAAGATCATGCAGGACGGCATCCCCGAGAATCACACGGCCGCCATGCACGCCCCTTATCTCGATGTCACCGGGCTTCCCACCGATATCGTGGGCGACTCCCTCATCGCTCCGGACGTCCTCCTCGAGGTCGTCGATGAGCTGCAGGCTGCCGGGTTCGACATGCACTTCCACACCATGGGCGACCGGGCGCTCACAGAGGTGCTCGATGCGCTCGAGACAGCGTCCCAGTCAAAGCTGTTCCGTCACCAGATCGCTCACCTGCAATCCGTGCGACCGGATGACATTCCGCGATTCGCCCCACTGAACGTCACCGCGAACATCCAGGCGCTGTGGGCCGCTCACGGACAGCAGATGGACCACCTGTGCATCCCGCTCATCGGAGCGGAACGGGCCGACCAGCAGTTCCCCTTCGCCGACCTCACCCGGGCGGGAGCCAGGCTCTCAGCAGGGAGTGACTGGCCCGTCAGCGACCCCTCGCCGATCAACGCCATTCATGTCGCTGTCAACCGCGTCGCACCGGGGTGTGGACCTGACGCGCCGGTCTTCATCGAGCGGCAGAGGCTCTCCCTTGCCGAGGCGCTTACCGCCTACACCGCAGGAGGGGCGTACGTGAATCGTTGGGATCGGACCGGCTCGATCTCACCGGGAATGCTCGCTGACCTCACCATTCTCGACCGCGACCCGTTCGCCACTCCGCCGCTCGACCTGCATACGATCTCTCCCGTGTCGACCTACGTGGGTGGCAGCCGGGTGTGGACCGCCCCGGAGCACTGATTCGCCCCATGCCGAGACCATCTACCAGACCTGCAATCGTGGCGGCGGCTGAGCAGCTGTTCGTCGAACGCGGACATGCGGCGACCCTTGAGCAGATCGCCGCCGCCGCCGGGGTCTCCAAAGGCGGCCTGCTCTATCACTTCGCCACCAAGGAAGAGCTTCGCGCCGCCGTCTGCCGGGAGGTGGTCGACCGTCTCTGGAGTGTGGTTCACCAGCTGGTCGAGGAGCCCGACCGAGGTGGTGGCGTGCTGTTGTCCGCGTACGTCCGCGCGCTCACCGGCGACAGCGCTGAGGCGGCGCGAATCTTCGCCCCCAGCGCGCTCGCGCCACTTTTCAACGAGACGCCCGCTGCGATCGACGTGCTTCGCGATGATGCAGACAGGTGGCGCCGCGCCTTCGACAGTGACGGGGTCGAGCAACGCCGATCGCTCGTGATCCGCCACAGTGCAGAAGGCGCTGCGACCGCGGCCGCGGAGGGCTACATCGACGCAAAGGAACTGCACCTCATCCGGCTCGAGCTTCTCACGATGATCGAAACGGCCGTCCACCGGGGCGAATCCGTTTCATGAGCCACATCATCCACCTGTGGCAGGGCCGTGCCTAGGTTCGCCGCCCGCTTTCTAGCGGCGGTTCGAACCGTCCTGGGTAACTCTTTTCTCGGTCAAGGCAGGTGATCATTTTCACCTCTGTCGCCTGCGCCGATAGTCCGGATAAGTGGTCTTATCGTGGCCAAAGGGCCAGACGTTGAAGTGAGATGGGGCTGAGTAGGTATCCGGCGTCTGATCAGTGCTCAAGCGGGATCACGAGGCGCGAGCGTCTGCAAAGTAGACGCGTCTGCGAGGATCGAGGAATGCCCGAACCTGTCGATGTCACCACCGCTGATCACTACATCTGGGGCGAGGTATCCGATGGGTGGCGACTGCTCGACAGCCCCGGGCTGTCCGTGATCGAGGAGCGAGTGCCGGCCGGCGCCGGTGAAGAGTGGCATGTGCACGACACGGCGACGCAGTTCTTCTACGTGCTCGAGGGAACCGCTCAGATGCAGACTGCCGAGGGCGCGGTCGACTTAGCCGCCCGACAGGGCGTCGAGATTCCGTCCGGCCTCGCACACCGCTTCTTCAACCCCGGGCCCGCGGGAACGCGGTTTCTGGTGATCAGCACTCCGAATACCCGAGGAGACCGACGTCCCGTCGACCTCGCGGTTTGAGGCGCATGCCTCGAATAGCGTGACTTCCGCACGGTCCCATTAACCCGTGCAGAAGACCACACGCCGCTAACGTCGCGTGCTTCACTGCTTTGGACATGACGACGGCACCCACGAGAAGGACTCGTGGGTGCCGTTAGCTCTTTGTCTGCGCCTCGGCTTATGACGTCCTGGCGCGCGCGGACTTGTTCCTGCGTTGGACGAATTTAGCGCCCAGCCCTGCGGCGACCACGACAATCGGAGTCCCGATGAGGAACACCCCTGAGGCTACCGATGGGAAGGAGGTTGCAAGCAGCGCCAGGGCCGCAATCGCAGCCACGACGAGAATGATGTAGATCAGCCATGAACGCATGGAGAGTCCTTTCAGTCGACTGCTCAGAACGGTGCGGATGAACGACAGTTGATCACAGATCCGCCGTCGACGTCATACCACCAGAGGGTCCGGCCACCGCTGCAAATCCCGTTGGCGACGAGATACGTCGTCGCTACCCCTACGACGATGCCGATGACGGTGCACGCTGCCCATCCCACAGCTGGAATCAGGCAAAGCGCGGCGGCTACCGCAGCCCCGCCACCAGCGGCGAGAGCTTGCTGGTCGACGGTGTTGAACCCGACGGCCATCTTGATGCCCGAGAAGCGAACTTCCAGGAACGGTGTGATCACGTCACTCGGGACCTCAGCAGCCGAATCCGCTTCGATTGCGGCGCGCACATCAGCAGCACTCGGCAGGGTCAGTGATCCTTCCGGGACGACGTACTGATAGAACGTGTATCCGTCTTCCGTGATCTCATTTCTGTGTGCAGGCGAAGCCTCGAGCTCTTCCAATCCCTGCAGGAACACGTCTGGGTCGAGCGCGGCACCTCCGTTCGGTGCCATCTCGTTGAGATCCTCTGATGAGAAGAACATCGAATCGTCCGGCAATGGCTCCGAGGCATGTGCGGGTGATCCCAACATGCCAAGGGCGAGCGCGGTGACTACGCCCACTACAGCGGTTTTAAGCTTCATCGTTGCTCCTCCGTGTCTTGCCGTTCAGAGATTGAACCGCTCCATCACGCTACGTTCCAACGCACGTTAGTGAAGGGCTTCATAGCCCTGGGGTCACGATCGTGATCCGCAGGGCTGGGCTAGAGGCTGATGATCCCGAGCTCGGTGGCGCGAAGAACAACCTGAAGTCGGTTTTCGACGTTCCAGAGCTGGTTGATGTGACGAATATCGGCCTTCACTGTCCCTTCCGCGTAGTGGAGACTCTCAGCGATCTCCGCGTTAGAGCGAACTTCGGTGGAAACTGCGCGAGGACGGAGATCTCCTCGTTGAAGTAGTCCCCGGTCATCATGGCGAAGATGCGCGTGGTGTCCAGGGCCCGGAAGCTGTCGATCGACAGGATCGATGTCTTCACGCTGCCGAAGATGAGTCGGTCGAACTGCTTCTGGTTGGTCCAATGCTGGCGGATGCGCTTGGCGATCCCCGCGGACTCGGATGAAGCACCGACGTAGACCTGCCGGTACTCGTCGAGCACCATGATGTAGACCCCAGGCACGCCAACCCATTCAGTGAGATCTGTCACCTCGGCCATGTCCGGGTGGCCGTCGAGAGCCAGCTGCAGAGTGGTTTCGAACTCGACCGGGTCAAGCGAGGCGAAATGGGCCATGTTCATGTCGAAGTTCGCCAGCACGTCTGCCTGGTGCGCTTCGCACCACTCATCGGTGAGGATGCGGTGCTCGTCGTCGTCGAAGAAGCGACTCTCCCGGTCCCACGCCTCCGGGTTGTCATCCCGGGACCAGCGAGGCATTGAGGATCGCTTGTTGATGGTCGCGTATGTGTCGCGGGAGATCTTCAGGCCGAGGCCGACGTTGCTGCGCACCTTGGTGCCGAAGTGCGTGGCTCTCTCAATGCCTCCGGCGCGGGGTCGACCTCGGCGAGGGATCGCTACGGGGACACCCCAGGCCTTCCGAGAGAGGCGTGTCTGCCAGCGATGCCAGATGAGCGTGTGACCGGAGTCGACCAGCGCATTCAGGGTCGCGTTCGCATCAGCGCCGATGCCGACATCGAAGATGCGGGCGCGGTCGAACTCTAGGTGCTCGCCGTCAGGGATGAGACCTGCGGCGTCCAGACCCCACGGGTCAGCGTCGCGCACGAGGTAGCCTGCATCGGTGAGCTCCCGACGCAGATCCTGCGCTGCTTGGGGCCGCGGCGCCCACACATGGGTCTCGCGTGGCGTGACGGTGACCTCGAGTTCCATCGCGATCACCGTGACTTGATCTTGCAGAGCACCTGAGCCGCCTTGAAGGCCGCGTCGTCATCGAGGATCGGCTCGGTGCGGATCACCTTCGCTGGCTCGTCCAGTCCGCTGTCGACCTGACGCATCCAGTACGCCCAGCACAGACCAGACCCGTCCGCCGGGCGGCCGTGCTTGGAGAGGAACTGGATGCCGAGCGGCAACGTGCCATCGTCGAGCTGGACGTGCTCTCGAATCGCGGCGGCGATCGCTGTGGTGAGCACACGGTCGTCCCCGGTGAGGTCGGACAGCGTGAGCGGCTTCTCTGACTCGCCGTCCTTTGTGGGCCAGGGGCCGGTGAAGAGGTCATGGATGGCAGCGATCGTCTCCGTTGCTGAGGCGTCGATCCACCAGCCATCCGGATATTTGATCGTGTACAGCGCACGTCCATCGCGGAAGGTGCGGGGGAGCCATGAGGCCTTCATGTGATCAGACTCGTCCCATTCGGTGACGATCTCGTTCCAGTAGTCGTCGAGGCTCTTCCCCATGGCATCTGCGGCCGGCTGCAGCGCGCGGCGTTCGGCGTTGATGTCGGTGCGGTAGGTCGCTAGCAGTTCCATGAACGCCGTGACGCGGTCAGCGCTGCTGTAGATGGTTCGTCCGATGGTGTCGTAGCGACTCCAGTTGCCGGGGTCATCGCTGGCTTCTCGAGGCTTCGGCGCGAGTGCCCCGTACGACTCTCGGGCGATCCGGAACGAGGACACCGGACCCGCAACGAGTGCGAGTCCGGTGTCCTGGCAGATGCGCCGTGTGCCCGGCTCAGCCACTGAAGCTGTCATCGATTAGGGCCTGGGCGGCGTTCCCCACGTCCTTGAGGCGGTCCTCTCGGATGGCCATAATCGGGGTGTCGTACTCGAGCCAGGGGTTCGCGCCGATGAACCAGACGCGAGCGACGTGCTCGCCTTCGACCTCGGCGACCTTCTGCCACTGCTCGTATGCGAACACGAGACGCTTCACGACCTCGGGACCCGGCTGGGGGCCGGTTTCCTTGGCCCACTTGTACGAAGCCTTCGTGTCCTTGGAACCTGCCAGGGTGGAGACCAGCGTGCCGCCGAGCGCCGCGTTCAGGCGACGGGTGACCTCGCGAACGTCGAGCTTGATCACTCTCTTGTGCGCGCTGTGCTTCGTGGCCGTCGCGATCGTCTTGCCGCTCATCATCCGACCTCCTCTTCCGTGACTCGTAGTCACACTCTACTCCGGTGACACTGGGAAGGCTACGGTTGTGCCACTAGAAACCCACTACGTCGACACTGCAAGATCATCAATCTCAGCTCGAGCGATGCTCAACGCAGTGAGCTCGTCGTCTCCTTCGCGGACGAGGGCGTGTGCTCTCTGGCTCCGATGAGATTGCAGGACACGGGTACCCCCTATGGGTATAGGCTACACCGCGACCGGACAGTCCGGCGCAGCCTCAGAGGAGGAATGAAACATGTCCACACCCGTACCCATGTCACGAGGGAAGCGGTGGCTCGGTCTCGTACTGATAGCCACTGCGCAGTTCGTCGTCATCATGGACACATCGATCATCGGCGTCGCCCTGCCCGATATCCAGCGCGCTCTGGGCTTCACCCCGGAATCGCTGTCCTGGGTGTTCAACGCCTACGTCGTCGCCTTCGGTGGACTGCTGCTGCTGGGAGGCCGCCTGTCTGACGCGTTCGGGGCACGCAAGATCTTCGTGCTCGGCTGGCTGGTCCTGATCGTCGGCTCGATCATGGCGGGAGCCGCCGGCAACGTGGGTGTCGAGATCGCGGGTCGCGCGATCCAAGGCGCCGGCTCCGCGATGATCGCCCCTGCCGCATTGACCCTCCTGATGATGCTGTTCGGCGGGACGTCCGACCTTCCCAAGGCGTTCGCCGTCTACGGAGCGGCTGCTCCGATCGGCGGCACCGCGGGCGTCTTCCTCGGAGGCGTCCTGACCGAGTACGTGAGCTGGCCGTGGGTGTTCTACGTCACGGTTCCGATCGCGCTGTTCGTGCTCGCTTTCACAGCGACAGCCCTTCCTCGCACTTTCCGAGGAGCGACGGGTTCGATCGATATCGCCGGGGCTGTCACCGTGACCGTCGGACTGGCCGCCGTCGTGTACGCCGTCGTCAACGCTCCGGAGGTCGGTTGGCTCACCTGGTCGACCCTGGGCATGCTCGCCGCAGGAATCGTCTTGCTGGTGATCTTCGTCATCATCCAGGCACGCAGCCGCAATCCGCTGCTGCGCCTCAGCCTGCTCCGCGCGCCTCTTCTCGGGGCCGCGAACGGCGCACAGCTGATGCTCGGTGCCGCCTGGGTGTCGATGTGGTTCTTCCTGAACCTGTACCTGCAGCAGGTTCTCGGCGCCAGCGCCTTCGCCGCGGGTGCCGCGTTGCTTCCGATGACCGGCCTGGTCGTCCTCGTGATGATCGCTCTGGCGCCGCGGCTCCAGGAGAGATTCGGCGCGAAGTCGCTCATCGTCAGCGGCCTCCTGCTGCTAGCGGGAGGTCTGGCATGGCTGGCCTTCGTCCGCCCGGACGGAAACTACGTGGTGGATGTGCTGCCCGCCTCGCTCTTGGCCGCGCTCGGCATGTCGCTCGCTTTCGTCCCTTCGCTCGGCACAGCCATCAACGCGGCGCCTCCGGCGGAGACCGGCGTCGCCTCGGGCCTGGTCAGTACCAGCTACCAGATCGGATCCGCGCTCGGGCTTGCCGTGCTCACGGCGATCGTCTACGGCATTGCCGGCACCGACGCCTCCAAGGTGGAACTCACCCAGGGGTACTCGGCGGCCTTCATCGGCGCAGCGATGCTTGCGCTCTTCGGCGCGATCATCACGGCCATCACCATGACAAAGCCCAGGACTGCTGCGGTCACCTCAGACGAGACCATCTCGGTCTAGCGACCGCCCAACCAATGATTAGTGAGGAAATACTGATGTCTTCCCCGAAATTGCTCATCGCGTACGACGGATCGCGGAATGCGCAGAGCGCGATACACACGGTGGCCGGACTGTTCCCGGGCGCCACCACCGTCGTGTTCTATGCCCGCCAACCTCTCGAAGGCTTCGCCGCTCACCTCGAGGGCCATCCGGCACTGGAGAAGCTGAAGGGGCTCGACGCTGCAGCGCTTGACGTGTCGGAGAAGATCGCTGCGGATGGCGCGCAGCTGGCCCGCGACCTCGGCCTGAACGCCGATCCACTCATCTCGTCCACGATGGCCACTGCCTCGGAGGCCATCGTCGACGCCGCCGAAGAACTGAACGTCGATCTGATTGTCCTCGGATCTCGAGGTCTGCGGGGAATCAAGGCGACGTTGCTCGGGAGCACCTCCGCAAATGTGCTCCACCATGCCACTCGCCCCACCCTCGTGATTCCGTCCGACGACGTCGCTGTGGCTCGCCGCAGCACCCGTGAGACCGCACCCGCCCAGTAAGGAGCGACGCCTGCGCTCGTGCCGGATCTGCCGCGTAGAAATGCGCGACAGATCCGGCAGTGAGCTCCCCGCAGAAAGAAAGAGACATGTGGAATACCCCGCGCGGGTATACGCTTGATACAAGTACCCCCTAGGGGTAATTCCAACGAGAGTAGGAGAAATCGTGACGACGAACGAGTTTCAGGTGACGGGGATGACGTGCGGGCACTGCGAGATGTCGATCCGCGAGGAAGTGGCAGAAGTGCCCGGTGTCGACGACATCCAGGTGAGCGCCCAGACCGGCAAGCTCGTCGTCACCGGCTCAGCGGCCCTTGACGATGCGCAGATCCTGGCCGCCGTAGCGGAAGCAGGATACTCGGCGGTGCGGACGGTATGAACGCCGGCGCACGACTCGCTGTTTACGGCCTCGGGCTCGTCGTGGCCTTCGGTGGGGCCTTCGGGCTTGCGCAGGTCATCGTGCCGGCGAGCGTCGTCGGCGAATGGACGAAAGGTGCGGAGATGAAGGATCATGGCGATCACGGGACGCCGGCGACAGCGACCGAAGATTCGGCCCACGCGGCAGCGGCCGCTTTGAAGGGCCTTTCGCTCAGCATCGACGGGTACGTCCTGTCGCCGGTCGACGCTCCGACGGAAGTGGGAGCGGCCGGTGAGCTGAGTTTCCAGATCCAGGACGCCGCAGGAACGCCGGTCACCGAGTACGCGACTGCGCACGACAAGGACCTGCATCTCATCGTGGCGCGATCGGACGGGAGCGAGTTCCGCCACGTCCACCCGACGCTGGACGAGTCCACCGGAACGTGGTCGTTGCCATGGGAATGGACTGAGGCCGGCACGTACCGCGTCTTCGCCGACTTCACGCCGGCAGGCACGGATGCGCCCTCGCTCACCCTGACCCGCACCGTCCAGGTCGCAGGCGATTTCACTCCTGTGGTGCCGGAGCCGACTCGGGTCGCACACGTCGATGGCTTCACCGTCTCCCTTGACGGTGACCTCGAAGCGGGGTCGGCGAGCGATCTCATTCTCACCGTCACGCGTGAGGGTGAGCCCGTCACGACATTGGAACCGTATCTGGGGGCATTCGGTCACCTGGTCGCCTTGCGAGACGGCGACCTGGCTTACCTGCACGTGCATGCCGAAGGCGACGAGCCGGAAGCCGGAGAAACGTCTGGACCGGAGATCGCGTTCGCAGCCGAGGCGCCGAGCGCGGGCCGCTATCTGCTGTACCTGGACTTCCAGGTCGACGGTCAGGTGCACACCGCCGAATTCGTCCTCGAGGCCGCGCACCAGGATGACGGCGCGACAGAGTCCGGCAGCGGGTCGCACGAGGACGGGCACTGACCCAGCCTCATCTCCACTCCCGCTGACGGTTACAGCCCCTCCACCAGAGCAAAGAGAAGGAAAAGCACATGAGTACATCAGCACCCCCGAGCGTGGGGTCAGGCGTCGAGTTGGAGATCGGCGGTATGACCTGCGCTTCCTGCGCGATGCGGATCGAGAAGAAGCTGAACAAGCTCGAGGGTGTCGTTGCCACCGTCAACTACGCGACGGAGAAGGCGAAGATCACGGTCCCTGACGGCTACGACCCCGCGGTGTTGATCACCGAGGTCGAGAAGACAGGGTACTCCGCAGTGTTGCCGGCCCCGAAGGGCACGAAGAAGGATTCCGCGACGACCGGTGATGCCGACGATGCGGATCCGGAACTGCTGTCGCTGCGCAACAGGCTGATCGGCGCGATCGTGCTGACGGTGCCTGTGATCGCGATGGCGATGATCCCCGCGTTGCAGTTCACATACTGGCAGTGGGCTTCGCTGGCACTGGCCGCTCCCGTGATCCTGTGGGCGGCGTGGCCGTTCCACAAGGCGGCATGGACGAACCTCAAGCACGGCACGGCGACGATGGACACCCTGATCTCGATGGGGACCTCAGCCGCTTTCCTGTGGTCGCTGTACGCACTGTTCTTCGGCACAGCGGGCACGCCCGGGATGACGCACCCGTTCGAGTTCGCGTTGGCGCCCTCCGACGGGGCGGCGAACATCTACCTCGAGGTGGGCGCCGGGGTGACGATGTTCATTCTCGCTGGACGGTACTTCGAGAAGCGCTCCAAGAAGCAGGCCGGCGCGGCCCTGCGTGCGCTTCTCGAGCTCGGCGCGAAAGAAGTCTCCGTGCTGCGCGGGGGTGTGGAGACGAAGATCCCCGTCGAGGATCTGCAGGTGGGTGATGAGTTCATCGTGCGCCCCGGGGAGAAGATCGCCACCGATGGTGTCGTCGTCTCCGGCACGTCGGCCGTCGACGCCTCTATGCTCACCGGCGAAGCAGTCCCGGTCGAGGTCGCGGAAGGTGACACCGTCACCGGTGCCACGGCGAACGTCGGAGGTCGGCTCGTGGTCCGCGCGACCCGGATTGGCTCCGACACCCAGCTGGCACAGATGGCCCAGCTGGTCGAGGATGCACAGACCGGGAAGGCGGAGGTGCAGCGGCTCGCTGACCGGATCTCGGGAGTGTTCGTACCGATCGTCATCGTGATCGCGTTCGTCGCGCTCGGCGGTTGGTTGGGCGCCGGATTCCCGGTGACGGCGGCGTTCACGGCGGCGGTCGCCGTGCTGGTGATCGCGTGCCCGTGCGCCCTCGGGTTGGCGACGCCCACCGCCCTGCTGGTCGGCACCGGACGCGGCGCGCAGATGGGCGTGCTCATCAAGGGCCCGGAGGTACTGGAATCCACCCGCAGGATCGACACCGTCGTGCTGGACAAGACGGGTACGGTCACCACGGGCAAGATGACGCTCGTCGGCGTGTTCACGGAAGATCGCGTGGACCGCGGGGAATTGCTGCGACTGGCCGGTGCGCTGGAGGATGCCTCGGAACACCCGATCGCGCAGGCGATCGCCAAGGGGGCGACCCAAGAAGTCGGCGCGCTGCGGACGCCGGAGGGCTTCGCGAACATCGAAGGCAAGGGAGTTCAGGGGATCGTCGACGGCCACGCTGTTCTCGTGGGTCGTGATTCGCTCCTGGCCGAGTGGTCGCAGAAGCTGAGCCGCGAGCTCGCCGCGACGAAGGCCCGCGCCGAGGGCGAGGGCAAGACCGTCGTCGCGGTCGGTTGGGACGGGCAGGCACGCGGCGTCCTCGTCGTGGCCGACACCGTCAAGCCCAGTAGCGCGGAGGCGATCGCTCGCTTCAAAGAGATCGGGTTGACCCCGATCCTGCTCACCGGCGACAACGAAGCGGTGGCCCGGCAGATCGCCGCAGAAGTGGGAATCGAGGAGGTCATCGCCGAAGTTCTTCCGAAGGACAAGGTGGATGTCGTCACCCGGCTGCAGCGCGAAGGAAAGACGGTCGCGATGATCGGGGACGGTGTCAACGACGCCCCCGCCCTTGCCCAGGCCGATCTCGGACTGGCGATGGGGACGGGAGCGGATGTCGCGATCGAAGCGTCCGACATCACCCTGGTGCGCGGCGACCTCCGAAGTGCTGTCGATGCGATCCGGTTGTCGCGCAAGACCCTCGGAACGATCAAGACCAACCTGTTCTGGGCGTTCGCCTACAACGTCGCGGCCATCCCCGTCGCGGCTCTAGGAATGCTCAACCCCATGCTCGCCGGCGCAGCGATGGCATTGTCCAGCGTCTTCGTCGTCGGCAACAGCCTGCGCTTGCGCGGGTTCAAGAGCGTCGCCAAGCAGTGACGCTCCCCGAAGAAATGAGAGAGGAATCGCCCAGCATGACGAACGACACCGAGGCCACCGCCAGCTGTTGCAGCACCAGCGCACCGAACCCTGCCGCGGCAGGAAACGGGCGTGCGAACCTGCTGGCAGGCGGCACCAGTGACGACCTGACGACCTGCCCGGTCATGGTCGGCAGCCCTGTCAGCAAGAAGGCCGCGGAAGCCGTGGGGCTCTTCCGGGACCACGAGGGCGAGCGCTACTACTTCTGCTGCGCCGGATGCGGGCCGGCCTTCGACTCAGACCCCGCCAAATACGCCGCCAACATGGCCTGACACGGGCGCGGGGTTCACGGCCATCCTCAGGTGCCGTGAGCCCCGCGGAGTGACTTGCCCGGTGTCCGGCCACCAGGTCACACAATCACCGCACGCGTAAATGAGAGCACGTGGACCAATACCCGCACGGGGTATACCCTAGATGCGTGCCCAACTGCAAGTGAGGACGAGGAGTCGGCTGATGCCAGTGCTGATGACGTCGGCGATCGGACAACCCGCCCGTTCCGCAAAGCCTGACCGTCTCACGGTCGCGAGCCCCTGGAAGAAGTCTCATGTCTGAGCCGCACGTGCACGACGAAACGCCCACATCCGCTGCCCACGACCAGCAGAATCAGACCGGCCACGGCGGCGGCGATGAAGAGCGCAGCGGCCTTCGGGACCATGGCGGTCACGAAGCGCGCAGCGGTCATGTGGGCAATGGCGGCCATGCGGGGACCGGCAGCCACGGCGGGCATGCCGGTGATTCCGGGCATGCCGGGCATCAGGGGCATGGTGGCCATGGTGGCCATGAGGGCCATGAGGGCCATGAGGGCCATGGCGGACATGGTGACCATGTCGGGCAGTTCCGACGTCTGTTCTGGATCAATCTCCTCATCGCGGTACCCGTGGTGGCGTTCTCGCCGATGTTCGCGATGATCCTCGGATACGACGTGCCCGGCTGGGCGCGGTTGATCGCACCGGTGCTGGGCACGGTCATGTACGTGTGGGGCGGCTGGCCTTTCCTCACCGGCGCTGTCAGCGAGCTCAAGGCGCGCAAGCCCGGGATGATGCTCCTCATCGGCCTCGCCATCACGGTGGCGTTCTTCGCATCGTGGGGCGCCACCCTCGGCATCCTTCATCATGAGCTCGAGTTCTGGTGGGAACTCGCCCTCCTCATCGTCATCATGCTGCTGGGGCACTGGATCGAGATGCGCTCGCTCGCGCAAACGACCTCGGCGCTCGACTCTCTCGCCGCCCTCCTTCCCGACGAGGCTGAGCGACTCGACGGCGATGAGATCGTCAAGGTCGCACCCGCCGACCTCGTCGTCGGCGATGTCGTCGTCGTACGCCCCGGAGGCAGCGTCCCGGCAGACGGCCGCATCATCGACGGATCCGCTGCGATGGACGAGTCGATGGTGACCGGCGAGTCGCGTCCGGTCACCCGCACCTCCGGCGACACCGTCACGGCGGGGACGGTCGCGACCGATTCGGGGCTGCGCATCGAGATCACGGCCATCGGCGCGGACACAGCGCTGGCGGGCATCCAGCGCCTGGTCACCGAGGCTCAGAATTCGTCCTCTCGCGCGCAGCGGATCGCCGACCGTGCCGCGGCATTGCTGTTCTGGTTCGCTCTGCTCTCGGCCGCACTCACGGCGCTCGTCTGGACCCTCGTCGGCAACCCGGATGCTGCCGTCGTACGCAGCATCACCGTGCTCGTCATCGCCTGCCCGCACGCGCTGGGCCTCGCGATTCCGCTGGTGGTGTCGATCGCCACGGAGCGCGCGGCCCGCGGCGGTGTGCTCATCAAGGACCGCCTGGCGTTGGAGAGCATGCGCAAAGTCGATGCCGTCCTGTTCGACAAGACCGGCACGCTGACCAAGGGAGCGCCGACGGTCACGGGCGTCGATGCGACGGCAGCTGTCGACGCCGACCGACTGCTGGCTCTCGCCGCATCGGCCGAGGCTGACAGTGAGCACCCGCTGGCGCGCGCCATCGTGCGGGCAGCGAAGGACAAGGGTGTCGCCGTCGCGCAGGCGTCCGGCTTCACCTCATCGCCCGCAGTCGGCGTGACGGCGACCGTCGACGGCCGCGAGGTGCGGGTCGGAGGACCGAAGCTCCTCGACGAGATCGGCGGCAAGGAGATCGCAGCCGCGCACGAGTGGCGCGGCGAAGGCGCCATCATCCTGCACGTGGTCGTCGACGGCGAGGTCGTCGGAGGCCTGAAGCTCGCCGACGAAGTGCGTCCCGAATCTCAGCAGGCGGTGGACGCGCTTCATCGCCTCGGCGTAGAGGTTGTGATGATCACGGGTGATGCCCAGGCCGTAGCCGAGTCGGTGGCTGCCGAGCTCGGCATCGACCGCGTCTTCGCCGGGGTACGCCCCGAGGACAAGTCGGCCAAGGTCGCGGAGTTGCAGGCCGAGGGAAAGAAGGTCGCGATGGTGGGCGACGGCGTGAACGACGCTCCCGCTCTCGCGCAGGCCGACGTCGGCATCGCCATCGGGGCGGGAACGGATGCCGCCATCGCTTCGGCCGGAGTGATCCTCGCGAGTTCCGACCCGCGGTCGGTGATCTCCGTGATCGAGTTGTCCCGTGCCTCGTACCGCAAGATGAAGCAGAACCTGTGGTGGGCAGCCGGGTACAACCTCCTCTCAGTCCCGCTTGCCGCCGGCGTGCTCGCCCCGGTCGGCTTCGTCCTGCCGATGTCTGTCGGCGCTATCCTGATGTCCCTGTCGACCGTCGTCGTCGCCCTCAACGCCCAGTTGCTGCGACGCATCGACCTCACACCCGAGGCAAGCACACACGGTCACTCCTTGACCGTTGACCCCTGACCACAGAATGAAGGACGTGGACATGACCACTCACACGACCACCGACGCACACGAGCACGGATACATCACCGACAAGGCGAAGTACTTGAACCGCATGAGCCGCATCGAGGGCCAGGCGCGCGGGATCACGAAGATGGTCGATGAGGAAAAGTACTGCATCGATATCCTCACGCAGATCAGCGCACTCACCAGCGCCCTGCAGGCGGTCGCCGTCGGACTCCTCGACGACCACCTCAAACACTGCGTCGTCGACGCGGCTCGGATGGACAGCGCCAGCGCGGACGCGAAGATCAAGGAAGCGACCGACGCCATCACACGTCTCGTTCGCTCCTGAAGCATCACCCAGACGCTTCATCCCCGATGCTCAGCACGCTGGAGGAGTTTCGGCCGAGACCGTATCAGTCCCCGGCATCCGTCAAGGAGCCGAGCTCGGATGGGTGAGTGAGTCTCCACCACTCGGTGGGTGGGTCGATGTTCCCCGCGATCTTCACGGGAGCGGTGACGGTGTTCGGCCCGGCTGTCCAGGTGACACTTCCCACGACCGTGCCGTCGCGGTACGTGGGCGGGGTTTCGATGTCCATCGTCAGCTCGATCGGCGTGTCCGACCAGGTGAAGATCGATGCGCTCTCTCCGATGACCAGCGTGGCGGTGGATCCCCAGGGTGTCGAGATCGACCCGACCTCCTGACCATCGGTCGCGACGGACACCTCGTGGAAACCGGAGCGGATGCTTTCGAGTGTGGCGATCACGGTGGCGTTCACTGACTCGCGCGACGATCCCCCGAGGACGACGCCGGTGATCGCAAGCGGGTCGGCCGCGCCCACCTCGAGTGTCGACGTGTACAGCAGGCTGTGAGTGCCCTCGCCCAGGTTCCCGGTCTTCAGCCCCGTGATCCCGGCGGTGCCGAGGAGGCCGTTGGTGTTGTACAGCTGGCCGGCGCCGGGGACCGAGACCGACGGGGTGGCGACGATCTGAGCGATCGCCGGATGCGCGGCGGCGAGCTTCGCGATGGCCAGCAGGTCGGCGGGCGTGCTCATGTTGCGCGGACTGATGCCCGTCGGCTCTGTGACCGTCGTTCCAGTGAGCCCGTGGGATGCGAGCCAGTTCTGCGTCGCGCCGAGGAACGCGTTCTGCGATCCGAAGATCCGCGATGAAAGCGCCTCGGCGTAATTGCTCGCGGAGGGGATGAGCATGACGGCCAGCGCATCGTGCAGCGACATCGAGGTGCCGGTGGGCATCGGAGCGATGGTCGCGCCCTGCACGTAGTACTGGTCGTAGAGATCGTGGTCGGACTTGCCGAACGTGATGGTCGGCCCGGGGTCGTCGGCGGAGGTGAGCGGCGCCGCGTCGAGGATGACGAGGGCGGTGACGAGCTTGGTGATGCTCGCGATGGGGAGCGGTTCGCCCGACCCTGTCGCCGACCAGGTCCCGCTTGCCGCCTCGCCCAGATAGGCGTCGCCGCCGGTGATGCTGACAGCTGTTGCCGCGGCCGTGGGTGTCGCGATGGCAACAGTGTCGCCGACCGGGGCCTGCGGTGTGCGGGTGGTCACCGCGGGCGGATTCACCGGTGCCGTGAGAGCCCACCCGACGTAGCCTGCGGTCGCGGCCAGCAGCAGGACGATGCAGGCGGCGGTGATGATGAGCCCTCGTCGCCTGCGTTTTCTGCGCACCGCGGGATCGATCCGATCACCGCTGAGCTCCTGGTCGTGCGCCATGAGCTCAGCGAAATCCGACAGCCCGTCCACCGACTGATCGGGTGCCGTCATCGAGAGCCCCGCATCGCGCCCCACCTGTCGCTCGTAATCCTCAGAAAAGGCCATCCTCGCGTATGTCCGCTGCCCTCGGTATCGGCCGTTCGGGGGACACGCTGTCGAGCCATCTCGAAGATGCCGCGGTGCTGCCAGACGCCGTTACGGCCCAACCGGTCGTTTCGGTGAGCACCTCGCGTTCGGTGAGCGTGCCCAGGGCGCGGGGTGCCGCCATCTCGCCCTGTCCGAGCACGCCCATGAGGTACTCCGTGTTCACGGCGGGCCTAGCCGCCCATCGGGACGAATCGTGGTGTGGGGATCTGCCGGGTTGTTGTTGTCGACCAGCACATCGGCGGTGCGCTCGGGCTGAGCTTCGGTCTCGTATAGCTCGTATGCCGGCTGATACCGGCTCTCATAGGAGAGTCGGGCCGGCGCTTGCCCTCCGAGGCCGTCGGCGTCGCGTTGCACGCCTCTTTCGAGACAGAGAGCGGGATCGGTGTCGATGAAGATGACAGCGTCCCAGTGCTCTGCCAGTTCGGGGCGCTGGAGGAAGGTTCCATCGACGATGAGGATCGCGTCGGCGTCGATCAGCTGGGGCTCCTCGTTCAGCGGCTCGTCGCTCGCCAGGTCAAAGGACTGCGTTCGGATGAGCCGGTCGCTGCCGGGCGCGAGTGGTCGAAGCAGCAGCGAGACGATCGCGTCGTGGTCTCGAGCGTCTCGGTAGTAGCCTTCGGCTGACATGCGGCCGCGACGGTAGCGTTCGGCCCGCGGGCGATGGAAACCGTCGACGGAGGCGCGAATGGCCGTGCGTCCGAGAGCCGCAAGCTCTTCGCCGAGCTCGTCTGCGAACGTGGTCTTCCCAGAGGCGGTGCGTCCATCGATCGCGACTCTCATGTTCGTACCATCGGAGACAGCGATGAGGCGCTGGGCGATGTCACGGACACTGGCTTGTCGAGCACTCATCCTCTCAGGCTAGCTTTCGCTGCGCCTGCGAAAGCCGAGGCGAGCTCCTTGCAGGTGTCTGCGGCTGCGCGGGTCCAGACGGTCGACACCACCCGGCTACGGCTTCCTCATTTTCTGTCGGCGTCGGCACTGAGGATGATCGCCGCTGCGCGGCTGTGCACCTCCGACCTCGCGCGACTCCCGTGATCCGCGGCGAGGAAGTGCTCGCCGATGGCCAGACAGAACGCGAGAAGGCTTCGGGCTTCGACTTCGTCCGGGTCTGTGCAGAGCGCGCCGATCATCTCGCGCAGTAGCTCCATCCGCCGGCTGTCGACACGTCGCAGACGCTCGGCGACGCGTTCATCGTGGCGAGCCCAGTTGCGGACGGCGAGGTCGATAGGCCGCAAGCGGTCGTTTGAGAAGGTGAGCCTGCCCGCGCGTTGGATCCTGGTCCTCGGATCGCCCTCGTCGCTGATGAGCTCGAGTACTGCATCCGTGCTCTCTTGTTCCCACTTGTCGAGCATCGCCTCGAGCAGGGACTCCCTGTCGCGGAAGTATCCGTAGAAGCCACCCTTGGTGACTCCCATGCTTTTGGCCAGCGCTTCGATTCGCACGGCATCCGCACCGCCTTCTGCGAACGCGCGCAGACCCTCTTCCACCCAGGTGTCACGCGGTGTGCGGAGTGCCCCCATGAGTGTTCCCATCCTCTGATCTCGATCTATACGCCAGCGTACAACCTCTGCTACCGTCATCGTTATACAGCTGCGTATAACGATGAGGGGACTCCCGAGCATGAAGCAGACGGAGCACAGCCGCGGCCGGCGCGCGGCAGCTGCGCTGACCCGTGCCGTCGGGATGACCGCGATCCCCGAGGACGATCGAGCGTTGAGCTCGCTGCCGGACGCCGACTACGCCGACACGTTCTCGATGCCCACGCACGCCGACGCTTCCCCCGAGCGCTGGGCCAGAGCGATGTTCGGCGACATCCCGAGCCCCGCTCAGAGGTTCATCTGGCGCCGCCTGCTCGGTCTTCGTCTGATGAGCGCGCGATCGCCTCATACCGTCGCGGGGTGGCGGATCGCAGAGCGGGGTGAGCGGTGGATCCGCCTTGAAACCGAGTCCCGGCTCATCAGCGCCAATCTCGTGGTCAGGACTTCCGAGGGACGCGTGGCGTTGACCACTTTCGTGCGCTACGACCGGGGCGTCGGACGCATCCTCTGGACGGTGCTTTCCCTTGTGCATCGCCGGCTGGTGCCCGGCGTGCTTCGGGATGCGGTCAAGGCATGCGACCTTGATCAATCACGACGAGCGGCTGCGCTGGATCGCTCGAGCGCCGACTTCGGACACGAGTCGGCACCTTCGCTGCGGAAGGTCGATCCTCACGTCGACGGATTCGCCGACCCGCGTGCCTGAGGATGCCGGGGAACCGGTGCGCGGAGACCGGAGCGCTCATCGCGTCGCTGCCGCGAAGGAAGCGAGCGCCTCGGCCATCGCTTCAGGTTCCCAGTCGTGCTCCGCTCCCGCCACGCGTGTCCAGCTCGCCTGAGGGATCGACGAGACGATCGATTCGGCAGCGGGAACCATCACGTCGTCGTAGCTCGAAGTGCCGATCATCGCGATGACCGGCGCGACGATGCCTGCGAAGAGTTCCTCATGCGGCGCTGATTCCGCCCATGCGAGTGCGTCCGCATCCGGCTGAAGGCTGTCGGCCTGGTCGATCATCGCCGGGATCGAGGTGACGATCTCCAGGATCTCGGGCGGCATGTCCCGCATGTACAGCGCCAGCGCTTCGTCCCGGCGATTCCGAGCGAGAAGTCCGCGGAGCTCCTCCGACAGTTCTCGCGCGCCGCTGTCCGGAGGTGCCAGCGGCGCCTCCCAGAGGGCAAGTCCCGCCACGCCGAAACCATCGACGGCTGCGCGCAGCGAGAGCGCGCATCCGGAAGAATGTCCGCAGACGATTGCGCGACCACCTGCCGTCTCGATCATCGCGGCGATCGCAGCCAGTTCCCTGTCCATGCCGATCGGCCCCGATGCGATGCTTTCTCCCCGACCCACTCGGTCATAGACGATCGTCGTGAAGCCGCGTTCCGCGAGAAGCTCGGCGGTGCGAGTTGTCGTCGGGTCGATCTGGCGCCATGGTCCGGCACCGGCGACGAACACGATCGCAGGCCCGGAACCGCGGTGATCGAAGGCGACTCGGTCATTCATCGCGGTCGTTGTGAAGCTGGACATGCGTCCTCGATTCTCTCGCACAGATTGGACTGATGAGTCTTGTTGTGAAAACATAGACTGGATAGTCCAAAACATCAACCCCGGAGGTGAGGGAAATGGCCGACCAGGCGCGTCCCGAATCAAGCTCCGCTCGGAAGCACCGCGCGATCCTCGATACCGCCGAGGTCCAGTTCCTCCGAGACGGTTACACCGGCGTGAGCATGGATGAACTCGCCGAGAAGTCCGGGGTGAGCAAGCAGACCGTCTACAACCACTTCGGCAGCAAGGACCGGTTGTTCGTCGAACTGGTGACGTCGATGACGACCGGAGCCGGCGACACGCTCGCGGCGCTCGGCAACCCGCCCGCAGTGCCCTCCGAGCTTGCCCCGTATTTCACCCGATACGCCGAGGAACAGCTCCGGGCAGTCCTGACTCCGCGGCTGATGCAGCTGAGACGGCTGGTGATCGGCGAGGTAGGTCGATTCCCACAGCTGGCCGCAGCGCTTTCCGAGAACGGACCGGAGCGGTCCATCCGCACTCTTACCGCCCTGATCTCCGGGCTCGCCGATAACGGCCTGCTCGTCGCGCCGCATCCGGAACTCGCGGCGCGCACGTTCAACTGGCTCGTGCTGGCGGCTGCGATCAACGAAGCGATGTTGCTCGGCGACGGCGCGATCCCCACGGCATCTGCGCAATCGCACCACGCAGCCGAAGCGGTACGCGTGTTCCTCGCCGCATACGGGAGCGTGAATTAGGTCGCTCCGAGCAGGCATCCCATGTCGTCAGTGGAGGATCTGGTCCACCCCGAGCGCTTCGATCCGTCGGGGGTCGGCGAGAACTTCCAGCCGCATGATGCTGTCGCCGACGATGTCGAACGCCATGATCGAGACGATTGTTCCGGCGAGGACTGCCGCAACACCGGGACGCCCATCGATCAGGATCGGCGTCGAATGTGCCGCGAGACGCCCCGCGAGTGCAGCTTGCTCCGCGATCGCGTTGGCGCCCTCGACGAGCTGCATCGACGTGCCGTAATCGGCACGCAGTACTGCACCGTCATCGAGAAGCTCGACGAGTGCGCCGATGTTCCCGTCTTGTGCTGCGGCGAGCCAGGCATTCACGATGCGTCGGCCGTTCTCGCGGTTCGGGCGTGCGGGCTCCTCGGCACCGCGCACGCGCCGCCGTGCTCGGGAGGCGAGTTGGCGAACGGCTGCGGGCGAACGATCGAGCACGACGGCGATCTCCTCGAACGACTGGCCGAAGACATCGTGAAGCACGAATGCGATGCGTTCTGCCGGACTGAGGATCTCCAGCAGCACGAGCAGTGCGACGCTGACGCGATCGCTCGCCGCGGCGATTTCGGCGGGGTCGTCCTCCAGCGCAGCCGGCTCGTCGCGCCACTCTTCGACCTGCCAGGAGTGCTCTCGTTTGCGTCGGGGGGCGCGCAGCATGTCGAGGCTCACGCGCGAGACCACGGTCGTCAGCCATGCCTCGAGATTGTCTATGTCTTCGTCGTCCACGCGCTCGAGTCGCAGCCAGGTCTCCTGCACCGCGTCATCGGCGTCTGCGGACGAGCCCAGCAGCTGTGCGGCGATCGCTCGCAGCCGCGGCCGCTCGGTCTCGAAGCGTCTCGCAAGAATTCTCTGGTCGGTCATGTCACATCTCCTCGAGTTCGTTCGTCAATATGTCGACGAGGGAAAACCCTCGGTTGTGACATGAGAGGAACATCACCATGAACGCACCGCTGCTCGTGACTGGCGGCACAGGAAACATCGGCAGCCGCGTCGTCCCGCTCCTGCGTGCGGCTGGTCGAGACATCCGCATCGTGTCGCGGCATGCGCGCCCCGACGTTCCCGCGATCCAGCATGTCGTGGCGGACACGGTAGCCGGGGACGGACTCGCCGCAGCACTGGACGGCGTCGACGTCGTCCTGCACCTGGCCGGCGGGGCCAAGGGCGACGACATCGCGGCACGGAACCTCGCAAGGGGCGCTCGCGAGGCGGGAGTGAAGCACCTTGTGCTCATCTCGGTGATCGGCGCCGACCGGATGCCGATCGGGTATTTCCGGGCGAAGGCCGCGGCCGAACAGGCGATCGCCGAGTCGGGGGTGCCGTGGACGGTTCTGCGTGCAGCCCAGCTGCACGACTTCGTCCTTCCCGTCGCCCGCAGCATGGCACGGATGCCGATCCTCCCGGTTCCCGGAGGACTGCGCTTCGAACCGGTCGACGGTGACGAGGTCGCGGCACGTCTCGCTGAGCTCGCGCTCGGCGCGCCGGCGGGGCGCGTTGCTGATCTCGCAGGCCCCGAGGTGCTCGACGTCACCCAGCTGGTCTCCGCGTTCCGAGACGCCACGGGTGCAGGCCTGCGACGCGGACGCCTCCCTATCCGCCTGCCGGGCGGCATCGGTCGTGCATATCGAGCCGGCGACAACCTCGCCGGCCCCGACGCCCAACGCGGCTCCGGCACCTGGAAAAGCTATCTCGACAAGCCGCAGACCGCACTCATCAAAGCGTGAAGTCTCCGCCGTCGTCTGCGGAGAAGACGGGGCTGAGGAAGCGGCGCTCGTAACGGCGGATGCACTGGGTCCGGCGCGCCAGTGCGAACGCCTCCACGCATTCGGGATCGGTCTTCGACGCCATGCGGTACCGCTCGTACTCAGCCAGGGAAGGGAACGTGAACAGTGCGAATGCTTCGTCGCTGTCGCCCTCGCTCGGCAGGAAATAGCCGTGGTGGTTTCCCCCGTGCTTCGCCACCAGTCGGATCCATGTGCGTCCGTATTCGGTGAAGTCGTCGAGCTTGTCCGGGTCGATCTCGTAGCGCAGGTGAACGGTGATCATGTCATTCATCTTCTCAGGGCGCCGAGATCGGTTCGACGCGCAACGGTGTGTTCACCGAAGCGGGCACCGTGAGTCAGTCATCCGAGGAGTCGATGAGTTCGAGAAGCTTGCGCAGCTCATCCCTGATCTCGGTGTGGTCATACTGTCCGGCGCGGCTCTCCGCCGAGATGACACCCGAGCGACGCACCTTGCGAAAGTCGCCGAAGGGAAAGCTGTAGGCCTGTTTCGTCTCGGGATTCACGCTCCTGTCGACGCCGAGGTGCCAGTGCGAGAACTGAGTCCACCCGTGCTCCTCGATGAACTCGTTCTCTTCTTCGGCGCTGGGCGCCGCCTCGGACCAGTCGTCACGCTCGTCTCTGACGACCTTGCCGTCGCGGACGAGCGAACGAGCGTGCTTCAGGGCAGGTCGGTTCACTTCGATAGCCATACCGAAACGGTAAGACGGACGACGACGGCGCCGGAACCCCTTGACGAAGCGGAGACAATGTGAGGACGCACCGGCAGTACATCTATGACAAACTCGGCCTCCGGGACCGCGCCTCAGCGGTCGCCGAAGGTTACCGTCATCGCCTGTTCGCGTAAGAGATGACACCGCTACCGGAGTACTGGACCATGTGCATGCGCAGATTGACAGCGGAAGAAGTCCGCGATCACGCCTCCGAGCTGCTCGCGATTCAGCACAGTGCATATGCCGTCGAAGCGGAACTGATCGGTGACAGCCGTATTCCGCCGCTGCATGAGACGGAGTCGGACTTGCTCTCGTCTGGCTTGGAATGGATCGCCTCATTCGACGGCCACCTGATCTCGGGTGCAGTGGGATACGCGCTCGACCAGGAAGTGGTCGACCTCGACCGTCTCATGATCAGTCCGTCACATCACCGACAAGGCCTCGGTGCCGCCTTGGTGAGGGAGGTCATGTCCCTCGCCCCCCGGACGGTCGTGTCGACCGGGCGTGACAATGTACCCGCTCGCGCGCTGTACGAGTCCCTCGGTTTCCTGCACGAATCGGATTTCGAGCCGGTTCCCGGGCTGTGGGTGAGTCGCTATTCTCGAACCTCCGAAGCCGACGGGTTCTGACCGCGTCTCATTCAGGACAGGACCTGTCCTGAATGCTTCGTAGTGTCATGACCATGGCCACACAGAGCATCGGAATCCGCCCGTTCCACGTCGATATCCCGCAGTCGGCCCTCGACGATCTGAATGATCGGTTGGCGAGGACTCGCTGGCCTGACGAGCTGGAGGGCGTGGGGTGGGGCTACGGCACGCCCTCGAGCTACTTGCGCGGGTTGGCCGAGTACTGGCGCACGACGTACGACTGGCGGCGACACGAGACGGCACTCAATGAGTTCCCGCAGTTCACCACGACGATCGACGGGCAGAACATCCACTTCCTTCACGTGCGATCGCCCGAACCGGATGCCATGCCACTGATCCTGACGCATGGATGGCCGGGATCGATCGTGGAGTTCATGGATGTGATCGGACCTCTCACCGCTCCTGCTGCCCACGGCGGAGATCCGGCTGATGCGTTCCATGTCGTCATCCCGTCATTGCCCGGGTTCGGGTTCTCCGGGCCGACGCGCGAGGCCGGCTGGAACATGGCGCGCATCGCTCACGCGTGGGCGGAACTCATGCACCGACTCGGCTACGAACGATATGGCGCCCAGGGCACCGACTCCGGTGCGGTGATCTCGCCCCTGCTCGGGCGATTCGACGCCGAGCGGGTCGTCGGCGTGCACGTCAACGGCGGCCTCGGGTTCCCATCGGGGGACCCGGAGGAGTTCGCGCGCATGACAGAGCCGGAACGAGCTCGCCTCGGCGCCCTGCAGCGGCAGATGGAGGAGGGGTCGGGCTATGCAATCGTGCAGTCCACGAGACCCCAGACGGTAGGCGTCGGCCTCTCCGACTCGCCGGCCGCGCAACTGGCGTGGATCGTGGACCGTTTCCAGGAGTGGACCGATCCTCGTGCTGCGTCACTCGAGGAGGCCGTCGATCGCGATGCGCTGCTCACGAACATCAGTGTCTACTGGTTCACGGGCACCGCCACCTCGTCGGCACGGCTGTACCGTGAGGGCAGGGCGGCCTGGGGGCAGCAGACGGCACGGTCGGAAGTGCCCTCGGGAGTCGCCGTGTTCCCCGGCGACTTCGGCATCCGAACCATCGCCGAGCGCGACGACAACGTCGTGCACTGGTCGGAGTTCGATCGAGGCGGTCACTTCCCGGCCATGGAAGTTCCCGATCTCTTGGTCGGCGACATACGGACCTTCTTCCGATCGCTGCGGTAACCCACGGGAGCGGATTCCGTAGACGGCGCGTCACGCTCGTGTCGCCGGGGACTGGACTCGACAGCGCGCTCGGACGAGACTGATCTCACTGTCACCGTCACCGTCACCGTCACCGGAAATGAGGATCTGTCATGGCATACAGCGTCGGCTACTTCGTCGGAAGCCTCTCATCGACTTCGATCAACCGCACCCTCGCGACGGCGCTCATCGGGCTCGCCCCCGATGATCTCGAGTTCTTCGAGATCCCGATCCGAGACCTTCCGCTGTACAGCCAGGACTACGACGAGGACTATCCCGCGGTCGCCGTGGCTTTGAAGGAGGCGATCGCGTCGGCGGATGCGGTGATGTTCGTCACCCCGGAGTACAACCGCTCGATACCCGGCGGGCTCAAGAATGCGATCGACTGGGCTTCGAGACCATGGGGACAGAACTCCTTCGACCACATTCCTGCTGCGGTCATCGGCGCATCGGTCGGCTCGATCGGCACGGCTGTCGCGCAGCAGAGCCTGCGAGGAGTGCTCAGCTTCTGCAACGCGCGCCAGATGACTGCTCCCGAGGCATACATCCAGTTCGCAGGGGAGGACTACTCTGCGGACGGCTCGGTGACGAACCCCGGGACGGAGAAGTTCCTGCGGGACTACATGCAGGAGTTCCGTGATCACATCCAGCGTGTGCTCACGGTGTTGCCCCGGTCGACCGAGGCCTGAGCGGCTCCGCGCCAGGCGAAGTTCCCGGATGCGACCCTCGCGCCGCTCTGTGACCTGTTCTTCGATCAGCCGCCGGAGCCCACCTCGCGCGTATGACCGTACTTCTCGCGGGCCGTCACGCCAGGCGCGGCGCCCCGGCCAGCTTCTTACTGACGAGAGGGCGCAGGATCACAGCCGCGGTCGCGAGGAACGCCAGGCATGTGATCGCGACCACCGGGTCTGGCAGGGGATTCGCGGAGAGGATCGTCGTGAAATCCGTGGCCGCGTGGATGAGGATCAGCGGAAGCACCCAGCGGAATCGGTACTGGAAGGCCGCCAAGCCGATGCCGTAGCACGCGGAGACGAGAACGTTGAGGAGCACGTCGTCAACTCCGCGGCCGGTCGTCGCGAAGGCGGAGAGGTGCTGCAGGCCGAAGAGGGCGCCGGTGAGCGCGACGGCACTGGCGGGAGCGAAGGAGCGCCGCATCCGCTCCAAAACGACGACACGGCTGATGAGTTCTTCGTTCACACCGACGAGCAACAGCGTGAGGGCCCAGAGCCCGAACCCGGGCGGTCGCTCGACGAGACCGTTGGGCACCACCCACAGCAGCACCTCGATGATGAACGGGACGAGGAGCAATGCAGCGGTCCTCCCTCGCCACGCCGAGAACAGACCGGAAACGCGCCACAGGCCACGCACGGTCACCAGCACGACGGCGAACAAGACGCAGGCGAGGTTGGCGAACAGTCCCAGGTACCAGCCCGAGATTCCCAGAAGCGGCGCGAACGCGAGGGCTCCCATGATCACGCCGAAGCGCAGGACGTGCACTGCCGCGCCGAATCCGAGCGCCTGCCAACGATCAGCTGTCACCCGCGCACCCTACCGGGCCGCAGCGACGTGTTCGTGAACGCTCTGCCCAGCCGTTGCCGTCGCAGGGCGGCCCGTGCGACGGCGGCGAGGATCAGCCTCGCAGCGCGGCTGTGGATGACCGCGGGATGAGGGTGGGCAGTGCTCGGGTGAGCGACTCCGCCGGCCCTTCCAGCAGGTCGAGTGCACTGGCCGCGATCTGGTCGAACGCTGTGCGAACCGATGTCAGCGGCACGGGCAGCATGGCCGCGAGCGGGATGTCGTTGTACCCCACGACCGAGAGGTCTCGTCCCACGGTCAGGCCGGCGGCGGATGCTGCCGCGACGACTCCGATCGCGAGATTGTCGTTTGCCGCGAAGATCGCGGTCGGACGAGATGCGGCTTCGGCGAGAAGCATGCGCCCTGCGATGTGACCCGACTCGATGCCGTAGCCGGTGGAGATCACCCGCGCGTCAGGAAGGTCGATGCCGCCTTCAGCGAGTGCGCGGCGCGCACCGGCGAGGCGGTCCCGGGCACTTGAGGTGAACCACGGCCCCGTGATGACGGCAATGTCGCGATGTCCGAGGTCGACGAGGTGCCGGGCGGCGAAATACCCGCCTGCCTCATCGTCGCCGAGCGCTGAAGGGCTGACCCCATCGGTGCGGAGCACAAGGGCGTGCGGCACTCCACGCTCGCGGAGAGACGCCGGAAGCGTGTCGTCGAGTCGCGCGGTCGCGAGTACGAGACCATCCACGTTCCGGTCGAGGAGCGTCTCTGTCGCCCGGCGCTCCTCCACCGGGTCGTCACCGCACGTGGCCACCACAGCGAACGCGCCGCGAGCGCGGGCGGTGCGCTCGACGGCTTCGAACATCAGCGCCATGACGTGGTCGGTGAGGCGGGGGACGAGGACGCCGATGGTCCCGGTGGCTCCGCGGCGCAGCCCCGAAGCGAACATGTTGCGACGGTAGCCGAGTTCGTCGGCGACACGGCGGACCTTCTCGGCGGTGGAGGAACGTGACGGGGGAGTGCGATCGTCGAGCACGCGGCTGACGGTGGAGATGCTGACTCCGGACGCTGCGGCCACGTCCTTGAGTGTGACGACGTGTCGTTCCGGCTCCACGGCATCCCCCTTGATCTCGGACAACCGGGGTGTTGACAGCCCCGGCTTCTTCGATAATACTTGCAATCGTTCCTGCAAACGTTCCCGCGAACGTTCCCACCCTCTCGAAGCCGAGAAGCTGCAGCAAAGAAGCTCCAAGGAAAGGACCGATCATGACCCTCGACCTCCGCGGCCTCAACCCCGCCCCCGTCACCCCGTTCACCGAGGACGGCGCCGTCGACTACGACGCGATCCAACGCCTCGGCTCCTGGCTCGGATCCATCGACGGCGTCAAGAGTCTCGTCGTCCTCGGCCACGCCGGGGAGGGCACCTTCCTCACTGAGGAAGAGCAGCTCGACGTCATCCGGGCATTCGTGGCGTCGACCGACGGCCGCATCCCGGTGATCGCCGGCATCACCAAGGAGGGCAACAAGACGGCCGCTCTCGAGGCGAGGGCCGCCGTCGAGGCCGGGGCCGCTGCCGGACTCGTTTACCCCTCGCACGGCTGGCTGCGCTTCGGCTACCAGCAGGGTGCCCCGCAGTCCCGCTACCGCGAGATCCACGAGGAGTCCGGCCTGCCGCTCATTCTCTTCCAGTACCCGGACAACACCAAGGCCACCTACGACCTCGACACCCAGCTCGAGATCGCCGGGCAAGAGGGCGTGTTCGCCACGAAGAACGGCGTACGGAACATGCGCCGCTGGTACACCGAGATCCCTGCGCTGCGCGCCGCATACCCCGAGCTGCAGATCCTGTCGTGCCACGACGAGTACCTGCTCCCGACGATGTTCGACGTCGACGGGCTGCTCGTCGGCTACGGCAACGTCGCCCCGGAGCCCCTCATCGAACTCATCGCGGCAGGCAAGGCGCGCGACTACGAGGCAGCGCACGCCATCCACGAACGCCTGCTGCCGGTGACCCAGAACGTCTACCACCGTGGCTCGCACATGGAGGGCACCGTCGCGCTGAAGTGGGGCCTCGTGCAGCGCGGCATCCTGGATCACGCCACCGTGCGGACCCCGCTCCTTCCCCTCCCAGACGGAGCGGAATCCGAGATCGCGGACGCCTTTGCGCTGGCGGAACTCGGCAAGGTCGCCGTCCCCGCCTGACGACCGAGGCGGGGCGGCTCAAGGCCGCCCCGCCCCCTCTGCTCCCGCGCCCGAGTGGGCGACACCCTGCAGTCAACGACGACTCGAAGGACACGATCATGAACGACCGAACCACGGCCCGACACGCCTCCACCACACCCGGCACTGGCTACGGGAGGGTCTCCACTGAGACGATGAAGAACATCGTCACCTCACGCAAGCAGCGGCGCCCGTTCTGGCAGCACATGGCCCTCATCGGTCCGGCGTTCGTCGCCGGCGCCTGGCAGTTCGGACCCGGCAATCTCACGACTGCGGTCCAGGCCGGCAGCGGCTACCAGTACGCCCTGATCTGGGTGATCGTGGTCTCGACGATTCTCATGATCTTCCTCACCGACATGGCGGTGCGGCTCGGCATCAAGTCGCCCGCATCGCTCATCTCGTCGATCAAGGAGCATCTCGGAGGATGGGTGGGTGTGCTGGCCGGCATCGGCGTCTTCCTCATCACGCTCTGCTTCTCGGTCGGCAATGCGGTCGGGGCCGGGCTCGGACTGTCGATGCTCTTCGGCGGCAGCCCCATCATGTGGACGGTCATCTGCACCGCGGCCGTCGCAGCGCTCCTGCTGCTGCGCAATGTCTACCGCGTCGTCGAGAAGGTGCTCGTCGTCGCCGTGGCCTTGATGTCGATCGCCTTCATCGCCTCGGCGTTCATCTCCAACCCCGACTGGGCCGCCGCAGGCGTCGGACTGCTTCCGACTTTCCCTGGCGGCGCATGGCTGCTGATCGTCGCGCTCGTCGGCACCAACTTCTCCATCAACGCCGCCTTCTACACGGCCTACGGCACGAAAGAACGGGGCCGCACCGAGGCCGACTACCGGGACGTCACGATCGTCGACACCATTCCAGGCATCGTCGCCCCCGGAATCATGACCGCGCTGGTCATCGTGGTCGCGGCATCCGTGCTGGGGCGCACCGGTGAGGCCGCACCGACCATCGTCGCCCTCGCCGGGATCTTCGAACCGCTGGCCGGCCCCGTCGGCTCGACTGTCTTCGCGGTCGGCTTCTTCGGTGCCGCGTTCTCGTCCATGATCGCCAACGCCACGGCCGGAGGAACCATGCTCTCCGACAGTCTCGGCCGCGGAGCATCGTCCAGCTCGATCACGGCAAAGCTCGTCAGCGCCGGCATCCTCGCCTTCGGCATCCTGGTCACGATCACGTTCCAGCAGTCGCCCGTGCAGCTGATCGTCATCGCCCAGGCCCTCACCGTGTTCGTCGCCCCGGTGCTTGCGGCGCTGATCATCATCATGGCCAACCGCGTGAAGCTCATGGGGGACATGCGCAACGCCTGGTGGCAGAACGCCGCCGGGGTGATCGGCCTGCTCGCCGTGCTGGCCCTCTCCGTCCGGCTGTTCCTGACACTGATCGCCTGAGTGGGCGCGTGGAGATGACGATGCCGCTATCGGAGACGGCCTGGCGACCCACCCGCACAGGACGAGAACGATTCCTCGACGGCCGCAGGACGTCGGCGTTGAACTAGACGGCGGCGCGGAGTCCGTCGATCAGCGAGGTGGTCGGTCGACCGAGGATCCCCGCCAGAGTGCGATCCGTCGAGTCGAGCGCACCGGCGGCGATCCCGGCGTCGAGTCCGGCGACGAAACCTGCGGTTCCCTCGTCGAGACCTGCGTCGCGGAGGGCATTTACCAGCTGCTCGCTCGTCAAAGGCTGGTAGGTCACGTCAGTGCCCAGGAGAACACCGATCGCGGACGCGAGTTCCCGGTAGGAGAACGCATGGTCTCCGACGAGCTCGAGCGTGCGGCCGAGATAAGTGTCGTCAGCGATCGCGATAGCGGCAGCCTCGGCGTAGTCGACCCGTGCTGCGGCAGCGACGCGGCCATCGCCGACGGCGGCCGCGATCATGCCGGATCGGCGGGCGCGCTCGATCTCGGGTTCGTAGTTCTCGATGTACCACCCGTTGCGAAGCAGCACGTGGGGGATCCCGGCCTCGGCCAGCGCGTGCTCCGTCGCCGCGTGCTCCCCGGCGAGGGGCAGCGGACTCGTCGTCGCCTGGTAGACGCTCGTGTAGGCGAGCGCGCTCACCCCTGCGTTCTTCGCAGCGTCGATGACATTCTGATGCTGCGCCGCGCGGTTTCCGACCTCGGGGCCGGAGACGAGGACGAGCCGCTCGACGCCCTGGAGCCCGGCCGCGAGGGTGTCGGGCTGGTCGTAGTCGAACGGGACGACACGTACTCCGAGGTCGGCGAGATCGGCTGCCTTGCCGGGTGTGCGGGCACCCGCGACGATTTGCGCTGGTGCCGTGCCGCGGGCGATGAGGGCGCGGATGATGAGATGACCGAGGTTGCCGCTGGCGGCGGTGACGAGGATTGTCATGAGGCTCCTTTCAAGTGCTTCCCTGGACTCAAGGTCATCTGCTCGACCCGCATTCCAGGCGGCGGGTACCCACTTTTTGGTAGGGTGCATACGTGACGGTTAGTTTTGCGGAATTGCGTGCAACTCGGTCCGGAGTCTTCACCGCGGACTGCCCTCTGCGATCTGTGCTCGATCACGTGATGAGCCGCTGGGGAGTACTCGTTCTCTACGCGCTCTCCGACGAGACGAAACGCTGGGGCGAGTTGCGCCGTGAGGTCGAAGGCATCAGCGAGAAGATGCTCTCGGTGACTCTGAGAACACTCACCGCCGATGGGCTGGTCTCGCGCGAGTCGTTCTCGACGGTTCCCCCGCAGGTCGAGTACAGCCTCACCCCTCGCGGGCGGGAGCTGATGGAGGTCATGCTCCCTCTGCTCGGATGGATCATCGACAACGCCGACGACATCACGAAACCGAGCTGACGGTTCCCCGACGTCAGAGCGATCCGCCGCCGTGGTGTCGTACGCCCGCGTCGCCGGTCCACGGCGGGGCGCCCTCGATGGTTCCTCGACCCTCTCGGCGAGCGGCGAAGACGATGGAGAGACCGATCAGCGCAACGGCGGCCGCGCCTCCGATGATGCCGGTCCAGACCTGCTGCGTGAGAAGTCCCAGTCCGACGCCGACAGCTGCGCCGATGAGCACGGCGACGATCCAGGCGACCACGCGATAGCCGCGAGTGACTTCGGGGACTCTCGTCTCATCCATGGTTGAACACTACGGACTCGCAGACGGAAGCACTACGTGAATGGGTTCGGCGGTCCGGTCGCGCCCGGAGCACCTCGCGCTCGCGCTCGTCGGCATCGACGTCTACCGCGAGGGCGTCCAGCTCCGGGTGGAGCGGCGCCTCCGCCGAAACGGCCTCCCCCTGACCGAGTGGAACCAGCTGTGCGGGACTTTCATGGGGTACATGTCGCAAGGGGGCCTCGTCGACGTGGCCGGTCGACTGCGATTCGGCGCCGTGCTCGCAGACGGCGAGAAGGTCGTGACCGACCCGTCCCCGTGGTTCGGCGGCGTCGACCCGATGGTCGAACCCGATGGGCACACCCTCAGCCGTCGGGAGCAAGGAGGCGGCGGAGGAGGGAGCACGTACTCCTCGGCGGACCACCTGTGGTTGTGGCCCCTTCCGCCGGCCGGGGCGATCGAGCTGGTCATGCAATCGCCGGCACTCGGCATCGCCGAGACGCGTGTGACCATCGACGCGAGCATGGTGCCTGAGCTCGCGGCCCGCGCCCGACCCTTTTGGGAGCAGTGACGAAACCGCTGGTCGAAGTCGGTCTTGCGTCCGTCGGGCGGGCCGCGCCCACTCGTAGCCCGCTCGGCCCGGGCGTCGCGGCCTCAGTCCGTGACGGCCGTGGCTTCCACCTCGACGAGAACGTCGGGCTCGAAGAGATAGTCGACGCCGATCAGAGATGCCGGCGGCATCGGGAGCGGAAGTCCGACCTCCGCCGCCACGGAGTCCACTCCGGCCATGAAGTCCCCGATCTTCTCAGGGCTCCAGCCGGTGACGTAGAAGGTCAGGCGCACGACGTCGTCGAAACTCGCGTCCGCGCTCGCTAATCCGGCATGGGTGTTGCGCAGCGCCTGCGCCACCTGGCCGGCAAGATCGTCCGAAGCGACGTGCGCGCCGTCGGCGAGTCGAGAGATCTGCCCCGAGACGTGGACGTGCCGGGTGCCGGTCGCGACCGCGACGTGGTGGTACGGGACGCCCTGCATCAGCGCGGCGGGGGAAGAAAGATGAACGGTCATGGCTGCTCCTCGAATAGGTGAGTACCTCATGACTACCTGGTATCCCGCGGGAACTTCAACGAGACTAGGGGGCGTGACGGATACCACCACAGACGATTTTCGCGAACTCGCCATCGCTGCTGCGCACAGGGAGCTGCTCGATCAAGTGCTCGACAAGTGGTCGCTCGCAGTATTGAACGAGCTGTGCGTGCGGCCTCTGCGATTCAGCCCACTCCGGCGCGCTATCCCCGCCGTCACCCAGAAATCTCTGACCGCGACCCTGCGGCGCCTCGAGCGCAACGGCATCGTCGAGCGGGAGGTCGTCGGCACGCGCCCGATCGCCGTCGAATACCGGATCACGCCGCTGGGAAAGACTCTCAGGGGTCCGATCGACGCGATCCTCGAATGGGCGGACACACAGATGCCTCTGATCGAGGACGCACGCCGTCGGTTCGACGACGAGACGGTGTAGGCAGACGGGCGCCGCGGCGGCGCCTCAGTCGACGTCGGGCGTCGGGTTTTCAGGAGCCTCCATCGGCAGGCTTCTCGGAGACTCCACGTTGCGCGTCAACTCCTTCAGCTGCCGGACCAGTTCCTCATCTTCGAGCTCGGGGCCGTGACCAGGGGTGGACTTCGCGACGATCTGGCTTGCCGGCCCGATCAGGAACTTCGCCCTGGCTATCGAGCCGTCTTCTTCGCGAACCGGAATCTCGACCACCTGCGCGTGATTCTCTTCCCCCAGAGCGCGACTGTAGTTCAAGAGCGCGTAGGCGATCTCGTCTCCGGTCAGATATTCGTCTCCGGCGTACATGATCGTCTGCATATCTCCGTTCTAGAACACTGCAGATCCCTTGACACGCCCCTTGCCTCGGCGCCCGACAGTTGGTAAACGGGAAGGACGCAGAGCCACGGCCAGTGCTGGGTCCGTCGCTCGCCGTCGCGACCGTGCACAACGGCGGGGTCGGGCTCAACGGGAGGTCGGCGGGAGCTTGTCGACGCCGTGACGATTCGGCTTGTCCGGCTCGGCAGCCGTGTCGGGCGACGCGTGCGTGGTCCCGGTCGGAGGCTCCGAGGTCGGGTAGTTCGGCTCTTCGATCTCGATCGCTTTATCGCGCTCGTCGAGCGGAGGCAGGTGGTCAAGCGGTTGTTTGATGTCGTCGGGGTGTGCCATGTCGCCAGGTTTCCGCGTGATGCGTCGGGCAGCCAGGGGGTTGTCAACGCGCCGTCGATGTGGTTGCGGCGCTGCCCGGATGCTCAGTCAGCGAGCCGAGGCGAGTGCAAGCTCGCGGCGAGACGACCACGCGTCGAATCGCGGACGACGAGCTCCGTGGGGAGCGACTGCCGCGCGGGGGCTTCTCGGCCGTCGAGCAGGGCGAGCAGAACGCTCGCCGCGGCGACGCCTTTGCCGTGAGTGTCCTGACGCACGGTCGTCAGCGCGGGAGACACGCGTGCCGCCAACGGGTTGTCGTCGAAGCCGGCGACCGACAGGTCGTCCGGCACGGAGATGCCGCGCGCGGCGGCCTGATCGATGACCTCGATCGCGGCGAGGTCGGAGAACGTGAGCACGGCGCTCGGCGGATGATCGAGCATCCGCCCCATCCGCGCCCGCAGCGTGTCGTCGATGGTCGATGTGGGAGTGCCGACGACACGCGGGCGGAGGCCAGCCTCCGTCAGTGCCCGGCCCCATCCCGTCAGGCGACCCGCGATGGTCGGCTCCGCTTCGGCGATATGGGACGGCTCGAGGAGCTCATCGTCGACATCGACCGTGGTGACGACGAGCACGACGTCCGCATGCCCGAGCTCCGCGATGTGCTTGGCGGCGGCGTACGCACCGCCCTCATCGTCGATCTGCACCAGCGGGACACCCTCGATCGGTGTTCCTTCGACCGAAACCAAGGGGATCTGTCGCTCGAGCAACATCGAGACCTCGGCGCTGCGAGGCGTGCAGGAGAAGATGATCGCGGCATCCATCGCGACATCGCGGACAGGCACGACACCACTGCGCGACTCCGTGTGCAGCAGGACGAGTGAGTACCCGGCATCGGCCAGCTCGCCCGCCACCGCACCGACGAACCCCACCGCGACATCATCGGTGAATGCATCGCGGGGCGATTCCGTGAGCAGCATGCCGATCACCCCGGTGCGCCCGCGCGCCAGCGCGCGAGCGGAGGGATCCGGACCTGAGTAGTTCAGCCTCTCGGCCGTCTTCAGGATCCGCTCGCGGAGCTCGGCGGAGAGCTGGTCGGGGCGGGAGAATGCGTTCGACACCGTCATCCGGCTCACACCGACCTCGTCGGCGACCGTCTGCAGCGTGACGCGTGCCATCGCACCTCCCTGGTCCATTGTGCCCTGCCTTTCAGGTGACCTGGGCGGGCGAAGGGCACGCACAGGGCGCAGCAGGTTCGATGGCACGCGCTGCGCGCCGGAGCGCTGCAGCGAAGGCGATTCGGATGCGGTCGCGGGTCGCCCGTCGACGTTGGGTGGCATAGTGCCTCGTGCGGTCGGACAGCGCCTGACGTCTGCGCGCTTCTTGCAGAGAGTGCGTCCGCGAAGATGCGCGACGATTCGTCTCGTCGAGGACTGCGATCACCATATGTTCCATCGTCCTACCCTTTCTGTATCGGTACAGAGGCCACGGTACTGTACCGGTATAGAAGCCGCAAGGGCACATCAGTGCAGACCGCTCCAGGCGGTTACGATCAGGCGATGACCAAGAACGCGATCATCTTCCACGGCACCGGCGGGAATCCTGACGCGGTGTGGTACCCGTGGCTTGACCGCACGCTGACCGGACGGGGCTACCGCGTCGAGCGTCCGCACCACCCCGGCATCAACGTCGAGCCGATCGCAGAGTTCCTGCCGACGGTGCTCTCCGCCCACGACTTCGACGCCGAGACGGTGCTTATCGGACACTCCGGCGGCGCCGCATTGCTGCTCGCGCTCGTGGAGAACCTCCAGGCCCCGATCGCCCAGACCGTCCTGGTCGCCGGATATGCGACGCAACTCGGCGACTCCGATGAGCCGGTGTTGCAGAAAGAGTACGACTGGGGCCGCATCCGTGCCCTCGGCGGTGACTTCGTCTTCCTCAACTCCGTCGTCGACCCGTACGGCTGCGACGCCGACCAGGGGCGGCTGATGTTCGACCATCTCGGCGGCACCCAGATCATTCGCAACGACGGTCACTTCGGCGATCACGACCAACCTTTCGACACGTTCGAGCTGCTGGATCGACTGATCCGCTGAGGGTCCGAAGGACCGTCGCGGTCACTCGTGCTCGGGCAGCACGGGGGAGGACCAGCCTGGGTCGCGCCCGAGTTGAGCCGCGCGGGCGACGGATGCCGAACCGAAACGATCGCGTACGGCATCGAGCACCGTGTCGATGCGTTCCCCGTCGTCATCCCAGTCGATCGGAAGTTCGGGCTGCACCTGATCGGCGCGATCGAGATGCGAGAGGGAGATGCCGATGAGGGTGATCCCACGCTCCGTGATCTCGGCCTGTGCGGCAGCGAGCAGCATCCGCGCCATCCCGAGAAGGACTTCCGTGCGATCCGTCGGCATGCGAACGGTGCGCGACCTTGTCGCTTTCGAGAAGTCACCGTAGCGGAGCCGTAGCACCACGGTGCGGCAGACTCGGCCACCGTCGCGCAGCCGCTTCGCCAGCCGATCGACGATCTGCGTGAGGATGAGGTCGAGCTCGTCGACCGACCGCGGTCTGCTTCCGAGAGCGCGCTGCGACCCGATGGACCCGCGGCGGCGCGTCGTGTCGACCGGGCGCGGGTCGCGCAGGCGGGCGAGCGCGTGCAGGTGCCCGCCCACCGCCTTGCCCAGGATGCGTTCGGCGGTCGCCGCTTCGAGTTCCGCGAGCTGACCGACGGTGCGGATGCCGAGCCCGTGAAGCTTTTCGGCTGTCACGGCCCCCACGCCCCAGAGGCGCTCGACGGGCAGGGGCAGCAGGAACGCTTCTTCGCGCTCGGGCGCCACCACGAGCAGGCCGTCGGGTTTGCTCACCGCGCTCGCGACCTTGGCGAGGAACTTGGTGCGCGCGACTCCGACCGAGATCGCGAGCCCGACATCGGTGCGCACTCGCTCGCGCAACCGCATCGCCACCTCCTCAGGCGTGCCCGCGAGTCGTCGCAGACCGCCGACCTCGAGGAAGGCTTCGTCGATCGACAGGCCCTCGACCAGTGGTGTCGTGTCACGGAAGATGGCGAACACATCGCGGCTGGCCTGGGAGTAAGCATCCATCCGCGGCGGGACGACGACCGCGTCCGGGCACAGCCGAAGTGCCTGACGCCCACCCATCGCGGTGCGCACTCCGCGGGCTTTCGCCTCGTAGCTCGCCGCCAGGACGACTCCACCGCCGACGATGACGGGTCTGCCTCGCAGCGCCGGCGAATCGCGCTGCTCGACCGAGGCGTAGAACGCATCGAGGTCGGCGTGCAGCACGGTGGCTTCTCCGTGCATCGCGCCTCCCGTCGTCGAGGAGATCGTCGCACGCACCAGGGACATCCCGGCCGCTTCTCGGTCGTTGAGCGAGGAGCGCAGCGAGGACCCCCCGCGGTCGTCGAGCGAGGAGCACGGCGACGAGACGAAACGCCGCTCAACGACGGAGGGGTGGGGCGTTTCGTCTCGCTTCGCTCGCTCAACGAGCGAGTGGCGGGTCCGCTCAACGACCGAGGGGGGCTGGCTCAGCGAGCGGGGCGGGGCGGACCGGAGGATTGCCGCACGATGAGCTCGTGCGTGGTCTCGATCGTCCGCGCCTCGTCGCTCGCGGGGCGGAGGATGAGCGAGACGGCGTGCTGGCCCATGTCGAACATGGGGATGCGTGCCGTGGTGAGCGCCGGAGCGACATCCGCCGCGACGGCGATGTCGTCGAATCCGACGACGGAGACGTCCTCCGGCACGCGGATGCCGTGCTGACGCAGTTCGCTCAAGATGCCGATCGCCATCGCGTCGTTGAGGCCGACGATGGCGGTGAGGTCGCGGTCGAGCAGCTCGCGCGCTCCGGCGATGCCGCCCTCGCGGGTGAACGCCTGCGACACCACGGTCAACTCCACGTCGGCATCGCTCGTGCCTTCGCGCAGTCCCGCGATGCGGTCGGAGACGGTGTTGAGTTCGAGCGGGCCCGCGACGACGCCGATGCGGCGGTGTCCGAGTTGAGCCAGGTGCTTTCCGACCGAGGCGCCGGCGCGGTGGTTGTCGGGCAGCACCGAGTCGACGGGAAGGTGGTGGCGACCGATCACGGCCGCCCGCCCGCCCGCCATCGTGAACTCCACGAGAGCGTCGGCCATCCCCTTCTCATTGCTCGCGTCGGCGTAGCCGGAGCCCGCGATGATGATCGAGCCGATTCGCTGGCGAAGCAGTGCCTTGACCTGCGTGAGCTCGCTCCCGGGGGTCCGCTCGGCCTGGGCGATCTGGACCGACCTGTTCTCGAGCGTCGCGCTGCGGATCACCCCGCTGGCGATGTCGGCGAAGTAGGGGTCGCCGATCTCATGGACGACGAGGCCGATCGTGGGCACCAGGCCGCCGGCGAGCCCGCGCGCATGCATGTTCGGTTCGTATCCGAGCTGCTGCGCGATGCGACGGACGTGTGCGGCCACTTCGGGGGATATGCCAGAGCCCCCGGTGATCGCCCGCGATGCGCTGGCCAGGGACACGCCTGCGGCCTCGGCCACGTCGATGAGTCGCGGCGCACCTTCACGCTTCACGAAACCTCCCCCTGCGAGCAAAATCGACGCGGATGGCGTTGAGGGTTGCTCTCGTTCCTTAGCGCAACTATAGTGGCGGAAGCGCTTACGAAAGCGCTTTCGCTACGATGACGTAGGAGACTCGGATGACTGCACCCCGACACGGTCGACGGATTGCCGCGGCGATCGGATTGGTATCGATCGCCGCACTCACGGTTACGGCCTGTTCCGGAACCGCCGGCGAGGCAGAAGGGGGTGGCACCGACGACCCCATCGTCATCGGCATCTCGCTTCCGCTCACCGGCGACTTCTCCGAACCGGGCAAGGGTGTCGAGCGAGGCTATGAGGCCTGGCGCGACATCGTCAACGAAAACGGGGGGCTTCTCGGCCGCCAGGTCGAACTGAAGATCCTCGACGACCAGTCGAACGCCGATCGGGTCGTCTCGGATTACGAGTCGCTGATCGCACAAGACGGCGTCGATCTGGTGTTCGGCCCCTTCTCGACCCGACTGGTGGTGCCGTCCGCCCGCGTCGCGCAGGAGTACGGGATGCTGTTCGTCGAGCCGGCCGGAGCCGCCGAAGAGGTCTTCGAACAGGGATTCGACAACCTCTTCTACGCCGCACCCGCCATCGCGAACGACCACTACAACAACCTCGCCGACTACCTTCTCGCTCTCCCCGAGGGCGAGCGTCCCGAGACGGCGGCCGTCGCCGCGATGGACGACCCGTTCGCACAGGGAACCGCCTACGGCCTCCGCGACAAGCTCGAGGAGGCGGGGGTCGAGATCCTCGTCAACGAGGTCTACCCGCCGAACACCACCGACTTCTCCACCATCGCGGCGAAGATCGCGCAGTCGGACGCGGACATCGTGATCGGCGGCACCCAGTATCAGGATGCGGTCAACCTGATCATCGCCCTCCAGCAGCTCGACTATCAGCCCGAGCTCGCCGCCTTCTCGACCGCACCCACGAACCCGGAGTTCGCGGCAGCGATCGGCGGCGCGACCGAGGGCATCCTCGCCCCCACGGGCTACTCGCCCAAGTCCGAGTTCCCCAGCAACGTCGAGTTCGTCGAGAAGTACACCGAGATGCACGGCAATCCGCCGTCGGAGGACGAGGCGAACGCCTACACCACCGGTCAGGTCGTGGCGGCGGCGGTCGAGGCCGTCGGCTGCGCCGAGCAGGGTGAGTGCCAGCAGGAGCTCATCGATTGGCTGCGCGACAACGAGGTCGAGACCGTGGTCGGACCGCTCAGCTGGGATGAGACCGGCAAGCCCACGGGCGCGCACCTCATGCAGCAGTGGATCGACGGCGAGATTCTGATCGTCCTCCCCGAGGACGTCAAGGAAGCCGACTTCCTCTTCCCGAAGCCGGCGTGGTGATCCGCACATCGTGAGTGGAGCACTGCTGCTGCAAAGTCTGATCCTCGGCATCCTGCTGGGAGGGCTCTACGCCCTCCTGGCGGCCGGGCTCACCCTCTACTTCGGAATCATGCGCGTCGTGATGATCGCGCACTCCGCCTTCCTCATCCTGGCGGCCTATCTGGCCTGGTGGTTCAACCAGCAGACGGGCATCGACCCCCTGGTGTCGCTCATCGTCACGGTGCCGCTGTTCTTCGTGACCGGCGTCCTGATGCAGCGGCTGCTGGTGTCGAGGCTGAAGCCACTCACGCTGACCATGATGTCGGTGCTGCTCACCTTCGCCGTGGCGCTGGTGATCGAGGGGACGCTCGGCTTCCTGTTCACCGGCACCCAACGCCGCATCCCTCTGCCGTACGCGAGTGAGAGCCTGAACTTCTTCGGTGCCCAGGTGCCGGTCGTGAAGCTGATCGCGTTCGGACTGGCCGCTCTCGCTCTCGCGGGGCTCTTCGTCCTCCTGAAGTACACGAGGTTCGGACAGGCCCTCCGCGCGACCATCCAGCATCCCGAGGCTGCGCGACTCGTCGGCATCAACACCGACCGCGTCGCCGGCTACGGGTTCGGCCTGGGGCTCGCGACGGCGGCGATCGGCGGCACTGCGCTCTCGCTCGACGCCACGATCTACCCCTCGCTGCACTGGCACTGGATCGGCCCGCTGATGGCGATCATCGTCGTCGGCGGACTCGGCAGCATCCCCGGTGCCGCCATCGCGGCTCTCGTCCTCGGGATCGCACAGAGCCTGCTGCAACTTCCGTTGGGACCGACCTGGGCGCAGACGGTCTTCTACGTCGCACTGTTCGCGACGCTCATGTTCCGCCCGCAAGGATTCTTCGGAGGTCGTCTTGCCCAGCGTTTCTAGCAGAGAGCCGATCGCCACCGAGACGGTGGTGATCGCGCCGCCCGCACCTCGCAGGCGGCCCGCAGCGAAGTGGGTGACCATCGCGCTCCTGATCGTCGGAGCGGTGCTGGTGCTCTCTTTCCCCACCATCGCACCGAACCCGTACATCCTGTCCGCCGGGGTCGTGATCCTCAACTACGCCGTGCTGTCGACGGGGTGGAACTTCATGGGCGGCTTCACGGGATACATCTCCCTCGGTCACGCCGCCTACTTCGGACTCGGCGCCTACGGCACCGCGCTCCTGATCAAGTACCTGGCGCTCCCCGGATTCGTCGCGTGGATCGTCGCCGCGATCCTCGTCGCCGTCATCGCGATCCCCATCGGCATCGCGGCGCTGCGGGTGCGCGGTGCGTCGTTCGTGATCGTGTCGATCGCCTTCGTCCTGATCATGCTGCTGGTCTTCCAGAGCTGGCGCGACGTCACCGGCGGCTCCGAGGGACTGAACGTCCCGCGTCCGTTCCCCGACATGCTGCGTCCCGAGCACCACCGCGTCTTCTACTACCTGTTCGTGGCTCTCCTGGTCTTCGCGCTGGTCGTCTGGTGGATCATCGACCGGTCCAAATTCGGCACCGCACTGAAGTCCATCCGCGAGGACGAGGACAAGGCGCAGTCCCTCGGCGTCCCGACCACCCGGTACAAGCTCATCGCGTACATCCTCTCGGCGCTGTTCGTATCGCTCGGCGGCGGACTCTACGCGTTGTGGTTCGGCGACCTGGATCCGATCTTCCAGTTCTCCATCCTCATCGGCTCGTACATGGTGCTCATGGCCCTGCTCGGCGGAGTGCGCAACCTCTTCGGTCCGCTGCTGGGTGCGGTCGTGGTCGGCGTCGCACTCGAGTACTTCAAGCTCGAGTTCGGCGACACGCAGTTCCACCTCATCGCCACCGGAATCCTGCTCGGAGTCGTCGTCCTCTTCATGCCGGACGGCATCATCCCGGCGGTGAAAGGCCTGTTCACACGGTCGTCGAATGCGGCCTCCATCCGGGAGGTCACGGCGGGAGAGCTGCTCGAACAGAACGCCGTCCGAAGCGCCGCCCAGGAGTCCCCACGACGCACGAACGCGTCCGGAGAGGAGACGACATCATGAATGCTCGCACCGCACACGGCACCGTGCTGCAGGACAGCCTGAGCACGGTAGAGATGACCAAGTCCTTCGGCGGCGTCACCGCCGTGGACGCAGCATCGGTGACATTCCAGGAGGGGAAGGTCAACGGACTGATCGGGCCGAACGGCTCGGGCAAGACGACCTTCTTCAACTGCGTCACCGGCATGATCAAACCCGACTCCGGCGAGGTCAGATACCGCGGCCGCAGCATCACTCGGCAGTCACCCGACCGGATCGCGCGCACGGGGATCGGACGCAGCTTCCAGCTGTGCCGCGTCTTCCCGCGGATGACGGTGATGGAGAACCTGCTGGTGGCCGTGCGCAGCACGAGCATCCGCCAGCAGCTCCGCTCGGCGAACGACCCGGATGAACTCGAGCGAGCACGAGGCTGGCTGCGCCGGGTCGGCATCGATCACCTCGAGCACGCCGAGGCCCGCAACCTCAGCTACGGCCAGCAGAAGCTGCTCGAGCTGGCGGGGGTCCTCATGGGCGAACCCGACACGATCATGCTCGACGAGCCGGCCGGTGGCGTGAACCCCGCACTCATCGGGCGCATCGCCACCCTGGTGCGGGAGCTCAACGATGAGGGCAAGACGTTCATCATCGTCGAACACAACATGGAGATGGTCATGAGCCTCTGCGATCACGTCGTCGTGTTCGACCGCGGCCGTCCGATCGCCGAGGGCACCCCCGAGATCATTCAGCAGGATCCACGAGTTCTGGAGGCATACCTTGGAGTCTGAGTCGACGAACCTGCTGGAACTGCGAGACATCGAGGCCGGATACGGTCGCGCGGCACTGGTCCTCCGAGGCCTCACCGTCGTCGTCCCGCCCGCGTCCGTCGTCTGCCTCGTCGGGCCCAACGGGGCCGGAAAATCCACCGTGCTGAAGGTCGCCAGCGGGATGCTGAAGCCGCGTTCGGGCAGCATCCGCATCGATGGGCAGGACGTCACCGGGCACGGGCCGCAGCGGATGCTGGAGAACGGGCTCGCCCACGTCCTGCAGGGACACAGCGTGTTCCGCGAGATGACCGTCGGCGAGAACGTCATGCTCGGCGCCTTCACGGTCAAGGACCAGAAGGTGGTGCAGGAGCGCGTCGAATTCGTGCAGAACCTCTTTCCCATCGTGGGGGAGCGGTGGAAGCAGCTGGCCGGGCTCCTCTCCGGCGGACAGCAGAAGCAGGTCGAATTCGCCCGCTCGCTCATGGTGAGCCCCAAGGTCGTGCTCCTCGACGAGCCGTCGATGGGTCTCGACCCGAAGACGACGGCGAAGGTCTTCGAGCAGGTCGCCCGCATGCGGGACGCCGGCACCGCCGTTCTGCTCGTGGAGCAGAACGCACGCCGGGCCTTGGAGACCGCCGACATCGGCTGCGTCCTCGACCTCGGGCGGGTGCACATCTCCGGTCCCGCGCCGGAGCTGCTCGCGGACCCCACGCTCGCGGCGCTGTACCTCGGCGGGAAGCCGGCCACCACCGACGATGCCTCGGCGACCTCGCCGGGCACCGGCATCTGACGCGCACGCACAGAACACTCATGATCGAAGAACGGAACGAGATGTCAGTCACCACCACCGCCTCGACGCAGGTTCTCCCTCCCCCGGCGCTCCCCGCGACCCGCGAAATCGGCATCATCATGAACGGCGTCTCCGGTCGCATGGGCTACCGTCAGCACCTCGTGCGCTCGATCCTCGCGATCCGTGACGAGGGCGGCATCGAGCTCTCCGACGGCACGAGGGTCACGGTGACCCCGCTGCTGGTCGGACGCAACGAAGCCAAGCTGGCTGAGCTCGCCGAGCGCCACGGCATCTCCGACTACACGACGGATCTGGATGCTGCGCTCGCCGACCCCCGCTGGGAGATCTACGCCGACTTCCTCGTGACGAAGGCTCGCGCGGCGGCTCTTCGGAAGGCGATCGCCGCAGGGAAGACGATCTACACCGAGAAGCCGACGGCCGAGTCACTCGCGGAGTCTCTGGAGCTCGCGAGCCTCGCCCGCGACGCCGGTGTGAAGACCGGAGTGGTCCACGACAAGCTCTACCTCCCGGGACTGCAGAAACTCAAGCGGCTCATCGATTCCGGGTTCTTCGGCCGCATCCTGTCGGTGCGCGGAGAGTTCGGCTACTGGGTCTTCGAAGGTGACTGGCAGCCGGCGCAGCGCCCGAGCTGGAACTACCGCAGCGAGGACGGCGGCGGCATCATCGTCGACATGTTCCCGCATTGGAACTACGTGCTCGAGAACCTGTTCGGCGAGGTCAAGAGCGTGTATGCGCAGGCGTCGGTGCACATCCCGGAGCGGTGGGATGAGAACGGCGAACCGTACACCGCGACCGCCGAGGACGCCGCCTACGGCATCTTCGAGTTGGAGGATGGGGTTGTCGCGCAGATCAACTCCTCCTGGACCGTCCGCGTGCACCGGGACGAGCTCGTCGAGTTCCACGTCGACGGCACCCTCGGATCGGCGGTGGTCGGGTTGTTCGGCGCGAAGATCCAGCACCGCAACGCGACACCGAAGCCGGTCTGGAACCCCGACCTCGCCGACGACCACGACTACGACGCGGACTGGGCGGATGTCCCCACGAACGACGTCTTCAAGAACGGCTTCCGTCAGCAATGGGAGGAGTTCCTCGAGTCGTATGTGCTCGGCACGGACTACGAGTTCGACCTGCTCGCCGGTGCGCGCGGCGTCCAGCTGGCCGAGGCCGGGCTGCAGTCCGCGCGCGAGGGGCGCAAGGTCGACCTGAACCCTCTGACGCTGGACTGATCGAATGGCTCGCCTCACGCTGCTCGCTTCGGATGGCTTGACCACCGAGGCAGAACTCGCCGATGCCCCGGAGTACACCAGACCCGCGGGCGCGCTGCGCAGTCGCGTCGCGTATGCCGCCGCCCACGTCGTCCCCCAGGTGCACGCGGACAACACCCCGGGGCGTCCGGCCGACGTGGACTGGGATGCGACTCTCGCCTTCCGTCGCCATGCGTACTCCTGGGGTCTCGGCGTCGCGGATGCGATGGACACGGCACAGCGCAACATGGGGCTGGACGCGGTGGCCACGCGCGAACTGATCTCGCGCTCCGCGAAGGTCGCGCAGGAAGAAGGCGGATCAGTCGTCGTCGGAGTGAACACCGACCACGTCGACGACGAGCGGATATCCCTCGACGAGGTGATCGACGCCTACAAGTCGCAGCTGCACTTCACCGAGGAGCAGGGCGCGGGTCCCGTCCTCATGGCATCACGGCACCTGGCGCGGGTGGCGGAGTCGGCGGATGACTACCGCCGGGTGTACCGCGAGGTCCTGGACGCTGCGACGACTCCGGTCGTCCTCCACTGGCTCGGCACCGCGTTCGATCCGGCGCTCGCAGGATACTTCGGCTCCGTCGATTGGCGTGCCGCATCCGATGTGCTGCTCGAGATCATCGAAGAGCACCCCGACAAGGTCGCGGGCGTGAAGATGAGCCTGCTGGATGCGGCATCCGAGGTGGCGGTGCGCGACCGGCTGCCCGACACCGTGCGGATGTTCACCGGCGACGACTTCAACTACGTCGGCCTCATCGGTGGGGCCGACGTTCCCGAGGCGCAGCAGCCCACGAGCGAATCCGCCGCGCCGCGCCGCCACTCCGATGCCCTGCTCGGCGCGTTCGCGGCACTCACCACCGCCGCTTCGGCGGCGATCCAGGCGCTGGACACCGACGACGCCGACCGGTACCTGGAGATCCTCGGCCCCACCGAGGAGCTGAGTCGGCAGATCTTCGCCGCCCCGACGTTCTACTACAAGACCGGTGTCGCGTTCATGTCGTGGCTGAACGGGCACCAGCCGGCCTTCCAGATGGTCGGCGGCCTCCACTCCGCGCGCAGCCTCCCGCACCTCTCCCGCATCGTCGAGCTCGCCAACTCCGCCCGGGCACTGGAGCAGCCGGACCTCGCCGCGGAACGCTGGCATGGCATGCTCCGTCTGAACGGGGTGTCGGCATGAACGCCCCCGATCCTCGGCTCTCGATCAATCAGGCCACGATCAAGCACGCCGACCTCCGCACCGCGCTGGACGCCACACGACGCGTCGGCGTGCAGGCGATCGGGCTCTGGCGTGAACCCGTGAACGCGGTGGGACTGTCAACGGCGGCATCGATGTTGAGCGACTCCGGACTGCGCTTCACCACGCATTGCCGCGGCGGCTTCTTCACCGCCGCAGAGGGCAGCATCCGCCGCACGTCGATCGACGACAACCGCGTGGCGATCGATGAGACCGCCGCGCTCGCCGAGGCGGGTGCGGCCGGTTCCACGGCCGTTCTCGTCCTCGTCGCCGGAGGGCTTCCCGAGGGCTCACGAGACATCGCCGGCGCGCGCGAGCGGGTTCGCGACGCGATCGGTGAGCTGGCGCCCCACGCGGCCGCATCCGGCGTGACACTGGCGATCGAGCCGCTGCATCCGATGTTCGCGAGCGATCGCTGCGTGGTCTCGACACTGGGACAGGCGCTCGACATCGCCGGCGACTTCGATGCGGAGGTGGTGGGCGCCGCGGTGGACACCTTCCACATCTTCTGGGATCCGGATGTGCTCGCACAGATCGCTCGCGCGGGCCGCGAAGGGCGAATCGCGACCTACCAGGTCTGCGACTGGAAGACGCCGCTCCCTGCGGACGTGCTGCTGAGTCGGCACTACCCGGGCGACGGGGTCATCGACTTCCGCAGTCTGACGGAAGCGGTCATCGCCACCGGATACGACCGTGACATCGAGGTCGAGATCTTCAACGCGGACATCTGGGCCGGCGACCCGGAGACCGTCGTCCGGCGGACAGCGGATGCGTTCGGCGAGAGCGTCTCGCCCTTCCTCGGCGCCTCCGGCGGCGGGTGACCCGACCCGACACCGCCCCCTCGCTCGCCCCGCTGCAGTGCCGCCCCGGGGAGATGGCAGGACCCATCGGCACGACAACCGCACGACGATGACGTTGAGAGGTTTCTGATGCACGACAAGACCACGCGATCCACGAGCTCGAACGGCCGATCCGCCCCACCCCCTCAGGGATTCGGTGTGCGGCGCAGTATCGCGGCGGTGGCCACGATGGCCATCGCCGGGGCACTGCTCGCCGCTGCGCCCGCGGCGGCGGCGGAACCCTTCACCGAGGTGATCGATTTCGAACAGTACGAGCGCATCGCTCTCCACGGACAGGACGGCTGGACGTCGTCCGCCGCGCCCAAGGTGATCGCCGACCCGCTGAACGGGAACAATCAGGTCGTCGAATCCGTCGGAGGCGGGCAGCAGTCGTATCGTGCGATCCCGGCCATCGCCGAGGGCGACACCGGCACGCTCTTCTTCCGGTTCCTGCGCACCGGCAGCGTGGACACCTCCTTCGGGCTCACTGACGTGGACGCGCCGAATGACTACGTCAACAGCCGTGCCTACGTGAACAACCAGAACGACGACGTATTGCGTGTCCGTGACGCGGGCGCTTTCAAGCCGGCCGGCGTGTGGTCGCGAGACGCGTGGCAGTGCGTCTGGATCGTCGCCGACAACGCGGCGGACAAGGTGTCGGTGTACAGCCAGGGCGGACCCTATGAGGAGATCACCCGGCTTCCCGAAGGCACCGAGCAGCAGTTCGGCTTCCGCCAGGCGGTGAACGGAGCGCTCGACCGCTTCTTCTGGAAGAACGGTGCCTCCAGCGCCGGGCGCTTGCTGCTCGACGACGTCGCCGTCGACAACACCGGCGAGAACCTCGCGATCGCCACCGGCAACCCGGGTGACTGCGCTCCGGGCGGGACGGCGAACGAACCGCTCCTCAACCCGCTGCCCGACCCCGCTCTCGCGGACCTCGGCATCGAGGTGACCGAGCTCGCACAGCTTCCGAAGTCGACGACCACACCGGCGACACAGGATCAGCGTCTCGTGCGCCACAACCGGATCACCCATCTCGACGAGGTTCCGGACGGCTCGGGGCGACTGATGGTCCCCGACAACAACGACATCCTCTATCTCGTCGACAAGGAGTCCGGTGCGCATGTGCCGTATCTCAACGTCCGGAACGAATTCATCGACAACTTCCACAACAGCGCCGGCTTGGGCACCGGGCTCGGATCGGCCGAGTTCCACCCGGACTTCGCCGACAACGGGTTGTTCTACACCGTGCACACCGAGGGTGGCACCGCACTGACCGAGGACACCCCCGACTTCCCGGCCTTCGGCAACACGGCGTTCCACAGCGTCATCACCGAATGGAAGGCGGATGACCCCGCGGCCGAGACGTTCGCCGGCACGCAGCGTGAGCTGATGCGGATCCCGTTCGCCGGCCGAGTGCACACGGTGCAGCAGATCGCGTTCAACCCCACGGTGTCTTCGGGCGATGCCGACTACGGCAACCTGTACGTGCTCGTCGGTGACGGCGGGAACGGTGTCGGCAACGGCAACCCGCAGGACCTGGCCACTCCGCAGGGCAAGATCCTGCGAGTGAACCCCACCGGCGACGACAGCGCGAACGGCGAGTACGGCGTGCCCGCCGACAATCCGTTCGTGGAGGAGGCCGACGCCCTGCCGGAGATCTACGCCGTCGGCATGCGCGACCCGCACCGCATCAGTTGGGACCCCGCGGGCGACCACACGATGTACATGGCCCACATCGGCGAGTGGCAGGTCGAATCCGTCTACGCCGTCGAACCGGGGGACAACTTCGGCTGGTCGGTGCGGGAGGGCTCGTTCCTCGCCGACAACCGGCAGATCTTCCCGCTCCCGGCGGACGACGCCGAGAACGGCTTCACGTATCCGGTGGCGGCATACGACCACAATCGCGATCCTGGGCAGACCGGCGATGCCGGCGTCGCCGTGAACGGCGGGTTCGTCTACCGCGGCGACATCGCGGAGCTGCAGGGGCGTTACCTCTTCACCGATCTGGTGCGTGGATGGGTGCTGTCGACCCAGGCCGATGAGATGGTGCGAAACGACGGCGACATCGACGACCTCGCCACCATCCAACAGCTCCGGGTGTTCCATGACGGTGTGGAGACGACGTTCCAGGATCTCGTCGGAGACAAGCGCGTCGATCTGCGGTTCGGGTCGGATGCCGACGGCGAGCTCTACCTCGTGTCCAAGGCGAACGGGAAGATCTGGAAGGTCACCGGAGCGCGGAGCGTCGACGAACCGAGCTCACCGTTCGTCCTTCCCGCACTCGCGTCGAACCTCGTCACCCACCATGACTTCGACCACCCGGATGCGGCGAAGCCTTCGATCGAGGTCGATCAGGGGCGATCGGGCACCGACATCTCGCTCGTCAACGGCGGTGTGGAGATGCGGGTGGCCGATCGTGCCTACCCGGGTGCCGGAGAAGCGCTGCAGACGCAGCAGATGAGTCCGCGCACCGCGTCGAACGACGACTGGAAGGCAGGGGTCTACGACGCATCCGGTGTCGACTCTCTCCAGCCGCTCGCCGGCGCGGAGGAGATCTCCGTCATGGGCTGGTTCAAGCCGACCGGCGATCACCCTGCGCTGAACTCCGGAACGGCGAACCCCGACGACCGATACAACGCGATCGGCCTGGCAGGTGTACTCACCGGCACATCCGACGGCCATGCGGTGCGGGCCCTGCTCGAAGTCATCACCGTGAACGGCGAACTCAAGCTCGTCGCTCTCGGGCGACGCGTCGACGGCGCAGGCTCGTGGACCTTCGCTGCGGACCTTCCGTGGGACGAGATCCTGAAGAAAGGGCAATGGGTTCACCTCGCCGCGACCTTCGATTTCGCCAAGGGAGAGATGCGTCTGTTCATGAACGGCGAGGAACTCGAGGGCGACTACACGGCATCCAACCCGTGGGGCGAAGGAGCGACGTCCGACACCGCGCCCGCCGGGATCAAGATCGGCGGAAGCTTCCCGCAGAACACCCGCGAATCCAACCCCTTCAACGGGCGGATGGACGACGTGATGCTGCTCGACAAGGTGCCGACGGCTGAGCAGATCGCCGCACAGTACGCGCTGTACAAGGCCGAGACGCCAGAGCCGCCCACAGCGCCCCCGTGCACGCCGGACGGCACTGTCATCACCGACGTCACGAGCGCCGAGGACTGGGCGCCCCGGACCCCCGCCAAGTGGGACTTCCCGGGTGACGAGGTGGTTCTCACCGAGGCGGGCACGAACCCGAATGACGGCATCCGTCGACCGTTCGAATACGCCGTCCTGACCGACGGGCCGGAACTGGGTTCCTTCGACCTGAAGGGTCAGGTGCGCCTCGACGAGAAAGCGTCGGTGAACAACCGCGACGTCATCATCGTCTTCGGATGGCAGTCCGACACGGAGTACTACTACGCCCACCTCTCGCAGGACAACACGATCTACCCGCACAACGGCATCTTCAAGGTGAACAAGGCCGACCGCGAGCGGATCGACGACCAGTGGGACGGCACTGTCGGCGCACCGCCGGCGGTCACGGACGAGGAATGGCATGACGTCCGTGTCGTGCGGTGCGTCGAGACGGGCGACATCGCCGTCTACGTCGATGGGCTCGATGCGCCACTGATGACCGCGAACGACGACACCTTCGGCACGGGCCGGGTGGGCTTCGGCTCCTTCGACAACTTCGGACGCCTCCGCGACCTGTCGGTCACGGGGGATGCGGCCGATGCGACCGCTCCGGCGGTGACCGTGAAGCCCGGCGCGGAGTTCACGGTCGGTCGAGACGGCGTCTACAGCAGGGTGTCGTTCAAGCTCCACGATGAGGGGAAGATCGCCCGTCTCACGCTGAACGGCGTCGAGAAGGATCTGACGGACAACGTCTGGTCCGACTTGAACGGCGTCGTGCCCGGCACGTTCGGGGCTGTCGCCGGGGCCAACACGCTCATCGTGTACGACGTGGCCGGAAACCCCACCACCGTCCGCTTCACGCTGGACGTCACGGCTCCCACCGCGACGGTGAAGCCCGGCGCCGAGTTCACGGTCGGTGCCGAAGGCGTCTACAGCAAGGTGTCGTTCAAGCTCCACGATGCCGGGAAGATCGACCGCCTCACGCTCAACGGTGTGGCGAAGGATCTCTCGGACAACGCCTGGTCGGATCTCAACGCCGTGACGCCTGGCGCGTTCGGTGCCGTCGCGGGTGAGAACACACTGATCGTGTACGACGTGGCGGGGAACGCCCGCACCGTTCGTTTCACCCTCAAGGCCGCCGGATAGTGCACCGCGGGCATGGGTGCCGCCACGGCGCCCATGCCCGCGTAGCCTGGGGCCCATGACAGACGCCTCCGCACGGATCGCCACGGAGGTCGTCGACTGGCGCCGTCGTGTGTTCGCCCTGTACGACGCGGTGCGTCGTGCGGACGATCCCGAGGAAGCGCACGAGCTCTGGCGCATCGAACGGGATGACCTGATGCTGTGGCACCCGGCGACCCCGCTGCTGGATGCCGATCGAACGCTCTTCGAAGGGCTGCCGATCGCGTCGTATGACGCGCAGTGGCGCTTCGAACTGCCGATACTCCCCGCCGAGCCCGCCGGCTTCGACTTCGAGACGGGGACCGACGGTGTCGTGCCGTTCGAGCGCATCGGCAGAGTCGAGATCCCGGATGCCGGTTCGCTCGACGTCTGGCGCCTGAGGTCCTACGGTGGCGGACTGTTCATCCCGGTGCGCGACACGCTCGCCGGGAAGCCGGACGGCACGTACGGAGGCGGGCGCTATCTGATCGACACGATCAAGGGGGCCGATCTCGGCTCGGATGCCGTGAACGGCACGATCGTGCTCGACTTCAACTTCGCCTACAACCCCTCGTGCGCCTACGATCCGGCGTGGGCGTGCCCGCTCGCTCCGCCGGGAAATGTGCTCCCGGTGGCGGTGCCCGTGGGCGAGCTCTATTCCTGAGTGCACCGCAGCGCCCTGATGTGATGGTGCTCGGGGCGTTTCGTCTCGCTCCGCTCGCTCAACGACCGGTGCTCAGTCGTCGAGCGAGGAGCGCAGCGCCCGCTTTCGGTCGTTGAGCGAGGAGCGCAGCGACGAGACGAAACGCGTCTCCAGACTCGGTCGCCCACGGCCTCGCCTAGAGTATCGCATGCCTGAGCGGTTCTCCTCGGTTCAGCTCCTCTACTCCCCGTACGACTCGGGTCACTACGACCAGCGCATGGGGGCCGGGCCCCGTGCGCTGCGCGCGGCGGGCGCGGCGCCGATGCTGCACAGCCGTGGATTCGTCGTGCAGGAGACGGAGGTCGAGCCCACCTCCTCGTGGCGGTCCGAACTCCGAACCGCATTCGAGCTGCAGCGCGCCCTCGCAGAACAGGTGGCGAACGCCCGGCAGCGTGGCTCACTGCCGCTGGTGCTGGCCGGGAACTGCAACGCGACCGTGGGGGCTCTCGCGGCGTTGACCGCCGAGGGGAAGCGGGTCGGACTCGTCTGGCTCGATGCTCATGGTGACTTCAACACCCCGGATGAGGATGGCACGGGATTCCTCGACGGTCAGGGCCTGGCCATGGCGGTCGGGCGATGTTGGCAGGCCGCAACCGGGCGCATTCCCGGATTCCGGGCGCTTCCGGAAGAGAACGTCATCCACATCGGGGCGCGTGACCTGACGGAGGCGCAGCGTCTGGTGCTGGATGCGTCGCGAGTGTCCGTGCTCTCGGTGGGCGAAGCGACAGAGCCCGACGCGCTGTCGGCCGCCCTGGAGGCCTTGGTGCGACGTGCCGATGTCGTTCATCTTCACGTCGACCTCGACGTCTACGACCCCTCCATCGCCCCCGCGAACGACTACGCAGCGCCCGGCGGATTCTCCGCTGAGGACGTGCGCGAGATCGTCGCTCGGACCGCCAGCGCCGTGCCTGTCGGATCCGCCACGCTGGCCTCCTACGATCCGTCGCTCGACCCGGACGGCACCCTGCGTGAAACCGCCCTCGGGCTGTTGTCGCACATCGCCGAATCCGCACGGCCCGCGTGAGTTAAAGGCGCACCACCGGTACCTGAGTACCGGGTGGTCGGGAAGTGAGTACCGCCGTCCGATGTGCCGGCCGATGGCTCCGTCTTAGCGTGAGTGCCGACGGAAGGGATCTCACATGATCACAGCACGCGCGCTGACCAAGCGCTACAAGGACAAGGTCGCCGTCGAGGGCGTCGACTTCACAGCGAGACCGGGACGCGTGACCGGGTTTCTGGGTCCGAACGGGGCCGGGAAGTCCACGGCCATGAGGATGATCGTCGGCCTGGATCGGCCGTCGTCCGGAGTCGTCGAGGTGAACGGACGTCCGTACGCCGGACATGCCGCACCGCTACGGGAGGTCGGCGTTCTGCTCGATGCGAAGGCCGCACACAAGGGGCGCACCGCCTACAAGCACTTGCAGGCCATCGCGCTGACCCACGGCATCGGCACCGCGCGGGTGCGTGAGGTGATCGGGATGGCCGGCCTCGACGCCGTGGCGGGCAAGCGTGTGGGCGGATTCTCGTTGGGGATGGGACAGCGGCTGGGCATCGCCGCCGCGCTGCTCGGCGACCCCGCGACCGTCATCCTCGACGAGCCGGTGAACGGGCTCGACCCCGAGGGCGTCCTCTGGGTGCGCCAGCTCATGCGTCGGCTGGCGGGCGAGGGCCGCACCGTCCTGCTCTCCTCACACCTGATGAGCGAGATGGCCCAGACCGCCGACGACCTCATCGTGATCGGCAGAGGCAGGATCCTGGCGGACGGACCGATCAGTGAGGTGATCGCGGAAGTGACCGAGTCTGCTGTCCGCGTGCGGACCCATGATCTCGCCGGCCTGACGGCAGCGCTCGCCGCACCGGGAGTCACCGTGGTGCCCCGCACGGACGGGGCCGTCGACGTCACCGGGCTGACGCCAGAACAGGTCGCGAACGCCGCCGCGACGGCGGGGGTCGTCCTCTACGAGGTCGCTTCCCTCTCCGGGAGCCTCGAAGACGCCTACATCGCCCTGACCGCCGGAGCGGTCGAATACCGCTCAACACCCTCACGAACGGGAGTCGACCGATGACCACCCCCACCCTGCAGCGTTCCACGTACGTCCAGGCTGACGACCGGCTGCGCTTCGCCAACGTCGTGCGGTCGGAGTTCGTCAAGCTGATGAGCCTGCGCTCGACCGGCTTCCTGCTCGCCGCCCTGCTCGCTTTCGGTATCGGGGTGAGCCTCCTGTTCGTGTTGACGCTCGAATCCGCCGGCGTCCCCTCGGTGGCCTCCGTCGCCTTCACCCTCGACTCGATCACTCTGGGAACGCTCCTGTTCGGTCAGATCATCGCCGGTGTCCTGGGTGTCCTCGCGATCACCTCGGAGTACTCCTCGGGGACGATCCAACCCACGCTGATCGCCGCCCCGCGCCGAGGCCTCGTTCTCGCGGCGAAAGCAGTGGTGGTCTTCCCGGTGATGGTCGTCACCGCCCTCATCTCGGTGTTCGGCTCCTGGGCCATTACCTATCCGCTGTACTCCGGCTTCGGGATCGAGACCGACCTCGCGGCGCCGGGGTTCGCGTTCGCTCTGGTCGGAGGCGCGATCTATGTTGGACTGTGCGCGGTGTTCGGTCTGGGCGTCGGCGCATTGCTCCGTTCGGCGGTGGGAGGATCGTTGGTCGTGTTCTGTACGACGCTGCTCGGTCCCGTGCTCCTGTCGGTGCTTCCCACCTCCGAGCTCGTCCGCACGGTTCGGCTGTATCTGCTGTCGCATGCCGGCGATTCGATGGTGCGGCTCGGAGACCCGTCGCTCGGCTTCGCGGACGCGACTCAGCAGTACCTCAGCCCGGCCGCCGGGTGGATCACAGCCATGGCGTGGGCGGCTGTCGCGCTCACCGCGGGGCTGATCGCGCTTCGTCGGAGGGACGCCTGAACTCCGGTCGGAAGCGGCGGATGCTGAGCGCGACGGCATCCGGAAGCTATCTCCTCGTGGCCGTCAGCCTGCTCGTGATCTCGGCCGAGCCGCGCTTCGGCACGCCGCTGTGGATCTCCGCGGGGTCGGCAGTCTGCGGTGTGGGCGTCTTGGTCGTGCGCCGTCGGCATCCGAGGGTGGCATTGGCGGCAGCGCTGCTGCTGACGATCTTCTCCCTCGCGGTCGGAACCGGCGCGGAGTCGATCCTCGTCGTGATCACCCTGTATCGCGTCGCTGCGACGAGAACGGCGGTCGGAGCGTGGAGCTGGTTCGGCGCAGCGATGGCGTTCGGAGTGCTGGGGGCAGCGACCTTCACCGCGCGGCTGGCGCGGGGGCCGTCGCTGTGGGGATCCCCGCCGGTGACGCCGAGGGACCCGTTCGTCGACGGGCTGGTGGTGTTCGGCGCGATCGCCGCCGTGCTCCTCATCACCGCCCTGCTCGGGACGAGCGCGGGGCAGCGGCGACGCTCCCTCGACGCACTCGTGGAGCGGGCCGAACAGCTCTCTCGTGAGCGGGAGCAGCTGGCGGAGATCGCCGTCGCACGTGAGCGCGAGCGCATCGCACGGGAGATGCACGACGTGATCGCGCACAGCCTGACCGTGATGATCGCGATCTCCGACGGTGCTCGCGCTGCCGCCGATGAGCGCCCCGACGAAGCGAAGATCGCGATCGCCCGCGTCGCTGAGACAGGTCGGCGCACCCTCGGCGAGGTTCGTCGGTTACTCGGCGCGGTCCGCCAGCCGGATGAGCCGACGGAGCCGTCGCACGCACCGCAGCCGGATGCCACGCAGATCGCCGCACTGGTGGACGGTTTCGCGGCGGCCGGACTGCCGGTGCAGTTCGCCGAGACAGGAACGGCGACGGCCGACCCCGCAGTGGGCATCACCGTCTACCGGATCGTGCAGGAGTCGCTCACCAACGTGCTCCGCCACGCGCAAGGCGTCGATTCCGTCTCGGTCGCACTCGAATGGGCGGAGCACGACGTGACCATTCGCGTCGAAGACGCCGCGGCGTCGGTGTCACGAAATCTCGACCAGCAGGACGCCGGTCGCGGCATCCTCGGTATGAAGGAGCGGGTGGCCATGTTCGACGGATCTCTCGAGATCGGTCCTCGCGAAGGCGGCGGCTGGCGGGTCTGCGCACACCTGCACTGGGAGGACGAATGAGTGCGACAGACAGCATCCGCATTCTTCTCGTCGACGATCAGGAACTCGTCCGCTACGGTCTGCGCCTGGTGCTCGATGCTGCGCCGGGATTGACGGTCGTGGGCGAGGCGGCCGACGGACTGCAGGCGATCGGCGCCGCGCGGCGCCTCCGCCCCGACGTGGTGCTGATGGACGTGCGGATGCCCGTGCTCGACGGGATCGAGGCCACACGGCAGCTGACGGACGTGCTCCCCGACACGCGCGTGCTCGTTCTCACGACCTACGACCTGGACGATGCCGCCTTCGGCGCGCTCGAGGCCGGGGCGGCGGGCTTCCTTCTGAAGGACACCCGCCCGGACGAGCTGATCTCGGCGGTCTTCGCCGTCCACTCGGGAGACGCGGTCGTGTCTCCGCGCATCACGGCGAAGCTGATCGAGATCGCGGGACCGCACTTCGGAGCACGTCGGGAGGACGACGCCGAGGGGGCGCTGTCGATTCTCACTCCGCGTGAGCGCGAGATCTTCGTGCTCATCGGGCGAGGTGAGAGCAACGCGGAGATCGCGGCGGCCCTTCACCTGAGCGAATCAACCGTCAAAGCTCACGTCGGCAGAGTGCTCTCGAAGCTCGACCTCCGAAGCCGCGTCCACGTGGTCATCCGAGCGTACGAGTTGGGGGTCGTCGGCGGGTGAGCGAGATGCCCGCTTCGCCGGTCTCGGCTGGATAGGATCAAGACGGCGAAAGGCGCATCGTGAACCCGAAACGATGGAGTTGACCTCGTGAGCGCGGTCGATGTTCCGAGCGCCCGGGCTCGGTCCGTCGGCCTCCTGATCGGGATCGCCGCCAGCGTCGCTTTCGTGGTTCTCCGTGTCGTCGTCGCGCTCGATGACCACAAGCCGCTCGCGGTCGACATCTGGTGGCACGATCTGATGGATGCCGCCACCGGCGAGATCGGACTGGTCGTCGCCTGGGTGCCCGCCGTCGTCGGCGGCACGATCGGCATGATCATCGTCGGGGCCGTGCTGATCCTGCTGCTCCTGTGGCGCGGACGGCGGTGGGATGCTGCCACCCTCGCGATCGCGATGGTCACCGTCGTGGCGATCGGAGCGACGATGGCTGCGGTGATCGGACGCACGCGCCCCTCGGATTCGCTGGCCGAGAGCGTCGCGACCTCGTTCCCGTCCGGGCACACGGCGGTGGCGACCACGGTCGTCGTCATCCTCGGTCTCGTGCTCCGGCGTTGGTACGTGTGGACGTCGGGGGCGGTGTGGGTCGTCACGATGATGTGGAGCCGCACATACCTTCACGCCCACTGGCTCAGTGACGTGGTGGCGGGGATGCTCGAGGGCATCGCTGTCGCGACGCTCGTCTGGGTCGCTGTCGAAGCAGCGCGCGACCGGCACGCCGCACGCGCTGTCGCCTCTTCCCGCGCATCAACGATCGAAGGGTCCACGACCTCATGAACTCCACTGATTCCGCGAAGTCCACGGCCCGCGCGGCTCAGGACTCCACCGTGTTCCGAACGCTCGCCCGCGTCGGCTACGTCGTTCTCGGCATCCTGCATGTCCTGATCGGGTTCATCGCGATCTCGATCGCCACCGGGGGAGGCGGCAATGCCGACCAGGGTGGTGCGCTGCAGCAGATCCAGCAATCACCGGCGGGCGTCGCGCTGCTGTGGGTCATCGTCCTCGGACTCCTGGCCCTGGCGGTGTGGCAGATCGCCGAGGCGCTGATCGAGCGCAACCCCGACTCGAAGAAGAAGTGGGGGCTCCGGATCAAGTTCATCGGCACGGCCGTCGCCTACCTCGCGATCGCCGGCACCGCCCTGGTGTATGCGCTGGGCGGCCAGTCGCAGTCCTCCGAATCGTCGCAGTCGTTCAGCGCTCAGTTGCTGGCTGCGCCTGCCGGCGTGGCGCTCCTCGTCCTGGTCGGGCTCATCGTCGCCGCGGTCGGCATCGCGTTCATCGTGCGTGGCGTGACCCGGGCCTTCACCAAGCAGCTGCAGCTTCCCGCCGGCGCGGCACGCAAGGGCATCATCGCCCTCGGAATCGCGGGCTACATCGCCAAGGGCATCGCGGTCGCGGTGACCGGCGTGCTCTTCGTCGTCGCCGCATTCACGCACGACCCCGAGAAGGCCGGGGGACTGGATGCAGGGCTTCGCACCCTGGCCGGGCTGCCCTTCGGCGCGTTCATCCTGTGGACCGTCGGCGCCGGACTGGCCCTGTACGGGGCGTACTGCTTCGCCCGCGCGCGCTACGCGAAGATGTGATCGCCGGCGAACGGGTACACCTGTCGGGAGTTTTCACACCTGTAGGCCGGCACGGGGCGTATGTCCCGGCATCCGTGAAAACCCCCGACAAGTGTGCCGTGGTCGGGCTGCGGATGCGGGCCCGAGAACTCCGGGCCGTTGTCCGCCGAACGGCCTACATCCATGCCGGTCGCGAAGAGACAGACTGTAGTCATGAGCGAATCGGAACGGGCGACGACCAGAACGACGACGGACACGCTGTGGCGCGCCATCATCATCTCGATCTTCGTGATCGGGGTGCTTGTCGCGATCGGAATCCCGGTCCTCAACGGGAACTGGCGGTCGGTTTTCGGCGCGGTCCCCGTCTTTGCGTTCGGCATCCTGATCGCTGCGATTCGCTCGATTCGTCGCTGACGGGTCAGCTCGCGAGACCTGGATCGTCTGCCGCGAGGAGCGCCTTCAGAATCGTCGCCTGGCGGATGAGGAAGGTTCGCTCGTCCAACTTCTTCCGGCGAAGCCACGCGGTGACCTCACCGTTGTGTTTGCTCGCATTGCAGGACGCGCAGGCGGGGACCACGTTCGCCAAGGTGTAGCGGCCACCGCGAGAGACGGGCATGATGCAATCGCGCTGCATGGCGACACCCGTCACCTGGCAGTAAGCGCAGCCGCCCCACGCGTCGCGGATGCTCGCCCATTCGTCGGCCGTGAGGTCATTGTCGACACGCGCCAAACGCACTTTCCGGCGCTTGGCGTACCTGGCGCTGGTCGCAGGTGACCTCTTCGCAGGGAACTTGCGACCAGGAGACACATGCTCACCGTAGTGCCTCGCTGCCGCGGCGAGGCACTCCGCGCGCGGGCATTCACCCGTCAGTCGCGACACCGTCCGACGTCGTCCTGACAGGCTGTTGCAGTTCGGTGACCCATTCGGTCTGGGGGCCCTCGGCGTCGAGGTACACCTCCCGGGAAGGCCCGACCGGCTCGCACCCTGCGGCGGCCATCGCCACCATGAACTCGTGCCAGGCGCGGCCGATGCCCGGCATGTCACCCTCGTATCTCCACACCGCGACGCGCTCGGCCCCGGGAAGATCGACGACCTCCCACCCGCCCCCGGGCTGCGGATTCTCGCCGGCGATCCACGAGACGTTGACGCCGAGATCCTCCGTTCCCTCGATCGGTTCGTACCAGAAGATCCCGGGCTCCCTGTAGTCGACGCCCGACTCCTTCAACGCGGCCTCCAGTGGGGGAAGGATGCGATCGATCACCGGTGACACGTTCTCCGGCCCCATACCCGGGGCGGTGCCACGGGCTGCGTAGACCGTTACGGGTTCCAGGGTGCGGAAGATGAGTTCAGACATGGGTGGTTCTCCTTCGAGTGAGGAGAGTCGCGCCGTCACACGCGCGAGCCGTGCTTCATCTGCGGCAAGGGACGCCTCCAGCTCTGCGCGCCGACGCATGAGCACGACGCGAAGAGCGTCGCTCTCGTCGGGGGCGCCGAGGACCTCGGCGGCGTCCTCCAGAGAGCACCCGAGGTCCCGCAACTCGACGATCTGCAACAGCCGTCTGAGTTGCCCGGGCTCGTAACGCCGATACCCGGAATGCTCCTCCACGCGCGCGGGCTTCAGGAGCCCGATCGCGTCATAATGCCGCAGCATCCGCACGCTCACGCGCCCGTGAGCCGCGAACTCTCCGATGTTGTACATGATGGAGACCACGTTTCACCCTGACACAGTGAGAGGGTCAACGGGAGACCCGAGTGCTGGACGAACCGTTCGTGGAGGCAGCATCCTGTGGCGTCGGCTCCGCGTGCACTCAGGTCGCGCGGTTACCCTCGAGTCATGCGCCGACTCGCCCTCGTTCCGATCGTCCTCGTCGCCGGTCTGCTCACCGGATGCTCGCAGGTCGCCCAGATGGCCGGCGATGCGGCCGGGGTGCCGGTGGATGAGGTCTGTGCGACCTTCGACGACGCCTACGGTCAGTACGAGAGCGCGCTCGGCCAGGGAGAGGCGACCGAGGAGCAGGTCAAGTCGGCTCGTGACCAACTCGTCACGACTCTGGACGGCGCCGCCGACGATGTCGGCGGTCAGCTGGGTGACCTCATCCGGTCGGGCTCTCAGCAACTCGCCGGCATCGACGACCTGCAGTCGCCGGAAGCGATCGAGGCGGTCGAGCAGCTCAAGGATTCGGTCTCCACCTTCTGCGGCTGAGGCGACCGACTGACCGCTCGGCTACCGCACATAGGCGTCGACCATCAGCGAGCCTCTGATCTCGCGGAGAGTGTCGACGATGCGGCTCACGCCCTTCGCGCTGACGGCCATCTGCAGGTCGAACGGCCCGAGCAGCTCGAGCGTGCCCGTCCGAACGCGGATGACCTCCCACCCGGCGCTCCGCAGTGCACGGTCTTTGCGGCGGTCTGTCTCCTCGCGCTTGCCGACGTGCTCGAGACCGTGTCGCCCGATGGTGTCGTACTCGATCGCGACTCGCAGCTCCGGGAGCAGGATGTCCGGCCAGACCTCGGTATGGCGGAAGAACGGACGCGCGACTTTGACGGCGTTCACCCCGTTGCTGAAGATCAGCCGGTCGGCCAGCGCCGCGCGCAGTCTCTCTTCTGCCGCAGATGCCGGCTTCGGTGCGCACGCGCTCAAGAACGCGGTGCCTTTCGGGAGATCCGGCGTCTTCGTGCACACCGCGGGTGCGGGCTTCGGCGATCGTCTCGGGATCGCTCGCGCTTCGCCGAGGATCACCGGCTGCGGTCTGGCGAGGCGGGAGCACTCGGGACACCAGGCCGACTGCCGGCGCACACGACCGGGGCGTTCGCGCTGCTCCGTCGGCGTCGCGGCGAACCGATGCCCGACGCTGCATTCCCAGCAGAGCAGCACGTCGGCGGCGAGCGGCACCTGCGAAAGAACCACGCCGTGATTGAGCTCGGGGTGGTACTGGCGGATCAGCTCGGGGTACGCCGCCCACGCCGTGCGGAACGTGCCCACCTCGTAGGGCACGGCGACGCCCCGCGAGAACTGTCTTCTCGCCCACCACTGCTGCACGGGCTCTGGCACACGGCGACGCTAATCGCAGCTGCCGACATTGCTGATGCGGCAGTCAATCGGCGAGAGCGAGTCGATCGATCACGGCAGTCACGTGAGCACGCTGGGCGTCGTCGAGCCCCTGAATCGGCAGCGGCAGGCACCGGTGCGGGGCGAGGCCGAGGTGCTCGGCGATCGCGGCGGCGACGCGCAGGCTGCCGCCGAACTCGGTGAACAGGTCCCACAGCGGGCCCAATCGCTCCGTCTCTGCCACCGCGTCGGAGATGCGTCCCTGCTGCACAGCGCGGGTCAGGCTCACCGCAAGCTCCGGGAGCGTGCCGCCGATGACGGAATACCAGGCGTCGCATCCGGCACTCAGACCGGCCACTGCTGAGGCATCGCCGGACACGCCGATCGTCACGTGCTCGGGAATCACCGCGCGGATGGATGCGACGTGCTCACGAGCATCCGCTGGACTCGCGGGGACTCCGGGAATCTTGATCGACCCGATGCCACGAAGCTCTGCAATGCGGGCGTAGAGCTCGTTCGTGAACGTGAAGTGCGTCGTGCGCGGGTTGTCGTAGACGATCACCGGGAGGTCGGTGTTCTCGGTGACGGTCCGGAACAGCTCGAACACGTCTTCCGGTGTGAGCGGCTGATAGGTCAGGGGCGCGAGGAGCACGCCCGCTGCGCCCGCTCGTTCCGCGGATTCGACGTTCTTCAACACGTGCGACGTCCGCAGGGCACCGACCCCGACGAAGACCGGAACGGACCCGGCGTTGTCCACGGCGAGCCTCGCGACGTGGGCGCGCTCCTCGGCGTCGAGGTATGCGTACGAGCCCGTCGATCCCAGCGCGGTGATCGAGTCGACACCGGCCGACGCGAGCCGACGGACCAGCTTCGTGAACGCGGCGTCATCGATCGCGTCGTCAACGAGCGGGGCGAGGGGAAACGCGCTCAATCCGGTGAACACCGTCATTCGTCGATCCTTCCGAGGCGGGCCGTCTGTCCTCCGGCGACTTTACGCCCCGCACGTCGGGGGGAGAGCCGTCGAAGAAGTCGGACCCACGCCGTCAACCGCCGTTCGCCCGGCACCGACTCGCTACTGTGGGCCGCATGGACATCCGAAGCGCCGCCGACCTCGCTATCAGGCTGGCGCGGGATGCCGGTGAGTTCGCGGTCGCCGAGCGGGAGCAGGCACGAGTCGAGTCGAAAGGCGACGGAACGGACCTGGTCACACATGTCGATCGCGAAGCCGAACGTGGCATCGTCGCCGCCATCGCCGCTCGTTACCCCGATCACTCGATACTCGGGGAAGAAGAAGGCGAACAAGGCGCCGAGCAGTCAGAGTATCGCTGGCTCATAGACCCGTTGGACGGCACCAACAACTACGTCCTCGGACTCGACGTGTACGGCGTCTGCATCACGCTCTGCCATCGCGACGCCCCAGTGATGGCGGTGGTGCACGACTCTCCACGACGGCGCACGTACTGGGCGATCATCGAGGAGGGTGCGTGGCTCTCCAGAGAGGGAGGGCCCGCCCAGCGACTTCTCCTCACCGGGGCGGAAGCGCTCGCGCATACGACTGTCTCGCTCACCCAGGGATACGGCGTGGGTCATGACGACGATCGCCGGAACAGGATGTTTGCCGCGCTCGAGCGGCAGACCAAACGTGTTCTGCGAACCTGGGCGCCCTCGGCCGACTGGGGCCTGCTCGCCACCGGTCGCCTCGGAGCCATCGTCGCCTATCGCAACGCCGCCTGGGACCTGGTGGGAGGCGCACTGATCGCGGCGGAAGCAGGAGCCCGAGTGCACACGGACTCCACCGGCGACCTCGTCATCGTCGGTCACCCGCGCACAGTGGAGGAGATCTTGAACCTGGTGGACACCGCTGGGCAGCGCGACGTCACTCCCGGATAGCCGTCGTCGATCCTTCCGTGGCGGGCCGTCTGTCCTCCGGTGACGTTACGCCCCGCACGTCGAGGGAGAGCCGTCGAAGAAGTCGGACCCAAAGAGACCAGCGGGGTGCGTCGGAGGAGGCGCCGGCCCGGACCTGCGCTCCGTGAAGGAGGTCTTCCAGCAGCGAATCATGGAGCGGCCGCACGACGACGGTCCACACCAGTCGCAGGCGGAGGGGCAGGACCGCCACGATTTCGTGCCGCAGGACCGTGGATGGGCCGTGGGCGTCGATCCAGACCGTGTGCGTGCCCTCGATGCGTCGTGACCCGAGGATGGAGTCGAAGACGAACTCGGTCTTCTCCGGCGTGTGCTCGCTGCAGTGATACCGCACCGGGCCGTGGCGCCCGGCGCGACGTCATGCGGCGGCCACGGGCTGGCGAAGGATCGTCTTCAGCTTCTCCGGCGCAGTCCGGCGGGGATCACTGAGATAGATCTCGTGATGCCTGCCAGTCATCCGAAACGAGTGCGCGGGGATGACCTCGTGGTGCAGCGCATCGAGGACGGGTGCTTCGTCGTCGTACGCACCGATGTGGAGCGTCTGCACCGAGAGGCTCTCATCGAGCGTCTCCAGGCGGATCGCGTCGAGGGCCGGGGCGCCTCCCTTGTGCTCGACGCGCTCCCGCGCGGTTTCGAAGTGCTCCGGCGTGATCCACTCCGGCGTCATGATCATCGCTGTCCAATGCCACTGCGACTTGTCGCGGACGGCGGTGAACGAGTCCATGTCGTCGGCCCACCACAGTGCCTCCAGGGGCATGACGGTGTAGTCGCGGCCGAGGTCGTTCTTGCTGAGGAACTTCAGGCTGTACGCGACGGGATACAGCGTCGCCAGAGCATCCGCATATGCCTGAGACGTGTTCGGGTCACCGTGGCCGTCGATCATCAGGAACTGCATCGCGGGGACGGTGACGACATCGAACCGTCCGCGGGTCGCGCTGTACGTGTCGATCTGTTTCTTGAAGTCGACCTTCTGCATGGTGCTCCCGAATGTACTCCAGTGGTTCCGGTCGCAGTTCTCGCCGTCTCCCCGCGCCCATGAGGGCACAAACTGCGACCGGAACCCGCGGCAAGATGCGCCCGCCTCACATGACGAAACAGAAGCCTGCTGTCGCGATGAGAGCCGCACAGGTGAGGATGCCGAGGTAAGGGATCCAGATGCCGGCGATGAGCCCGGCGACGGCCGCGAACTTCACCGCCGGCATCATCCACCACAGCGGCCGCGGCCAGTTGACCGCCTCGAAGCACCGGGCGATGAACGAAACCGGCCGAAGGCTCAGCATCCCGTCGACCAGCTGGATCAGCGCGAGCACGATCACCGGCCAGACCGGGTCGGGGAGGAGGGCGATCTCCACGGTCACATCCGTCACCGACCCACCGCGACCGGCGAACCCAGGCCCGTGCGGAATCCGTCGCGCCAGGTCGCGTAGTGCGGCTCCCAGGACAGTTGCGTCTTCGCTTTCTGGTTCGACGATCCGCGGGCTGTCGTCATCTGGGCGACCCCGAACTCGCCGATCAGGGCGCGTGCGACCCACGCGGGGACGCGGAGCGGAGGCTTCGCGCCGACGGCCTGAGCCAGGTCAGGCAGCCACTCCGATACGGCGGCGGGTTCGTCGTCGACGATGTTGTAGATGCCGCGCTCGCCGCGGGTCGTCGCGGCGAGGGTGGCGGTGGCGGCGTCATCGACGTGGAGGAACGACCACACCCCCGCGCCGTCTCCGACGATCGGAAGACGGCGCTTGCGGATCGACTCGACGACCTGCCCGCCGTGTCCGATGGCCTGGCCCGGTCCGTAGAACGTCCCGTACCGGAGCGCGATGCCGCCGCCGGCGACCGCGGCCTGCTCGGCATGAGCGACCGCCGCCAGCGTGCGTCGCGATGCCGGTGAGGGGTTCGGTTCGAGAGGATCCTCCTCGGTCTTCACGAGGCTGCCGACGTGCTCGTTGGTCCAACCGGTGTAGCTCTGCACGATGATCCGCTCGGTCCCGACCTCGCCCGCAGCCGAGACGAGCGCATCCGTGGTTCGTGTGCGCAGATCGTTGGTCTCGGCGAAGCCCCGGTCCCAGTGCTTGTAGTCGAGCCCGGTCGAAAGGGAGGTCAACTGGTGGATCACCACGTCGGGGCGGGCGTCGTGCACGGCGTCGCGCACGGCGGTCAGATCGCGACCGTCGAGAACGATGCCGCGTCCGCCCGTGGCATCCACCGTTCGTGCGCGCGCAGCGCTGCGGGAAGTGCCGACGACGTCGTGTCCAGCGCGGACGAACAGGGGAACGAGTCGGGAGCCGATGGCTCCCGTCGCTCCGGCGATGAAGATCTTCATGAGTGTCCTCTTCTCTCTCATCCCCTCCGACGATCGACGCGGTCGAAACGTGACACCGCGGGATCGCGCTGTGCCACCATGAGCCCATGGCGACTCTCGATGTGGCGGCTCCTCACCTTCGCGGATTGATGTTCTCCATCGCGTACCGGATGCTCGGGAGCGTCGTCGAAGCCGAAGACGTCGTGCAGAACGCGTTCCTGCGGATGCATCAGCGGTCGTCGGAGAGCGGCCCGATCGACAACATGGACGCCTACGTGACGACCGTCACCTCCCGGCTCGCGATCGACGCGCTCCGCTCGGCGCGGCGGGTGCGCGAAGTCTACGTCGGACCCTGGCTTCCGGAGCCGCTGCTCGTCGACGACGATGACCCGTCACACCGCTTGGAACACGACGAGGCGCTCTCGGTCGGGGTGCTCACGCTGCTCGAGCGTCTCGGCCCGACGGAACGAGCCGTCTTCGTGCTGCGTTCCGCCTTCGACCTCGACTACACCGAGATCGCCGAGATCGTCGGTAAGACCGACGCCTCCTGCCGACAGCTCATGCGTCGGGCTCGCCAGCGTCTGGACGGAGGGAAACCGCGGTTCGATGCGACGCAGGATGAGCGTGACCGAGTCATGGCGGCCTTCGCCACTGCCCTTCGTTCTGGTGACGTGAACGCCGTCGTCGCCACGCTCGCGCCCGACGTCGTCGCGCTCGGTGACGGCGGCGGACGCGCTCCTGCCATCCGTAAGCCGATCACCGGCGCGGTGAATGTCGCACGGTTCCTTCTCGGTCTCGCCCGCGTCGCCGACGCGCGCGGAGTCACCCTCGAACCGGTGGTGGTCAACGGAGAACACGGACTCATCGCTCGTGACGCCGAAGGCCGGGTGCTCTCCGTCCTCACCGTGCACGTCGAGCCGGGCGCGATCACGATGCTGACGAATCAGCTGAACCCCGACAAGCTCGGCCACCTGGGCGAGGTCGGCGACATGTACGCCCTGCTCGGCGCCTGACGGCTACCCCCGGCCTTTCCGGTCGCAGTTTTCGCCGCTTCCGCGCGCGTATGACGGCGCGAACTGCGACCGGAAGACGTGAGGAGCCGGCTATCGCACTCGCCGCACCCGCAGCACGCTGTCGGTCAGCGTCACATCAGTTCCGTCTCGCCACTTCGCCACCCGGTCGACGAGCGCGTTCGTCTCGACTTCCCAGCCGCGGGGGAGTTCGAGCGCTGCGAGCACCTCGTCGGGGGTCGGCAGCGGTGGCGCATCCTCGACGTCGTGCTCGGGATGCGATCCGGGCGGGAAGGCGCCATGGCCGACGACGAGCAGCCGTCCGCCCGGTGCGACGGCGGCCGCAGCCCGGCGCAGGATCGCCTCCCGCGGCAACTCGACGGGGGAGTGCAGGAATGCGGACGTCACCAGGTCGTACTCGGCTGGTGGCTGCCACGTGGCCAGATCGGCTTGCACCCACTCGATGCGGTCGGCGAGTCCTTGCCGCTCGGCCTCGGCGGCCCCGACCGCCAGAGCCCTGCCCGAGATGTCGACCGCGGTCACCGTCCAGCCCTCGGCCGCGAGCCACAGGGCATCCGCCCCCTCGCCGCTTCCGAGCTCGAGTGCGGTGCCGGGGGTCACGTCGGCGACCTGGTGGGCGATGGTCGCATTGACGCGACCGCTCCACATTCGCCCGCTCTCTCCGCGCCGGTTGAGGTACCGCGTCTCCCAGAACTCCTCCGGGTCGGTGATCGCGTCATCATGTGCGTGCGTCATGCGTGAACCTCCTGATCTTCGGTGAGCGAAGCGGATGCTGCAGCCACCTCTTCGGCGATGAACTCGCCGTTCACGGTCAGCGCCGCGGTCGCGCCGGAGCCCATCGCGATCGGAACCAGCGCACCGGGGTTGGCGGAGTTGCCGACGGCCCAGACCCCGGGAACGCTCGTCCGTCCGAAGGCGTCGACGGCAGTCCACGGGCCGAGAGGTGTTTCGGTGGTCGCTGCGCCGAGTTGCCGCAACGGCTCGTCGAGCGCGACCAGCGTCGGCTCGGCGAACACCACGTCGACCGGCGCGATCTCGCCGTCAGACAGGGCGAGCCCGGTCAATCGGTCGCCGTCGGTGACGACATGGCTGACCGCCCGGTCCTCCAGTCGCATCCCGCGCTGCTCGAGGACCCGTCGTTCCGCGTCGGGGAGCGGCCCCGTCAATGCGGTGAACACCGTGATGTCGCTCGAGTAGGAGCGCAACATGTGTGCTTTGTGCACACCCATCGTCGACCCGAGGAGTACGCCGATTGCGCGGCCGGATGCTTCGTATCCGTCGCAGTACGGGCAGGCGACGACACCGCGACCCCACTGTTCGCTCAGGCCGGGGATGTCCGGCAACACGTCGCGGGACCCCGTCGCGACGATGAGGCGGCGTCCGGTGATGCGGGCACCGGTGTCGGTGACGACCTCGAATCCTTCGGGGAGGGCGCGTGCCTCCACGGCGCGCGCGTTCTCGATGACGCCGTCCGCCGCGCGCACCTCGCGGTAGCCGTCAGCGACCAGATCGAGAGGGGAGTAGCCGTCGCGGCTCAGCACTCCGTGCATGTGGGGCGCGAACCGATTGCGCGGCTCCTGAGCGTCGAGTACGAGAACGCGACGGCGAGCGCGAGCGAGGATGAGGGCGGCGCTCAGGCCGGCGGCGCCACCGCCGAGGATGATGACGTCCCAGCTCGAAGAAGTGAGGCCGGGGATGGATGCTGCGGAGTGGTGGGTCATGTTTCCAGAGTGCAGACCTGATACCGTATTGACAAATAACAGTGCTGAAATGGCAAAAAGGAGGGTGTCGTGCCCGATGGATCCCTTGCTCTCATCGGACCGCGTCTGAAGAGCTGGCGACAGAAGCGCAGCATGACGCTCGCCGAGCTGTCGGAGGCGACCGGCATCTCGTCGAGCACCCTGTCGCGACTGGAGGCGGGTAAGCGCGCACCGAACCTCGAACTGGTGGTCCCCATCGCTCACGCCCTGCGCCTCGAACTCGACGACATCGTTCCGCGGAAGGCGCCGGACCCCCGCGTGACGCGCACCACCCGGCGGAGCGGCGAGACCTGGTACGAGACGCTGTCGCCCGACACCAGCCCCGTGCAGACCTACAAGGTCACCTTCCCCGCCAACCCGGCCGGGATCACCGCCGTCCCCGACCCGAAGGTGCACGACGGGCAGGAATGGCTGTACGTGCTCTCGGGGCATCTTCGCCTCGTGCTGGGGGAGCAGGATCTCACCTTGGGGCCCGGGGAAGCCGCGGAATTCGACACGCGGGTTCCGCACTGGCTGTCGGCGACCGGGGCGGGACCGGCCGAGGTGCTGTCGATCTTCAGCAAGGAGGGCAAGCGCATCCATCTCCGCGCTCGCCCCTCCTCTACTGCGGGGCCAGATCGCTCCTGACCCCGTTCCACATCACTTCATGCGGCCGAACGTCTCGTCGATGTCGGCCATCTCCATCGCTGCGGTCGCCTCGATGAGCGCTCGCAGGTCGGCATCCGCACCGGGAGAGAACTCTTCGAGCCGCGCGGGGGAGATCGTCATCGGAGCGCCGACCGGAGCCTGCTCTGTCGCGTCCAGCATCGTCCCATCGTTCGACGGCGACGCACCCTGGAAGATCTTCCCGGCCTCCGACTGCGAGGTGAGGTCGAACGAGTACTGCTTGCTGTGCAGTCCCAGGTCGAGAAGCTTCTTCACCTCAGGGAACTTCTCGGCATTCGTCTTCGGAATCGGCAGCGCGGTACGCCAGCTCACTCCGAGGGTTTCGAGCGCCTTCGCGTAGGCGTTCTCGTGAGCCTGGTCGCGCACGATCAGGTAGGAGATCGTGCTCCGCGCCATCTTGTTGTCGGTCATCTCGTACAGGCGGCACTTCTGCAGACGTCCGGTGGACTCGAGCATCAGGTTGTAGAGAAGGTCGAGCACGAGGTTGCCCGAGTTGTAGACGTAGCTGCCCATCCATGGGTTACCGGCGGCGTCTACGGGAAGTGCACCCTGTGCGCCCACGAGGTAGTGGTGGATGTTGCTCGTGTCGAGCGCGATGTTCAGGGGCGTTGCGCCACCCGATCCCGGCTTGTCGACCGGATCGGTCGGCTTGCCCTTGTACTCGGGTGAGCCGTCGAGGAGCCGCGAGATGGTCGTGCCGATGAGCTCGACGTGGCTGATCTCCTCGGTGCCGATCCCCTGGATCAGGTCCTTGTACGGCTTGGCCGACGGTCCCCGGAAGTTGATGCTCTGGAACAGGTACTGCATCATCGTTCGCATCTCGCCGAACTGACCGCCGAGCCCTTCCTGCAGTGCGTTGGCCGCGGCGGGATCCGGCTCGTCCTGTGCGATCTCGTTGATGAACTCCTGAACGTGGAAATACATGTCGCTCCTCCGGTGGCGTTGATGGGTTGTGTGCCCATGGTGCGCCTCGCGGCACGTCGTTCAGACCCCCCTCGACCGATCCCGCGTTAAGCCCTAGTATTCGGTCGCGAAGCGGGATCGCTGCTCAGCGCGTGCGTCGATGGTCCTCGAGCACCTCGTCGATCGTGCGTCGCGCGCGCCGCACCTCGGACTCGGGCGAATGGGAGCCGGCGAAGCCTGCGGCCACGATCAGCGCCTTCCAGATCGCCCAGCCCCGTGCTCTCGCCCACGTGTCGCCGTCGAGTCCGCGGTGCTCGCGGAAGGCCTCCCTGGCCTCGCCGCGCATCGTCGTGAACGCGACCACGAGGTCGCAGGCCGGATCTCCGATGCCTGCCGTCCCGAAGTCGATGACCGCGCTGAGCCGGCCGCCGTCGTCGACGAGAAGGTTGCCCTCGCTCACGTCGCCGTGGAACCAGACCGCAGGCTCCTGCCAGGTCGTCGCCGTCGCGGCCTGCCAGACCTCGCGCACGGCGGGCGCGTCGATCGTGGCGCCGAGGGCTTCGATGGCGCGAAGCGTGTCCGCCTCGTACACCCGAGGGGAGTCGCCGCGCAGGAAGTTGTGCGGTCCCGGGAGCGGCCCGCCCGCGGCATCCGCTCTTTGCAGTGCGACGAGGAAATCGGCCAGCGCTGCCGCGAGCGTGACATCGTCGGCGACCTGTTCCCGCTCCGGCGGCCGGCCCGGCAGCCAGCGGTACACGGACCACGGATGCGGGAACCGCTCGCTCGCTCGCCCGATGCCGACCGGCTCCGGAATCGCGAGCGGAAGTCGAGGGCCGAGGACGGGAAGCCAGCGCTGCTCCTTCTCGACCTGCAGCACGTACCCTTCGCTGCTCGGCAACCTCACGCTGAGGTCGTCGCCGAGCCGGAACGTGCGATTGTCCCAGCCGCCGGGGAGCACCTGCCGGACCGGCAGATCCTGCCACTGGGGGAACTGCTCGGCGATGAGAGCTTCGACCAGCGGGGAGTCGATCACGGCCGCTCGACCTCGCCGCTTCCGATCTGGAGGAGAAGAGCCGGCGCCGAGAAGCGTGCAGTGAGGTTTCGCATGGTCCTTTCGAAGCTAGCGCACGACGCGACGTCTCGAACCGACTCGAGAGATCTCACCCGTGCGGGCGATCCGCAGCGGGTCAGCGCATGAGAACATGAGGGCCATGTCGCCCGAGACCCCGCCAGCGCGTCACCGCTGGCGCGCGTGGCCGCGCATCGACACCGTCGTCGCACTCATCGCACTGGTGATTCTTCTGCCTTCGACCATCGCGTTGATGACCGACCCGTCCGCCCGCCCTGCGGTGCCGATCGTCGCGCTCACCGCGATTCTGTACGTCTTTCTCCACCTGGCTTCCCTGGTCGCGGTGCGGCGGCCCGTCCTCGCCATCGCGGTCGCCAGTGCCGTGATGTGCGCGCTCGTCCTCGTGCCCGGTATCCGCGCCATCTCGGGCGCGCTGCTTCCTTCGGCTGCCGCCTATCTGCTCGTCATCGCGCAGGTCGCGATCCAGACGGGACGGGTCTTTCGGACCGTCGCCCTCGCCAGTGGCGTGTTCGGCGCGTTGGTCGTCGCAGCGGCGGAGACGCAGTTCGAAGACCCCATGCTGCGGGTGGGTGCGTTCGTCGGACTCAGTGGCGCGATCGCTGCGGCATGGGCGATCGGGCTGCTGGTGAGGATGCGTCGGGTGCAGGCGCAGGAGCGGCTGACGGCGCGCGTCTCCCAGGCCATCGCCGACGAGCGGATTCGGATCAACCGTGACCTGCACGACATCGTCGCCCATTCGATGACCGTCATGATCGCGCAGGCGGAGGTCGCGCAGGCCCTGCGCGATGAGGATCCGGAGATCAGTCGAGCCGCGTTGCGCACCGTCATCGACACGGGTCGGGAAGCGCTTCGGGGCATGCGGTCGGTCGTCGCAGACGACGCGCCACGAGAGCCGCTCCCCACCGTGGCATCGCTCGACTCGCTCTTCGCGAGCGTACGCAGCCCGTCGGTCGATGTGCGCGTCGAGGAGTCGGGTGCGCGAACGGAGCTCCGCCCGGATGCTGCCGTCGCGCTGCATCACTCGGTGCGGGAGGCGCTCACGAACTCCGTTCGACATGCGACGCCCCCGGTGCGCGTCGACGTGCGTCTGGAGTGGAAAGCGGATGCCGTCCTCGCCAGGATCGCCGACGACGGGGGACAGGGACCCACCAGGAGCGATCTGGGCAGCGGGGTCGGTCTCGTCAGCATCAGCGAGCGCGTCCGGCTCGCGGGTGGAGCGCTCACGGCAGAAGAAGGCGATTCCGGCGGATGGGTCGTCACAGTGGACCTGCCCACCGAAGGGAGCGTCGGATGAGCGTTCGTGTGCTGATCGTCGACGATCAGGCTCTGTTCCGTGAAGCCGTCGCGGTGATGCTCGCGCGCGACGAGCGCATCGCCCACGTCGCGGCCGTCGCCTCGGGTGAGGCGGCCATCGAACACGTGCGCGCGAACAGTGTCGATGTCGTGCTGATGGACATCCGGATGCCGGAGATGGACGGGATCGCCGCCACCCGTGAGGTGCTGCGGGTGCGGCCATCCATTCGAGTTCTCATCCTCACCACCTTCGACCTCGACGAGTATGTCTTCGCCGCCATCCGGGAGGGCGCCAGCGGATTTCTGACGAAGGACTCCGGCGCGGCGGACCTCGCCGACGCGGCGGTCGCCGTAGCCGCCGGGGAGTCGGTCATGTCGGCGAGGGCGACGGCGGCGCTGATCGCCTTCGTGCGCTCCGGACCGCCGCCCGTCACGGCATCCGGCGATCCTCTCGCCCTTCTGAGCGCACGAGAGCAGGACGTCGCGCGCGCGCTCGCCACCGGCGCGTCCAACGATGACATCGCTCGGGAACTGTTCCTCTCGGCGAACACGGTGAAGACTCACGTGAAAGCCGTACTCGCCAAACTCGGTGTCCCGGATCGGGTGCACGTGGTCATCTGGGCATACGAGACGGGTGTGCTGCGCCCCGGCGGATGAGCCGGGGAATCACCCGCGCGGGCGGCGATCACACCCTCGCGGGCGATGTGCCTCGAAGGGCGCGTTCCTAGCGTGGGATCATGTCCATTCGCAGTCAGAATCTCGCCCTCCTCGCCGCCGCGGTCAGCGGCCTCACCATCGCGATCGTCAGCCTCGTGCGCATGTTCGTCCCCGGCTTCCTCGACGCCCTCCCGCAGAGTCTGATCGGTCGGCTGGGCAGTGGTGTCGAACTCGCCGTGTCCCTGACGGGTGCACTCGCCGTGATCGCGGTCTCGATCATCGCCCTGGCCACCGGTCGAGACGCGAAACATGCAGGTGCGAGCCGCGCCCTGCGGGTCACCGGCCTCATCGGCGGCGTGCTGGCTGCTGTCACGATGCCCGGAGGGGTGATCCCGGCTGCGGGGTACACCTTCGCGATGGTCGTCATCGTCGGAATCGTGGTGCTCATCACCCTCACCGCGATCCGTCGACCGTGGGTGGGCCTGCCGCTTGCCGCGGCGGCGACCGGCCTCCTCATCTTCGCTGTCGTCAACCTTCAGGCGGGACGGCTGGTGCCGTCTGTGTTCGGCGCGATGGCCGGCATCCTCCCGCAGATGCTGCTCGCGCTCGCCCATGTGATCGCCGCGGCCGGGCTCCTCGTCTGGGCCATCAGCGACGCATCTGGCTCCCGCAGCGTGTTCGCGCGGTTCGTCCTCCGTCATCGCACTCCGATCACCCTGGTCGCCGCCGCCTGTGCCGTGCCCTACGCTTTCGTCCGCGCCACCTGGCTCACGCCCTGGCCGCTGTTCGGCGGGGGCGGCGACGTCTTCTCGGAGGACCCGGCGGTGCGCCTGTTGGGCCTGGCGCTCGGATTGGCGATGCTCGTCGGCGGCGTGCTGACGCTTGGTCTGATCATGCGGTGGGGGGAGCGGTTCCCGCGATTCCTGGCGGGTGTCGGAGGGCGGCCTGTCCCGGTTGCTCTTGCCCTCATCCCGGCGAGCGTGGTGAGCGTCCTGTTCACGGCCGCGGGCATCGAATTCGTGCTGGAGGGGGCCGGCAGTATGGGTGACACGTCGTTCCTGCTGCTGATGTTCCCGTTCTGGCTCTGGGGCCCGCTCCTCGGTCTCGCCGCCTGGGGCTACACGATGCACCGAAGTGCTCCCGTTCCCCCGGCAGGTGCTCGCAAGAATGCTTCCGGGTCAGGCGCCGTCGGCCTCACGGATCAGCCGATGCACCAGCTCCACACCGGGGAATGACACCGGCCCGTCGTGCCGCTCCGGGGCCGGGTCGGATGCGGCGGCGGCGGGATCCGAGAGTCGGCGAAGTCCCGCGCGCATCAGGTCGGTGTCCATCGAGGTGATTCCACTGAGTGCCAGCACCGAAACGCCTTGATCGAGGGCGGTCATCAGCCGGGCGACGTCGTCGGCAGGAAGGTTCTCGCCGGCCGGCCGTGCCTCCGTGGCGAGACGCTCGTACGCCCCGATCATCACCTGCATCCGCTCCCGGAGTGCAGAGATGAGATCGTCATCCCGAGCGGCCGTCGCGATGAACTCCAGCGTTGCGAGGCCGATTCCTCGCACCAATCGGGCGGCGTGCGGGTCCTGGGCAGGTTTCGGTTCCCCCGTGCCGTCTGCTTCGACGGCCGACAGCGGGTCCCACCCTGAGCCGCGGAGCTTCTCGAGGTTGTCGTCCATCACCGCGAGGAAAAGGGCGGCCTTGCCCTCGAAATTCGAGTAGACGGCCCCCTTGGAGAATCCGGCGTCGGCGGCGATGCCCTCCAAGCTCGCCGCGTGATAGCCGTCCCGGGCGAAGGATTCCCGTGCCGCGATGACGAGCGCCTCGCGCGTCTCGCGCTGGCGTTCCGCGCGGGTTCGCGGCGAGCGGGGAGCTGATCGGCGGGGATCCATGCTGTTCATTCTATTGATTGACGTACCGTGAGTATTCGGATACCGTCAGTATGTGAAATACCAACGGTATGCGAATGGAATGCGGTCGCGATGAACGAAGCAGTGCTGGAAGTAGACGACCTCACGAGACGATTCGGCAAGGTCGTGGCCAACGCAGGGATCGGGATGAGAGTGGACGCGGGGCAGGTGGTCGGTCTGCTCGGGCACAACGGTGCGGGCAAGACGACGCTGGTCTCGCAGATCGTCGGCCTGCTGCGACCGCACAGCGGATCGATCCGTGTGGCGGGCATCGATGCCGTCGCGGCCCCAGCCGCCGCACGCCGTCGCGTCGCGCTCCAGCCCCAGGCGCAGGCGCCGCTCGACGGTCTCACTCCGAAAGCCGCGATCGAGATCGCCGGCCGGTTGCGGGGCATGTCACGCAGCGACGCCAGAGCATCAGCACGACGACTGGCTGAGGAGCTCGACATCGGTGAGTGGTTCCACCGTCGAGCGACCCCCGACGGCGACCTCTCCGGGGGTGTGCGACGCCTCACCGCCTTCGCGATGGCCGCTGTCGCCCCGGTGCCGCTGGTCGTCCTGGATGAGCCCACCAACGACGTCGACGCGGCGCGACGTCGACGCCTGTGGAAGATCGTTCGCCGCCTCGGAGACGAGGGTGCAGGGGTGCTGCTGGTCACCCACAACGTCGTGGAAGCCGAGCGCGTCGTCGACTCCCTCGTCGTGCTCGATCGGGGTGCCGTCGTCGCGACGGGATCCCCCAGCCGTCTCCGGGGGTCGGGTGACCAGGATCTGCAACTCGAGCTCTCTCTGCACCCCGAGGGCGAGGACCCGTCCGTGTCGCCGTCGGCCATATCGGTCCCGATCACGCGCCGTCCGCGCGGGCCGACGGGTGCTGCTGACGCTCTCGGCCGTCGACGCCGAAGCGGCGGTCCGCTGGGCCACAGAGCTCCGAAGGGCGGATCGCGTCGAGAGCTATGCGCTGGCCCCCGCGACCTTGGAAGATGCCTATCTCGCCGCCACAGCATCCGCCGACACCCGCGCGATCGCCCGGAAGAAAGAAGACGACTGATGACCGAGCAGGCGACCGCCTCACGCCCCACCGCACACGCGACGGTCGTGCCGCACGCCGGAGTCTGGGTCGGCTACAGCGCGCTGCTGCGCTGGACGATGGCGCAGGTGGGGCCCATGCTTCCGTTCGTCATCGTCGTCCAGTCGGTGCTCGCCGCCGGGATCATCATCGGATTCGGCCTGCTGATCCCGGGCATCGACACCGCGACCGCGCAGTTCCTGTCCACCGGGGCTCCCACGGTGCTCCTCATGATCGTCGGTCTCGTGATGGTCGCGACCGGGGTCGCCCAGGCGCGGACCAGCGGCACCTTCACGTATCTGCGCGCATTGCCGGTGCCGCGGGCTCTCGTCCTCCTCGCCGATCTGACCGTGTGGCTCGCCGTCTCACTGCCCGGCGTCGCCGTCTCCGTGATCGTGGCACAGCTGCGGTACGGCTTCAGCTATTCCATCGACTGGCCGCTTCTCCTGGTCGCATCCGCCCTGACGGCCGTGACCGCGACCGGGATCGGCTACGCGATCGCCGTCACCCTGCCACCGATGCTCACGCAGCTCGTCACCCAGGTGCTCGTGTTCTTCGTCATGCTCTTCTCGCCGGTCACCTTCCCCGCGAGCCAGCTTCCCGACTGGTTCCAAGCGGTCCACGACGTGCTGCCGTTCCGACCGGCCGCCGATCTCATCAGAGCCGGGCTGCTGGCCGACACCTATACCGCCGGCTGGCGCGACTTCGTCGTTCTGACGGTGTGGTGCGCCGTCGCGCTCGCGATCAGCATCCGCGCCATGGTCCGGCGGGGCTGATGTCAGCGGCGCGCGTCAGACGCTCCGCCAGTCGTGGCTCTGCACGGCTGCTCCTGCCTGCGGGCCCATCTGAAGCATGCCGCCATCGATCGCGATGGACGTTCCGGAGATGTATGCCGCTTCCGGGGACGCCAGGAACGCGATCAGCGCACCGACTTCCCGTGCATCGCCGGGTCGGCCCAGGGGGATCCCGGGTCGGTCCTCCGCGAAGGCATCGGTGTCGGTCTGATCCGTCATGGGCGTCGCGATCTCGCCCGGGGCGACGCTCACCGCACTGATTCCCGCCGAGCCCAACTCCAGCGCGAGGTTCTTCATCAGACCGTCGAGGCCGTGCTTCGCGGCGTCGTACGCGCTCATTCCGACCATCGGCTGATGCGCGTGCACGCTCGTCACGGCGATCAGGCGGCCACCACGGCGTGCGGCGACCATTCGGCGGGCCGCGCGCTGCAGACAGATGAAGGCCCCGGTGAGGTCGGTGTCGAACACCCGGTTCCACTCCTCGAGGGTGATCTCGAGGAACGGGGTGTTCGTGCCGGTCCCGGCGTTGTTCACGAAGACGTCGAGCCCGCCCAGTTCATCGGCCAGCGCATCGATCACGTCTCCGCAGGCGGGGATGTCCGAGACGTCGAGCTGGGCGAGCACCGCCCTGGCGCCGTGGCTGCGCACCTCCGCTGCCGTCGCCTCGGCGCCCTCGCTGTCGCTGTGCCAGGTGATCCCGACGTCCAGGCCCGCCGCGGCGAGTGCGACCGCGGCCGCGCGGCCGATGCCGGAATCGGCGCCGGTGACGATGGCTCGGCGCGGTTCGATTTCGGTGTTCATCTCAGTCCTCCTCGGTGCGGAATCCCGCGGCTTTATGGGTGCCGTCGCAGAACGGCTTGATGACGGAGAGCCCGCACCGGCACAGAGCCATCGTGCGGCGGTTCGGCCGGATGAGTTCGCCCTCCGGCGTGCGCAGCTCGATCTCCCCCCTCACCAGCAACGGGCCGTCGGGATAGGGGGTGATCGTCGTCGGCTCGTGCCCCGTGCTCACGATGCGGCCTCCTGACGCAGAGCCGAGAAGCCTGCCGACCAGGCGTCCAGGATGTGGCCACCGACCCAGCCGTCCACGAGGAGACAGGCCGAGGCCCCGAACATGATGTCGGACAGGAGCTCCGGGTGGTCCTCGGCGAGGCTTCCGGCGAGGTCGCGCCCCGCGATCTGCTCGTGCACGGCGTCCGCTTCCACGTGTTCCGCGAAGTAGTCCGCGACGTCCTCGTGGAAGCCGAGGCGGCGAAGACCGTCGGCATACAGCCGGCACGGGATCGACGACGTCATCTCGTACGCGGCGAGGTGCCCGACGATCGCACCGACGAGCCGCCGGTTGAGTCCGAACAGCGACATCATGTTGAACGAGGCGAGGCTGATCGCCGGCACGTCGTCGACATAGACGCCATACGTGGAGTCGAGTCCGGCGGCGCGCATGGCAGCCGCGAAGATCTCCTGATGCACGCGATGTGGTCGCCCGCCGCCGTACTCGTCGGACTGGATCTCGACGAGCGCGGCCTTCGCACGTCCCTCCAGCCGCGGGATCGCCCACGAGTGCGGGTCGGCTTCACGCAGGGTGTAGACCGACCGCAGGATGAGCATCTCCTCGGCCTGCTCTTTGGTCGCCTTCTTCGCGATATACCGGGAGAGGCTCGGCCCGGTGTCGGCGGCGGCCAGTGCGAACAGCGCCCGGCCGACGGCGTCGACGGTCGGCTCGGGGAGGTCCGGCATCGGCACCACATCGCGCAGAGTCCGCTCGAAGGCGTCCTCCAGGATGCGCCGTGTCGCGATCAGCTCCGGGTCCCACTCGAGCTCCGCGTCGAGCTGCGGGAGCGACCCGTACGCACTGGCGTACAGGAGGAACAGAGCGAGCTGGATGTCGTCATCGCGGAGGATGTCGCTGCTGGCGGCGACAGCGTCGGCGGCGAGAGCCGAGTGATCGGAGTCGTCTCCGTCTCCGCGCAGGCGCGTGAGAATCGCATCGCTCAACGATCCACGGGCGCGGAAGGGGACGAGGGTGTCAGAGACGAGGGCGGATGCGGTCATGTTTCGGGGGCTCCCATCGGTGCGTACGCCTCGATCCTGGCCCAGGGAACCGGGGAATCAAAGGGTCTTGACGCGCGCACGCCGGAGGGGCATGCAGCGCTGTCCGACCACGCGCGACCGCTACGGTGGGGGCATGCTCCAGGCCCTCCGCACATTCGGGCGCATCCTCGCACGGCACTGGCCTGCGCTCGCCGCGTGGTACCTGGGTGGGGAGGCCGCACATCAGCTACTCGTGCAGCTCGCGGGCTTCGTCGGCGGACTCACCACGCTGGGCGGTCTGCTTCTCCTGCCGCTCGCGGTGGCTGCCCGGCTGATCTCGTACGTCGCCATGTATCTCACGGTGCAGTCGTCGCTGCGACACCGTTCGCCGGATCGTGACGGAGGTCACCGTCAATTCGCCCACGCCACGCTGACGGCGATCCTGCCGTTCTCGATCTTCTATGCCGCCTGGGGCATGTTGGACGCCGATCTCATCGAGTTCTTCCGGATCGCCAGCAGCATCGCCCTCCGCGACGCCGGCTACGACCTTGAGCAGCTCGGCGATCGAGGGGGGATCGTCGCCGTCGGACTGCTACCGGTCGTGGTGCTCGTCGTCGCCCTCGCAGCACGGCTCGTCCTCGCCCGATTCGGTGAACGGCTGCCGTCGTGGACGGTGGCGCTCGCCGCCTACGCCGAACTGCTGTGGACGTTCATGCTGGTCACGCTCGTGGGACAGTGGTGGGCGCGGGCTCAGGACTGGATCGCCGGCCGCGCGGGGTTCATCCGGTTGCAGGACCTCGGCGACTGGTTCGCCGCGAACATCGTGCCGGTGGCGGCCCTGTGGGAGGCATCCCTGTGGTTGTTCGGCATCATCGTCGCTGCGGTCGTCGTGCCCGCCGCCTGGCTCACGGTCGCCGGTGTCATCTACGGCACATCCTTCGACGCCACTCCGATCGTCCTCCGTCGCATCGACGGCGCGCCGAGCGGCACGGCCTCACGGCTCAGGAAGGTGGTGATGCGGCGCTTCGAGGAGCTCTGGGCGGCTGTGGCACTGGTCTGGAGGGGCGGGCCGGTGGTCTTCGGATGCACGGCGCTCGCCTACGCGCTCTGGGCAGCGGCGGAGGGGCTGGGGTCGCGCACGGTGCTGCAGCTCATCGGCGGACACGAGACCGCGTTCTGGTCGGCATTCCTCCCGCTCATCCTGGTGGCTGTGGCCACGATCGCGGAACCACTCCGCGTCGCCATCATCGCGACGGGATTCGATGCCGTCATCGGTCGCCCGGAAGCGGCGATGGGCACGCGCGCGTCAGGGGTCGACAGCGAACCGGGCGCTCCGGTCGGCTCCCGGGACCTCGAGCTGGAACGGGCCGTCAACGCCATCGGGCAGCACGAAGACCGCAAGGATGACGTAGGGCCCTGACTCCTCCTGGCAGTAGGACGCTCCCGCATCGTAAGGAACATCGAGCCCCGTACGCGCATTGCTCCACACACGATCGCCTTCGACCTCGGCGAGCGTGAACAGCCCGCACGATTCGGCATCGGGGCCGCCGTCGGAATCGAGTCGGATGCTCATCGTTCGCGAACCGTCGGGAGCCTCGAACTCGCCCCAGCGCACGGAGCTCAGGGTGAGTGTCTGGCCGGCGATCTCGGCGCGGCCGTTCTCAGCGGTCATGATCTGGGTGCTGCTCTCGGCCGCGGGCAGCACGTCGAGCCATACGTGCACTCCGACCACCGCCACCGCGGCCACGGCCAGCGCGGTCAGTGCGAGCCGTTGCCGCTGCCACCAGGTCATGGCGATCCCAGGTGCGGCGGTTCCAGCTCGATGCTCGGCCGGGTCGAGGCCGCGTCGAGGTCGACGGAGAAAGCGACCACGTCGTCGAGTTCCGGAGTCGGATAGCGCCCCGACAGCTTCAGCTCGGCGGTCCCGCTCTCGATGTCGTCGGGCAACTCGAAGGCCAGCACCCCGACGGTCTCGGTGCCCACGCGGAGATCCACATCGACCAGCGACGTCGAGGGGCGTTCGCTCGCTTGGTAGACGCGGCCGTCTATCTCCAGGCTGGCAACGCCGATCGCGGCATCCACCTCGGTGGTCGGCGCGGACACCGTCAGCCCGACCACCAGCCAGTTGCCGTCAGCGGTCCAGTCGGCGTCCGACACCGTGACCTGGTCGGCGAACGACAGGTCCCGCACGTCCGCGACGAGGGTGCGGGACTGAATCGGGTCGCCGGCCGCGCCTCGCACGGCGAACGGATCCAAGAGCGCGGCCGCCAGCGGCGTCATCGCTGTCACGGCACCGGCAGCGACGACGAGCGCTGCTCCGACCAGCCACGGTGCGACCCGTGCGGCCGCCGGGAGCTTCGCGCCCCGGACGCTCACCGACTCACCGCCAGCGGGATCTGAGCGCCCAGTTCGGCTCGACGCCACGTGGTCGTGGATGCCGACAGGATCACCTGACCCGATTGCTCCACGGCGTCATACACGTTCAGGCGCACCGCCTTCTCCGACACGGCGTCGTCGAGCTCGTCATCCGCGACCGACCAGGCGATCTTCACTTCGGCGGGCACCCCCGGTTGAAGGATGACCGCGGGCGCGGTGTCATCGGCGCGCCAGGAACGCGCAGGCCCGGTCGGGGTCACACCGGAGAGCTCGAGCAGGGGTTCGCCCGAGTTGATCATCCTCGACTCCACGCGGTCGGCCGAACGCTCGAGGCCGATGGCGTGGCCGGACAGGTTCTCCATCTCGAGTGTCAGAACCACGAGCATCTCGCCTGGCTCGGCTTCGAGGAACTGGCTCTCGACGGCGTCGGTGACCTCAGCATCCATCACGGTGGCGGTGTACAGCGATGTGCGCGCTTCCGTGCCGATCGGCACGACCGCGGGAACGGTGTCGCCATCTGCAAGACCGCCCGTGCCGATGAACACCGCGAGAAGCACGATGACTCCGGCGATACCGACCAGGAAGGGGATCGCTCTACGACGGAGCGCGATTCGCCGGGCAGCACCCGCCGTGCTGCGCGCATCGGCGACCCCACGCGTCCTCGTCACGACGCCAGCCTAGCCCCGGCCGTCGTCGGCGCTGCCGCCATGCGGGATTGGTCTGTGAGGGGCGTGCGCCCTCGTCGTTCAGGCGCCGGGGGAGGGCTGGTCGCGCTGTGCGTCGTCCTGCTCGTGGCCGCTTTCGTCGCCCTGTTCGAGCGGATCCGTCTCGCCGGCTTCGTGGTCGATGCCGTCGTCTGCCGTGAACACCTTCTCGCCGGCAGGTGTCTGCGCGGCAGCGTCGAAGGGCCCGGAATCTTCGGGGTAGGGGCTGGGGCCGCTCATGGGAGGTCCTCTCTCGTCGAAGGTCCAGCATGGCGCATCTCCCCGTCGGCCGCCCGCCCATTGACAGGCGGAGGCGCGCCTGGGCGTCAGCCCGTGCAGGTCTCGAACGCGTAGGCGGGATCGGCCGGGGTGACGAGGTCGCGGTCGCGCAGCACCATCGAGGCGGGCGATTCCTCGTCGGCGCACATCTCGGCGAACGGTCGAGGCAGGGCGTCGGTGTACTCGATGTCGATCACCGCGTCGCCGTACACGTCGGTGTACACGCTGCATTCTCGGAACACGGCGCATTCTTCGGTCAGTGCGAAGTCGAAGCCTGCCTGTTCTCGAAGGGCGACCGCATCTTCTGCCGCATTCTTCTGCCCGGCCGCCAGACCCGTCGCGTGCGCCGTATCGACCAGCAGCGTCGCCAATGCCAGGTTGTCGTCGAAAGAGAGTGCATCGCCGGAGCGGGTGTACGAGTCGAGGTTGTCGAATTCGACCGCGTCGAAGCCGGCATCCGCGCAGCCTGCGATCCACGGGATGATCCCCGCGGCGATCTGGTCACGGTGGTCGGCGGTGGACGTGTCGAGGAGCACCTCGTCGGGCCAGTCCGGGTCGAACACCGGTTCGCCGTCGCGGTGGAGCAGCAGTTCGGCGGGCCACTCGCCGAGTTCGCCGGGCTGGGTCTGGAAGCCGTTGACGTAACAGATCGAGTACGCGTCGGAGGCGGGCGTCTCCGACCGATCTCGCCCGACGATCCCGACCCCTGGCGCGGGGTCGTATGCACCCCCGAGCTGATAGTCGGGGATCGCGCCGACAGGTGGGAGTGCAACGCCCGCGGCGGAGCTCGGGTCCGTCGACGATGCGGGCGATGGCGAAGCCGGGGTCGCCAGGCATCCGGTGAAGGCCGTCAGCATGACGACAGTCGACACCGACAACGCCGCGACCCGGAGCATGCGGCTCAGCGGGAGGCTCCGTACAACTCCGCGACCTCTTTCGAACTCATACCCTGAGAGTACGTCGGGTGCTGCGGCCACCCCGCCGGAACATCCTGCCATTCCTCCTGGCGGCCGTACGGGAGCAGGTCGACCAGACCGTGCAGGTGGCTCAGACGCTCTGTGCCGCGGCCGTTCGTGTGCCAGGTGCGGTACACGGTGTCGCCGTCACGGAGGAACACGTTCACCGCGAACCCGGCGTTCGGTGGGGCATCCACATCCGACCCGAATGAACTGTCGGCACTCGAATACCACGACATCGTGTTGCCGACGCGCGCACGGTACGCGAGAGCTTCGTCGATCGGACCGTTGGTGACGATGACGAAGCGTGCGTCGTAGTAGCGCTCGAGGTCGTCGAGGCGGGTGAACTGCGACGTGAAGCCGGTGCACCCCGGGCACTGCCACTCGTTGCCGTCGGACCACATGTGGTTGTAGACGATGAGCTGCGAGTGCCCGTCGAAGACGTCGGCGAGCCGCACAGGACCCTCGGCGCCGACGAGGGTGTACTCCGGCAGCTGCACCATCGGCAGGCGTCGCCGCTCCGCAGCGATCGCGTCGAGCTCTCGAGTCGCAGCCTTCTCCCTGATGCGCAGTGCTTCGAGTTCGCGCTGCCACGTCTCTGCGTCGACGATGGGCGGAAGGGGCGTCTGGACTGTGCTCACGGTGACCTCCGGCGGCTGGGGAGCGGTGCCTCCAGTGTGCGCGCGGCCACCGACACGGTCAATGCGGTTCGGGAACAGATGCCGCCGCATCGGCCGCTGCGGGTTCTTTCGGGTTGCGGCGGATACCGATCCACGACACGACACCGCCGAGCACGAGGAGCGCCGCGGTCACCCAGGCGGCGTTGTGGAAGCCGTCGAGGTCGAGCGAGCCGCCGACGATGGTCGACAGCAACGCGATGACGAGGAGTCCGGCGACGCGGGACACGGCGTTGTTGACGGCGGAGGCGATGCCGGAGTGATCCTCGTCGATAGCACCTAGGATCGCCGCGGTCAGTGGAGCCACCGTGAGCGAGAGTCCGAGGCCCATCACGATCATCGCCGGCAGCACCTGCCACCAGTAGTCGAAGTCGGCAGCCACCGTGAGCAGCATCAGCGCGCCCATTGCCATCACCAGAGGACCGACGGTCATGAAGATGCGCGGCCCCCAGCGTCCGGCCCACGCTCCGGCACGCGAGCTCAACAGGATCATCAGGATGGTCATGGGCAGGCTGGCCAACCCCGCGGCGGTCGCACTCAGGCCGGCGCCCTGCTGGAGATAGACGCCGACGACGAAGCCGTTGAGTGAGAGTGCGGCGTAGACGAAGAGGGTGGCGAGGTTGCCCCAGCCGAAGTCGCGAACACGGAACAGCCAGAGCGGCATCAGCGGCGCGGCGGACGTGCGCTGACGCACCAGGAACAGGGTGAACAGCACGGCTCCGACGAGGGCGGGCAGCCATATGGCCGGCGACTGCCACCCGAAGTTCGGCTGCTCGATCAGAGCGAACACGACGGCGCCGAGTCCGAGTGCGCAGAGTGCTCCGCTCCACCAGTCGACGTTCACACGGCGCTCGTGTTTCGGGAGGCGAAGCCGCTGCAGCAGCACCAGCGTGATCGCGATGGGAACGACGTTGATGAGGAACACCAGGCGCCACGAGAGGTAGTCGACGAAGAGCCCGCCGAGCAGCGGACCGACCAGCATCGCCCCCGTCGTGAAGGCCGTCCAGACGCCGATGGCTCTCGACTGCACGTCGGCGCGCATGGTCGCCGTGATCAGCGCCAGCGAGCTCGGCACGAGCAGAGCTCCGGCCGCGCCCTGAGCCGCGCGCGCGAGGATCATCGTCACCGGATCGAAGGCCGCTGCGACGGCGACGGATGCCACGCCGAAGGCGATGAGCCCGATGCGCATGACCAGCACCCGGCCGTACGCGTCGGACACCGACCCTGCCAGCAGGATCAGGGCGCTGAGCGTGATGAGGTAAGCGTCGACGACCCACTGCTGCGTCGTGATTCCGCCGCCGATGTCTTCACTGATCGCGGGCAGTGCGACGTTGACCACGGTGCCGTCGAGGAAGGTCACGAAGGAGGCGAGGACGGCGATCGAGATGACGAGCCGCTGGAGAGGGGCGAAGGAGGCCACAGGCTGACGATACTCCCGGCTGGAGACGTCGGGGCCGGTTCCGCCGAGGGCCACCGGATCAGCTAGTCGCGATTGTTCGTTCGGTCGCGTTTTTGTCTTCTTCGCGCGGGATCAGCGAGGGTGAGGAATACCAGCAGAAAGAGCATCATCGACATCATGGTGCCGAGCATCTTCTCGAAGCTCCAATCCCTGTTGGTCGCGGCACCTGCCGGATGCCGTGTTCACAAGGTAGGGACTCCGCGCCCCGCATGGTGAGCAAAGGTGGGCTTGGAACGAGATTAAGTACTCCGGGGCGGATGTTCAGTGGGATCCGAGCGGAATTTACGTTGACTCAACGGCGGCTTTAGGGGTTCGGCGTGGCGACTTGAGTGGTTCGGAATGCTATCCGGGAGCGGCTTCATTGGCCGTCGCGGTCCCGGCTTCAAACAGCCGAGCCAGCCCCAGCGTTCCATCGGCTTCGAACGCCCGCCGCTGCCGCACGGCCCCGGTGCCGTGCGCGCGCAGCCGCTCGATTCCGGCGGCGACGAACTCCTCGTCGCCGAACTCTTGTAGCGCCGGGGCGCTCGCTGTCAGCATCCGCTCTACGACCTGCCAGGCGTCGGCGACCTCACCGGTCGTGGGGTCGATGATGCGCGCGTCCATTCCGGAGCGGGCAGCGGACCACAGCGAGGCGTCGATGCCGTCGATGTGGTCGCTCGTGAGAGACGAATCGTCGGACAGCACGAGCGCACGGCAGAGAAGGGCCGCGAGCACCGAGTCCGCAGGCTCGAGTTGGGCATCGAAGACCCGCACCTCCACCGTCGGATACCGCTCGGAGACCCGAATCGCGGCCGAGAGCGAGGTCGCCTCCCCGATGGTGCCCACAGAAAGCAACTGTCGGAGGTACGCGTCGTAAGCGTCGTAGTCCTGAAACCGCGGTGGGCACCAAGACGACGGCAATCTGCGGATCAACATGGTCCGCCAGCTCGCGAACCCCGCGTCGACGCCGTTCGCGAACGGGCTGTTGACGGTGAGGGCAAGCAGCGCCGGAAGCCACCCTCGAAGGCGGTTGAGTGCCCAGATGCGGTCCTCCGGGTCAAGGACCTCGACGTGGACGTGGAGGCCGTTGACTTCATGCTCTCGGGTGAGGTGCGCGAGCCGATGCGACACATCGTCATAGTGCGCAGACGGCGAGATCATCGGGGCGCGCGTGGTGGTGAACGGGCTCCCGGTCGCGGCGGCGATCACTCCCTGTGCCCGAGCAAGCCGACCCACCTCGCTGCGCAATGCGCGCAACTGCTCTTCGGCACCCGCTCTCGTATGCAGCGGGTCTGTGGCGGACTCGAACTGGCAGGCGAGGTACTCGGTGGTGACGCGACCGGCGGGCTCAATCCCCAGAAGGCTCTTGCGTGTGGCGGGCGTCATGGAAAGGGGGACAAGGGCGTCCCTGTCGAGAAGGATGAACTCCTCCTCGATGCCGAATCGAGTCATCGCCAGCTCAGTGGTTCCTGAGCGCGGAGATCAACTCTGATTTCCGCTTTCCGCTGTATCCGGTCAGTCCTAATTCTTTGGCTCGCCCACGCAGCTCGGCGACGGTCCAGTCTTCGTAGTCGCCGCTTTTTCCGCCCTTGCGGCCGACGGTGCTGCGCCCCTGCTTCGCGGCGGCATTGGAGATACGTGCCGCTTTCTCCTTGGACGCTCCATCCTCGCGGAGCTCCTCGTACAGCTCGGGGTCCTTCAACGAATTGTTCCGTGATCCTGGCATGATGTCGCTCCTCCCGATGGCACCGTGAACGGGCCGAGTCAACCCCCTCCGGGGGCCGCACGCGCGCGGCTACGTTGATGCCCACCAAATGGGCGTGCCATGCCCCTCCGGAAGGAAAACTGATGAACATTCTTCTGATCATCGTCATCGTGATCGCCATCATTCTGGCGATCACCGGTGGGCTCGTGCAGTCGCTTCAATTCTTGCTATGGGTCGGGCTGGTTCTGCTCGCCATCGCTGTCATCGCCTGGGTGATCCGAGCGATCAGCGAAAGCCGGCGGTCGTAGCCCCACCAGGTGAGGTACGCCCGCCGGCGGACTTCACTTGTCGAAGACGTTCTTGGCCGCGTCCTTGATGTTCTCGCCGGCCTGCTTGGTCGAGGCTTTCGCCTGGTCCGTCTGGCCTTCGGTCTCGAGACGCTCGTTGTCCGTAGCCTTTCCGACGCCTTCCTTGGCCTTACCGGCCAGCTTTTCGGCGTTGTTCTTGATGTCATCTGCACCACTCATGTGGGGCTCCTCTCATCGACGGATCATTGACACTCATACCTTCGCAAACCATTCCCCGGACGGCCACGGGATTGACAATCGATATTCCGCGTGCCAGCGTCCGACGCCATCGACGTCGCCCGGGTGAACGACTAGCCTGGCGCCAGGCGGGTGGTCCTGCCCGCGGATCTCGACGAAGGAAGCGGTGTGCGATGGACTCGATGATGATGGGCGCGATGTCGAAGAACATGGAATCGATGCCCGACATGGCGATGATGGACATGTCCGTGCTGCAGGCGTGCATGGACGCGTGCTCGGCCTGCGAGCAGGCCTGCACCGTCTGCTCGACGCAGATGATGGACTGTGCGCCGGCGTGCATGAACTGTGCGGACATGTGCAACACGATGATGCGATCGATGATGCGGATGCAGGGCATGACCCCGGCCTCGATGATGGCGATGCTCGACGCGTGCATCGCGCTGTGTCAGATGTGCATGGACGAGTGCATGGAGCACGCCGACCACAGCGAGGTCTGCAAGATGTGTGCTCAGGCGTGCCAGGCGTGCATGGAGGCGTGCATGAACGTGAAGAACATGATGATGGCGAGCGCCTGAGACGCACGCCGAAGATCACTCCCCGGCGACGTTGAACTGCGTGCGCCCGACGCTGAGCACGCCGTAGCGCAGGTGCAGCGCCACGGGCGAGCCGGTCGGAGCCTCGAGCGCCGCACCGGATCCGTTCCAGAGCGCGTGAGCTCGGCCGTCCAGTCCACGAACGACCAGATCGCCGGACACGGCATCCGCGGATTCGACGATGCCGTCCACCCACTCAGCGGGAGTGGCCGCGGCGATGCGTGCCTGAATCAGATGCAGCGCATGGCCCGGCGCGAACGACGAGCACCGATCTCCGTGCTCGCACATGCACGCCGAACGCTCACGCACCGAGAGGGGCGGAAGGTGGTTCAGCGGCGTGGACACGTGGTCTCCTTCAGATGGTCGGCCGGAATCGGCGTTTCCGAAAGCGTAGGTCGGCCTTCGCGCCGGTGGAAAGCGCATCGACACGGAGTGAAACAAAGGGGTGTAGGCTCGCCGGGTGCTGTCGTCGATGAGCGCCCCTCGGGCGCAGAACGGAGCCGCAGGCGCCTTCAGCGCCGCGGACAGAGGCTGAGGACCAGCCGGAGGCGGAACCCCCGTCCCCGGCGCTGTGTCGTACCCGGCATCCGAGCCGGAGCCCCTCATCCTGATCGACTCGCCCGTGCGGCGACCACTCCGAAAGCACCTCTTCTCATGCGTCCCATCGACGAGCGCGACATCCGCGCCTCCTTCCTCAACGCCTCCCGCAAGGAGGTCTCCGACGTCCACCTTCCCGCCGCCTTCGCAGACATCGAGTTCGACAAGCTCGACTTTCTCGGCTGGACCGACCCCAAGCTCCCGCGTCGCGCGTACGTCGTCGCCTGGGTCGACGCCGCCCCGGTCGGTGCGGTGCTGCAGCGTGCCGAGCAGCGCGTGCTCGCTCGCGCGCAATGCTCGTGGTGCGAAGACGTCACCCTCCGCGACGACGTGCAGCTCTTCGTCGCGCGAAAGGCGGGCGCGGCCGGCCGCAAGGGCGACTCCATCGGCAACCTCGTCTGCGCCGAGTTCGGCTGTTCCCGAAACGTCCGGATGCTGCCGCCCCTCGCCTACCAGGGGTACGACCGTGAGCTGGCTCGCGACATGCGCATCCTGCGGTTGCAGGAGCACGTCACCGGCTTCCTCGCCGAGGTGGCAGGGCAGACGGCCTAGACGATGTCGAAGACGGCGACCGCGTCCTCGTGGTCGCACGCCTCGCCCACCCACAGCCGGACCTTGCCGGCTTCGACTCTTCGGATGCCGTCGGCCGCGGTGAACGCGAGGCGCTCGAGCGGCACGTCGAAAGTCACGCGTTCCTCGCCCCCTGCGGCGAGGCTGATGCGGCGGAAGCCGATCAGCTGCGCCACCGGGCGGGTGACGCTGGCGACCTCATCATGCGCGTAGAGCTGCACGACGTCGGCGCCTTCCCGGGTGCCGACGTTGCGCACCAGCACGGTGACGCGCAGGATGTCGCCGGCCGTGGCGGTCGGTGCCACCGTCAGATCCTCGTGCGCGAAGGTCGTGTAGCCGAGCCCGAAGCCGAACGGCCGGGCGGGGGTGGGGTCGGCGCTGGTCACGTCGGTTCGCCCGCCGAGCACCGGGTGCAGGTACGAGTACGGCTGCGCGCCGGCAGAGCGCGGCAGCGATACCGGGAGGCGTCCGGACGGTGAGACGCGGCCGCTGAGGAGGCGGGCGATCGCCGGCCCGCCCTCCTCGCCCGGGAAGAAAGCCTGGAGCACGGCAGCAGGGTGGGCGGGTCGCGACGGGTCGACGGTCGATTCAGGAGCAGCCGAATTGACTGCGCCGAGACCGACGATCGTCCCGACGGCACCCGCTCGCCGCGGAAGCGCCCAGTCCAGGGCGTATGGCCGCCCGGTCATCGCGATGAGGATCACCGGGGTCCCGGTGGCGACGACCGCTTCGACGAGTTCGCGCTGCACGCCGGGAAGTTCCAGGGTCTCGACGTCGTTCCCCTCGCCGACGGTGCCGCGGCCGAACAAGCCCGCGCGGTCGCCGACCACGACGATCGCGACATCGGCCTCGGACGCGCGAGCGGCAGCTACGGGGATCCCGGTGCGGTCGGAGCCCTCGACATCTGCGCCGGGAGCGTGGGTGATCTCGGCATCCGGGAACTCGGCGGTCAGCGCCTCGAGCACCGTCGGCAGCGCGATGCCGGCGGGCACGCCGGGGTGATGCGCGAGCACGTGGTTGACGAAGGAGTAGCAGCCCATCAACGCCTCGGGGCTGTCGGCGTTGGGCCCGATCACGGCGATCCGTGAGCGCGTCGTGGCCGCGAGAGGAAGCACTCCGTCGTTGCTCAGCAGCACCACGGATTCCTCGGCGAGGCGCCGGGCGATCGCACGGTGGGCCGGAGCATCCAGGTCGATCGACGTCGGCGGGCTGCTGAAGTCGGCATCCAGCAGACCCAACTCCTCCTTCTGCGAGAGCACGCGCCCGACCGCACGGTCGAGGGTGCTCTCCGGCATCCTGCCGTCGCGCACCTGCTCCGCAAGCGTCACGTAGGCATCGGGGGAGGGGAGCTCGACATCGACGCCCGCGCTGAGCGCGAGCCGCGCCGCATCCGCGGAATCGGCCGCCACCCGGTGCATGCTCCGCAGGAAGTCGACGGCGAAGTAGTCCGAGACGACGACGCCGTCGAATCCCCAGCGCTCGCGCAGCACTCCCGTGAGGTACCGCGGGTCTGCGGTGAGAGGGATGCCGTCGATGTCGGTGTACGAGTTCATCACGCTGCGAGCCCCGCCCTCGCGGATCGCCATCTCGAACGGCGGGAGCAGGATGTCCTCGATCTCTCGCGGTCCGGCGTGCACAGGTGCGTGATTGCGACCGGCGCGCGAGGCGGAGTAGCCGACGAAGTGCTTCAGGGTCGCATGGACGCCCGCGGACTGCAGGCCCCGCACATAGGCGGTCCCGATCGAACCGACCACGAGCGGGTCTTCGGCGATGCACTCGTCGACCCGACCCCAACGCGGATCGCGGATCACATCGAGCACCGGCGCCAGGCCCTGGTGAATGCCCAACGCTCGCATCGATTCGCCGATGGCGGCCCCGGCCTCGGCGACGAGATCCGGGTCGAACGACGCACCCCACGCGAGCGGTGTGGGGAAGGTCGCGGCCTTCCAGGCGGCGAGACCCGTGAGGCACTCCTCGTGGACGATCGCCGGGATACCGAGGCGCGTCTCCCGCTGCAGTCGCGCCTGCTCCGCCCACAGCCAACGGGCGCGCTCGATCGGGTCGACCGGTCGCGTGCCGTAGACGCGCGTGAGGTGCCCGATGCCATTCGCCACGGCCTCCTCGTACCTCGTGGAACTCTTCATCTCACCGGCGAGAGGAGCCACGACCTCATCGCCCTGGTCGACCCAGAAGCCGACGAGCTGCGCCTGCTTCTCCTCGAGGGTCATCTGCGCGATCAGCGCCTCGACGCGCGGGGAGAACAGGCGGATGCTCTGCTCTGACACGGTGCTCTGTTTCATGGTTCTCTCTGTTCTGAGGGTCTTGCCGTTCATCCCTTGACCGCCCCGGTGAGACCGCCGACGATGCGCCGCTCGAACACGCTGAAGAAGATCAGCGCCGGGATCATCGACAGTGAGGTGAAGGCCAGCACTTTCGCCGTGTCGACCGAGTACTGCGAGGCGAACGACTGCACGCCGAGGGGCAGGGTGAAGGCTGCCGCGTCGTTGAGGATGAACAGCGGAAGCAGGTAGCCGTTCCAGCTCCCGATGAAGGCCAGGATGCCGGTGGTGATGACGCCCGGCAGCGACAGCGGCAGCACCATCCGCCAGAAGAATCCGAGTCGGCTGCATCCGTCGATGAAGGCCGCCTCCTGGATCTCATCCGGTATCGCGCGGAGGAACGGCACGAGGATGATGATCGTAGTCGGCAGGGCGAACGCGATCTGGGGCAGGATCACTCCGCCCAGCGAGTTCATCAAGCCCAGGTTGCGCACCACGATGTACAGCGGGGTGATCGCCACCGTCAGCGGGAACATGAGTCCCGCGGCGAAGAACGCGTAGAGGACGCCTCGTCCGACGAATCGGTAGCGGGCCAGGACGTAGGCCGCCATCAACCCGAGCACGACGACGCCGATGGTCGTCGCGAGGGCGACGATGAGCGAGTTGAGCACCTGCCGCCAGAAGATGCCGCCCGTGAGCACGTCGACGTAGTTCGAGAGCACCCACGGCTGGGGGAGTCCGGCTGGATCGGTCGTGATCTGGGCGTTCGTGCGGAATCCGCCGATGATGATGTAGGCGATGGGGGCCAGCATCAGACCCACGACGACCGCCGCGACGACATAGACCGCGGGGTTGGCCCACGGCAGTCGTGGCCGTGCGCGACGGCGGCCGTCGAGCCGCTGGGTGACGAGTACGGATGTGGCGGTCATCGGTTCTTCCTCTTCTTGGCGGTGCCCGCGCCGGCTCCGGTGAGCGCTCCGTCGGTGTCGCGTCGGAGCACGGCCTGCTGGTAGATCAGCGCCACCACGAGCGAGATCAGGAACAGCACGACGGCGACGGCGTTTCCGAAGCCGAAGTTCCCGGCATTGCGCCCCTCGGACACCATGTAGGTCGCCATCGTGGAGGTGCCGGCGGTGGAGGCGATGTACTGCCCCCAGATGATGTAGACGAGGTCGAACAGCTGCAGTGAGCCGATGATCGACAGGAACGCCCAGATCCGCAGGGTCGGTGCGAGCAGGGGGAGGGTGATCCGGCGCTGGATCTGCCAGTAGGACGCGCCGTCGATGGCCGCGGCCTCATGGAGCTCCTCCGGGATGCCCTGGAGCCCTGCGAGGAAGAGGATGACGGCGAAGCCGACGTACTTCCAGGTGATGATCGCCATCAGGGTCCAGATGGCGATGTCGGGGTCCGAGAGCCAGTCGTTCGCCAGGAAGCCCAATCCCATGTTCGTCAGCAGCGCGTTGAGGGCACCGCTGGTCTGGAGCATCAGACTCCAACCCGTTCCGACGACCACCTCCGAGATCACGTACGGCACGAAGATCAGGACGCGGATGAGCGATTGACCGCGCATGCGCCGGTTCAGCAGCAGCGCGAGCAGGATCGCGGCCGGGCCCTGCAGGACCAGCGACATCACGAGGATGATGCCGTTGTGGGCCAGAGCGTCGTGGAACAGCGGATCCTGCAGGATCGTCAGATAGTTCTTCAGGCCGATGAAGTCCGTCGCGGGGCCGTATCCCTGCCAGCTGAAGAAGCCGTAGTACGCGGCCATCAGCACGGGGAAGATCACGAAGGCGAGGAAGACGAGGAGGGCGGGCCCGACCAGAAGGATGACCTCCAGCCGGGCCCCTACCTCACGCCTTCGCGGCAGCATCCTTGACAGCCTTGACGATGTCCTCCGGAGTGCCCTTCCCCGCCAGCATGTTCACGACGGCGACGTTCAGCGCATTGCCGACGTTCTGTCCGTAGACCGTGTCGAGCCACTGCGACGCGTACGGGGCCGCGTTGTATGCCTCCAGGATCGTCTGCAGGTACGGCTCCGTGACCGCTTCCTGGGCGACGGTGTTCACCGGAGGAGCGTTGAAAGCCTTGTAGTACGCCGTCTGCACGTCCGACGTGCCGATGTAGTTCAGGAAATCGACGCAGGCGTCAGGCGCGTCGACCGAGCAGGAGTACCCGTCGACCCCGCCCATCATCGAACCGGGGAGGCCGTCGCCGCCCTCGACCTCGGGGAACGGGAACCACGCCAGGTCGGGGAGCGGCTTCTCGTCCGGCGTCAGCCCGGCGATCACGCCCGGGTTCCACGCGCCCATGAGTTCCATACCCGCCTGGTGGTTGGCGATGAGTCCTGCGGAGCTGCCGGCGCCCTGCTGCGCCGGGGTGGTGAGGAACCCCGCGTTGAACGGCTCGGTCGAGGCGAACTCCTCCAGATCTTCGCCGGCACGAACCCAGCACTCGTCGTCGAAGCTCATCTCGTCGGCGGCCTTCGCCAGAGTCTCGGGGCTGCATTCGCGGAGCGCGAACCAGTAGTACCAGTGGGCTGCCGGCCAGGCGTCCTTCGCACCGAGGGCGACGGGCTCGACGCCGGCGCTGCGGAGGGCCTCGGTCGCCTCCGTGAGCTCGTCGACAGTGGTCGGCGTCTCGGTGATGCCCGCCTCGTCGAAGAGATCCTGGCTGTAGAAGAGTCCACCGGGAAGCACGGCGACCGGCATCGCGTAGATCTTGTCGTCGAGGCTGTTCGCGGAGTACGCGGCATCCGGGATCTCTTCCGCGGCCGGTCCTTCGATCGCGTCCGTCAGATCCTTGAGCTGGCCGGCCTTCACCATGGCCGCCATCTTGCCGCCGCCGCGCTGCAGGAAGATGTCGGGAGCGTCGCCGGAGTTGAGCGCGGTCTGCAGCTTGCCGTCGAGGTCTTCGTTCTGGATCGACTGGATCTCGATGCTGACGCCGGGGTTCTCCTCTTCGAAGTCCGCGACGGTCGCCTCCCAGAACTCGACGCCTGGTCCGGTGGTCGAGTTGTGCCAGAGGGTCATGCTGGCCGATCCGTCCTCTCCGGAACCGGAGTCGGAGGCCGTACAGCCGGAGAGTGCGAGCGCCCCGACCGCGAGAGCCGCGGCGGAGGCGAGGGGGAGCCTTCTGCTGTTCATGTGATTGTTCTCCTCATCGAGTTGCGCGCCGCGACGATGCGGGCGCCCGCGGCGGCTCAGGTGAGACCGCGGTGGGAGCAGTCTTCTGCGGTCCGTCGGAGTCGTCAAACGTTTTCGAAAACAGTTTCCAGATGAGGACCTCAGGGGTCTACGCTGACCAGACATGAGCGGACGAACGACGATCCACGATGTCGCCAAGGCGGCGGGGGTGTCGGTGTCGACCGTGTCGAAGGCCGTGAACGGTCGATACGGAATCGCCGACTCCACGGTTCGGCGGGTCCTCGAGACCGTGCGCGAGCTCGGCTACGAATCGAGCCTCGTGGCCAGCAGCATGCGGGCGCGCAGGACCGGCGTGATCGGGGTGCTGCTGGCGGACTTCGAGCCGTTCAGTGCCGAGATCCTGAAAGGGGTCGGGTCCGCGGTGCACGACACCGCGTTCGATCTGCTGGCCTACAGCGGTTCACACCATGGAGCGGGCGACGGGTGGGAACGGCGGTCCCTCAGTCGGCTGTCCGGCACGCTGATCGATGCCGCGATCATGGTCACCCCGACGGTGGTCAGCGCCGCGACCGAGATCCCCGTCGTGGCGATCGATCCGCACACCGGGCGCGCAGATCTGCCGACGGTCGAATCCGACAGCTTCGGCGGCGCGCTCGCGGCCACCCGGCACCTCATCGAGCTCGGTCATCGCCGGATCGGGTTCCTCGCCGGTCGCCCCGATCTGCGTTCGGCCGGGCTCCGCGATGCCGGGTATCGTCGGGCGCTGTCCGATGCCGGGATCCCCGTCGATCCGGCGCTGGTGGGGGCGGGGCGTTACGAACTCGCCGCGACACGGGAGTCGGCTCGGCGGATGCTCGCCACCGAAGCGCGACCCACGGCGGTCTTCGCCGCGAATGACCTCTCCGCGATCGCGGTCGTCGAGGTCGCCCAGGAGCTGGGGCTGCGCGTGCCGCAGGATCTCTCGGTCATCGGCTTCGACGACGTGCCGGAGGCCTCGCGACGCGCACTGCCGCTGACGACCATCCAGCAGCCGATGCGCAAGCTCGGGGCCGTCGCCGCCGACATGGTCTTCACGTTGCTCGCGGGTCAGGAGATCGAGCAGACGCACGTCATCCTGCCGACGCGGTTGGTGGTCAGGGCGACGACGGCGCCGCCGGGAAGGTGAGGGCCCGCACGTGCTCCCAGGCAGGGCCCTGCAGTGCGGCCGATCGCCGCGCGAACTCGTCGAAGCTGCGGCGGCCTGGCCAGTCCGCAGGCAGCATCGACGGTGGCAGGCCAGGATCGGTGTAGGGGAGCACCCGCCAGCGGTCGATGAGGTGCACGTACGCGGCGAAGGGCTCAGTGGGGAGATCGTTCAGGGAATCCTGGAACGCGAGATGCTCGGCACGCAGCGCCGTCAGATCCCACCACTGTGCAGCCGCGTCCACCAGCGAGCCGGACGGCAGGGGAGCGAAGGCCTCGAACAGCGTCACCCAGTCGCGTGCACCGAGGTCGTCGATGATCTCGAGAGCCTCGTCCTGGAGATGCCCCGGGCAGATCCACAGCGCCGGTGAGACGATGCCCGCGCCGATCCACTGCAGACGACGCCGCAGCTGGTGACGGATGCTGCGCGCACTCTCCGGTATCGAGAACGACACGAGGCACCAGGTGTCGGCATCCGTCATCTCGCGCATCTCGAAGATGCGCCGGTCTCCCCGCTCCAGCATCAGCAGCGCCGCCGGATCGAGGCGGTAGCCGATGGTCTCGTCGCGCTCCGGGAGGAGGAGCCCTTTCTGCTTCAGTCGCGTGATCCCCGTGCGTGCCCGAGCCGCGGAGATGCCGAGATCGCCGGCGAGGGCGACCAGGTCGGCCGCCGAGATCCATCCGCCGAGCGGGCGGAGGAACAGCCCGATGACCGTCCGCAGCAGGGAGGACGTGCTGCCAGGACGGGCGTCGATGTCATCCAGCACGGCGCCGGGGACGGGGTCAGCGATCATCGGACTCCAGGGCATCGCGCACGGCGAGGATCCCGGTGACGGTCTCGACGTGCGAGGTGCTGAGTGGGGACAGCCCGAGGCGGATGCCGTCGGGAAAGCGGAAATCGGGAATGACGCCGTCCGCCCAGAGCCGTCGGGTGACGTCTCGGAAGTCGGGGTGGCCGATCGTCACGTGCCCCCCGCGCAGAGCCGCGTCGCGGGGGCTGAGCAGCCGCACTCCGAGCGGGGCGAGCACGTCGTCGAAAGCGCGGATCGCGAACTCCGTCAGCGACGTCGACTTCGCCCGCACCGCGTCGATGCCCGCCTGTTGGATGAGGTCCAGCATCCCCTGCATCGCCAGCATCGACGTCACCGGCGGTGTGCCGCTCAGCAACTGCCGAATATCGCCCGCCGGCGCGTACTCCGGGCCCATCGCGAAGATGTCCGCGGCACTCCACCAGCCCTGGATCGGCTGGCGCAGCAGACCGTGCAGGTCGTGGCGGAGGTACGCGAACGCCGGTGAACCGGGTCCGCCGTTGAGGTACTTGTACGTGCAGCCGACGGCGATGTCGACACCCCAGTCATCGAGGTGCATCGGGATGAGTCCCGCAGAGTGGCAGAGGTCCCACATCATCAGGGCGCCGGCGTCGTGCACGGTCGCCGTGATCGCGCGCATGTCGGCCAGTGCTCCGGAGCGATAGTCGACGTGGCTGAGGGACACGAGGGCGGTGCGCTCCGACAGCACGGCCTCGACGTCGGCGACGGTCACGCCGTGGACGGGGTCAGGGTCGAGCCAGCGCAGCGTCATGCCGGTCTCCGCGGCGACGCCTTCGGCCAGGAACCGGTCCGTGGGGAAGTTGCCCCGCTCCATCACGATCTCGGTGCGGTCCACGGAGCCGGGGCGTCGGGATCCGTCGAGCGCGGCGCGCATCAGCTTGTAGATGAGCACGCTCGTCGAGTCGGCGACGACCGTCTGCCCCGCCGCAGCGCCGAGCGCGACGTCGGCGATGCGGTCACCCAGCTCCATCGGCAGCATCATCCACTGTTCGTCCCACGAGCGGATGAGCCGCGTGCCCCAGTCTTCGCGCACGAAGGCGGCGAGCCTGTCGGGGGTGTCACGCAGGGGTCGACCGAGTGAGTTGCCGTCGAGATACGCGGTCACACCCGGAGCGTCGAGAAACGCGCCGAGGTACTCGCCCAGCGGATCGGAGGCATCGAGCGAGCGTGCGGTCGCGAGGAGGGCGGTGTCGCGGAGGTCGGTCATGTCACACCTTCAGATCGGAGGGGGCGAGGCGGCGGGCGGAGAGCGGGTCAGCATCCGCGTGGGGGAGAAGCAGCAGGACGGAAGCCGGGTCGAGCGCGTCGCAGGGAGCGAGGACGCGGAGAAGGGCGGGACCGGCGATGCCCGCTTCGTGCAGCGCGGCGATCTCACCCGGATGCAGGTCCACCGGTGTCGGGCCGTTGCCCATGTCGGTGCCGTACCGGACCGTGCCGCCGGCAGCGTGGAAACGACCGACGTTGTCGACAGCCGTCGCGCGGTCGGTGCCGTCGTGGATGGCGAGGGTCGAGATCCAGGAGACGGAGGCCGCCTGCTCCGCGATCTCGTCATCGTCGAGGCGCTCGGTGAAGGGAGCGTGGGCGAGTGTCGTCGCGCCGAGACGCGCTGCACGCTCTGCCTCGCCGGCACCTTCGGCATGCATGACGACCCCGAGTGCACGTGCGCCCGCAGCGGCGACGATGGCGCGGATCAGCGCGTCGCCGAACACCGGGCCGGCCGCACGATTGCTGGCGACCTTGATGCAGGATGCTCCGGCATCCGCCATTTCGGTGACCGCCGCCACGGCTGCTGCCTCGTCGGCGATCTCCCGGAACGAGCCGGCCGGAGCCCAGGCGCGGTCGGACGGGTAGCCGCCGGGCGGCGTGAGGAACGCGCCGGCGAACTCGATCGTGGGTCTCCTGTCTTGCGTCTCGTCGCGTGGCTCCTCGCGCAACGATCGCTGCTCGGCCTCCTGGTCGTTGAGCGAGCGGAGCGAGACGAAACGCTCCGCCCTTCGGGCCTTCGACCGCAGCTCACGGAGCACACCCGGGTCCCCGCCGAGGTCGACCACGCGCCCGAGCCCGGAGTCCGCCAGTGCTGTCGCATCCACGAGCTGCAGGTGTACGTGATGGTCGGTGAACCCGCCGACGACGACCCCGTCGAGCCGAGGGAGTTCCGCCGACGGATTCTCCGCGCGCAGCAGCATCCGCCCCTCGTCGTCGACGGTGAGGACCCCGTCGCGCCATCCCTCGCCGTCGAAGTAGGTCGCCGCGTGCATCAGCGGCCGATCTCGGTGCGGACGGTGTACAGCTCGGGGAAGAAGGTCAGATCGAGTGCCCGCTGCAGGAAGCCGACGCCGCTCGATCCGCCGGTGCCGACCTTCATGCCGATCGTGCGGGCGACGGTCTTGAGGTGGCGGAAGCGCCAGAACTGGAAGTTGTCCTCGAGGTCGACGAGGTCCTCGCAGGCTTCGTAGAGGTCCCAGTGTTCCTGATGGTTCTGGTAGATCTCGCGGATGGCCGGCACCAGCGCGGGCGTCTCGCGGTACGGTTCGCGCACATCCCGCTCGAGGATCTCCGCCGGGACGGGCAGCCCGCGGCGGGCGGCGAAGCGCAGGAACTCGTCGTAGAGGGTGGGCTTCTCCCACTCCGCGGTCAGGAGTGCGAGGTTCGCGGGGTGGTCGCGGAAGACCTGCAGCATCCGTTCGTTCTTGTTGCCGAGCGCGAATTCCACCGCGCGGTACTGGACGGACTGGAATCCGGACGAGTTGCCGAGGGATCCGCGGAACTGCGCATACTCGGTCGGAGTGAGAGTGGCCAGGATCGCCCATTGCTGCGTCATCACGTCCTGGATGCGCTTGACGCGCGCGACGCGCTTCAGTGCTTCGCGGAGGTCGTCACTGGCGAGCAGCCGGCGGGCGGACGACAGCTCGTGCAGGAGCTGTTTGAGCCAGAGCTCGGTGGTCTGATGCTGGATGATGAACAGCATCTCGTCGTGATGCTCGGGGTCGCTGACCGGATGCTGCGCGGTGAGCAGCTGGTCGAGGGCCAGATACGAGCCGTAGGTCATCTTCCCCGACAGATCCGTGACGATGCCGGACTCGAGGGCGCGCTCGTTCTCTTCGCTCATCCGCCGAACATATCACTTCGGTGGCGAGCGTCATAGATATGAAATGTCAGAGCGCAGGAGTCCTGGGCGGCGATGTGCGGCGCATCCCCGGTGCCCCGCTCGCCTCGAAGGCGACGGCCAGCCGCAGGAGGGCTTCGTCGTCGTACGCCCGGCCGGCGAAGGTCAGGCCGATCGGCATGCCGATGTCACTCATCAGGCCCATCGGGACGGTGACCGTCGGGATGCCGAGGTGGCGGACAGCCAGGTTGCCGTTGGCGATCCACGTGCCGTTGCGCCAGCCGAGGTCGGCCGATGCGGGGTTCGTGTCCATGTCGGCCGGTCCCACATCGGCGACCGCAGGGAACACCACCGCGTGGAGACCGAGGTCGTCCATCCAGGCCTCGAGGTCGAGGCGTCGCGTCTCTTCGAGGCCTCGTAGCCCTGCTTCGAGCTCGGGCATGTCGGAGAGGCCCGCTCCCGGGTTCGCACGAACCCACTCCGGATACTCGGCGATGTCGTCGTCGAACCCGGTGTAGCGGTCGGGGAGGGCGCCGTCGGGGTGCGGGAAGATCGTCGACCCGTCGACCTTCGCGAGAGTGTCGAGCGCCGGATCGCCGTTGGCCTGCAGGAAGTCCTCCCAGCTCCAGGCCGACAGGTCGATGATCTCCCGGTGCAGATACTCGGGAGCGACCAGCCCGCGGGTGGCGATGGTCGGAGCTCCGGGGCGGTCGCCCTCGTAGTTCGACACGACGGGGAAATCGACCTCGACCACGGTCGCACCGGCTGCCTCGAGGTCGCGGCGGGCTGCTTCCCAGCGCTCGACCACCGACGCGCGCGTCTCGATCCGGCGGCCGGTCGGCCCGCCGATTCCGCCCGACGCGGCGGTGCCGGCATCCGGATCGGCGTTGATGTACATCCGGGGGATGCCGATCCGAGCCCCGACGAGAGAGGCGTCGCGACCCAGTGCCGGGTAGGACCGGGGCCGGATCGAGGATGCGGCGGGGATGGGCACCCACGGCTGGACCCGCCAGAAGTCTCCGCGCGTATCGGCGTCGTCGGCGACGATGACGTCGAGTACTTCGAGCAGATCGGCCATGGTCCGCGTGTGCGGCACGACCACATCCATCGTCGGTACGAGCGGCCAGTTGCCGCGGGTCGAGATGATCCCACGGGACGGTGTGTACGCGCACAGGGCGTTGTTGGTCGCCGGACCGCGGCCGCTGGACCAGGTCTCTTCGCCGAGACCGAAGGCGGCGAAACTCGCGGCCGTGGCGGTGCCGGAGCCGTTGGACGAACCCGAGGCGAACGGCGCGGTGAGGAAGTCGGCGTTGTACGGACTCTCTGCCCGGCCGTAGACGCCGCGCTGCATGCCGCCGTTGGCCATGGGCGGCATGTTCGTCAATCCGAGGCAGATCGCACCGCCCGCGCGCAGACGCTCGATCGTGAAGGCGTCGCGCTGGGCGATGAGGTCGTCGAACGCCGGGCTGCCCGCAGCCGCCGTGAGGCCCGCCACGAGATAGCTGTCCTTCGCGGTGTACGGGATGCCGTCGAGTGGGCCACGAGTCTCACCCTGCGCCCGGCGAGTGTCGGAGGCGGCGGCCTCGTCACGTGCGGCCGGGTTCCGCAGGACGACCGCGTTCAACGCCGTGGCAGTATCGGCGCCGTCGTAGGCCTCGATGCGCTCGAGATACGCATCCACGAGTTCGACCGCGGAGGTCGCGCCCGTCTTCAGAGCGTGCCGGAGCTCGGCGATGGTGGCTTCGACGACGTCGAACATGGGAGGTCCTTCCGGAGAGGGCGAGCCGTGGGGCGTGTCGGTCGTTGAGCGAGCGGAGCGAGACGAAACGTCGCGGCCAGGAGCCCTCAGCGACCGGGGCTGGGGAGGGCGGGCTGCTGCTGGGTGATGCAGTGGATGCCGCCGCCGCGGTCGAACAGCGGTCGTGCGTCGACGCTGACGACGCGGCGTCCGGGGTACGCGCCGGCGAGCAGGTCGCGCGCCTCGGCATCCGCCCTCTCATCGCCGAAGCCGCAGGCGATGACGCCGTCGTTGGTGACCAGATGGTTGACGTAGCTCCAGTCGACGAAACCTTCGTTGTCGCGCAGCATCGTGGGTGCGGGCAGGCTCACGACGTCGAGGCGTCGCCCCGCGGCATCCGTCTGCTGCTCGAGGTGGGCGCGCAGTTCGCGGGAAACGGCGTGGTCCGGGTGCTCAGGATTCCGCTGATCGTGAAGCAGCAGGCGTCCGGGGGCAGCCAGGGTTGCGACGATGTCGACGTGGCCGTTGGTTCCGAAGTCGTCGTAGTCGCGGGTGAGTCCTCGCGGCAGCCAGATGGCCTTCGTCGCTCCGAGGGTCCGTGCCATCTCGGCTTCGACGCGCGACCGATCGGCGAACGGGTTGCGGCGGGGGTCGAGCTGGACCGTGTCGGTGAGGAGCACGGTTCCTTCCCCGTCGACGTGGATGCCGCCGCCTTCGTTCACGAGCGTCGAGCTGACGAGTTCTGCTCCCACAGCGCCTGTGACGATGCGTGCGTGCTCGGCGGCCTTGTGCCATTCGGCCCAGTCGGGTGCGCCCCAGCCGTTGAAGATCCAGTCGACGGCGCCCAACACGTCGGGGCGCGCGTCGTCCACGACGAAGGTCGGTCCGGAGTCGCGCATCCAGAACTCGTCCACGGGCGCCTCGATCAGGTCGATGCTGCCACTGAGCATCCGCCGTGCGCGGGGGACCTCTGCCGGGTCGACGAGCATCGACACCGGCTCGAACTCGGCGACGGCATGAGCGACGGCCGTCCAGGTCGCGTAGCCCTCTTCGCGTTCGGCGGCGGTCTCGCCCAGCGTCTGACCCTCGGCGGGGAACGCCATCCAGGTGCGGTCGTGGCGTGCGGTCTCCGCAGGCATGCGCCAACTCATCGTGATCTCCTCGCTGCTGATCCCCGCTGAGCCTCGAGCTATTGAACAGGTGATCAACGAGTGCTACGGTATCCCTCGATGAACACCACGTCAAGAGCACCCGCTCCGCGGCGGATGCCACCCGAAGAGCGCGAGCGTTCGATCGTCGAGGGCGCCGTCGCCCTGGCGCAGGAGAGCGGGATAGAGAGCCTCACGGTGCGCGCGGTCGCCGCCCGTGTCGGTGTGACCCCCGCCCTCGTCGCCCACTACCGACCGGTCATGGACGCGTTCGTCGCCGAGGTGTTCGGCGCCATCGTCGCCGCCGAACGCGACGAGGTCCTCGCCGCGTTCTCGCCTGCAGAGGGCCTGCGGTCCGGACTGCAGCGGCTCGTGGAGACCCTGCTCGATGACGCGCGCGACGACGTCGCCCTGATCTGGGTGCAGGCCTGGGCGCTGGGTGTGCGCAACGAGCCTCTCGGAGCACGGGTCCGCGCCGAGATGGACCGGTGGCAGAGCGGCCTGCACGAGGTGATCGCCGGTGCCGCATCCGCCGACGATGCGCTCGTCGATCCCTCCTCGGCAGCCTGGATGCTGCTCGCCATGGTCGACGGGATGAGCGCCCACGCACTCGTGAAATGGGCACCACAGGACCGCGCGGATCTCGCCAGACGAACCGTCTCGGCCGCGCTCGACCGACCAGAACTCCCCGCCGCCTCCACGCGTCCCCTCGGGGCACCTGCCATCTCGAAAAGTGAGGACCGACCATGAGCGCCGACCGCATGCACGCCGCTTCGCCCGAATCGACCGCGATCGTCGACGCCGTGCTCGACTATTCGCGTCGGCGGATGCTGGCGACCGACGTCCCGCTGGACAAACCGCAGACCGAAGCCGAGCTCCATCGGCTGGTCGGCGCCACGATCACGAACAGCGGGTTGGGGGCGCACCGCGCGCTGAGCGTGTTCGAGCACATCCTCGCGCCGGCGTGCCTGACCACGAGTCATCCGCTGTATCTGTCGTTCATCCCGACGGCGCCGACCATGGCGGCCATCGCTTTCGACCTCGTCGTGTCGGCATCCGGACTGTACGGCGGCAGTTGGCTGGAAGGCGCGGGCGCGGTGCACGCCGAGAACGAGGTGCTCTCGTTCCTCGCACGGGAGTTCGGGCTCCCCGACACGGCCGGGGGCGTGTTCGTGCAGGGCGGCACGATCGGCAATCTGTCCGCGCTCGTCGCGGCGCGCGAGGCGGCGAAGGCCCGGCTGGTCGGCTCAGGCAAGGAGCTCCCTCCGCGCTGGAAGATCGTCTGCAGCGTCGAAGCGCATTCGTCGAACAAGTCCGCCGCGAAGGTGATGGATGCCGACGTGGTGCTGGTGCAGGCCGGAGAGGACGGAGTGCTGCGAGCGGATGCCGTCCGGGAGGCGCTCGCCGAGCACGGCGACGAGGTCTGCGCGGTGGTCGTCACCGCAGGCTCGACGAACTTCGGCATCGTCGACGACATCGCCGGTATCGCCGCGCTCAAGGACGAGTTCGCCTTCTGGCTGCACATCGACGGCGCCTACGGCCTCACGGCGATGCTCTCGCCGGAGGCGCGACCGATCTTCGCGGGTGTCGAGCGCGCCGACTCGGTGATCGTCGACCCGCACAAGTGGCTGTTCGCCCCGTTCGACTGCTGTGCGCTCATCTACCGCGACCCCGCCGACGGACGCCGGGCCCACACCCAGCATGCCGAATACCTCGACACTCTCACCGAGGCCGACGAGTTCAGCCCCTCGGACTACTCGATCCAGCTCACCCGTCGCCCCCGCGGCCTGCCGATGTGGTTCTCGTTGGCGACCTACGGGGTGGACGCCTATCGCGAAGCCGTGGGCGGCACCATAGCGCTGACGAAGCAGATCGCCGAGGAGATCGCACGCCGGCCCGAGCTGCGGCTCGTTCGCGACCCGCAACTGTCCGTGGTCGTGTTCGAGCGAGACGGCTGGGAGCGCGTCGACTACGACCGCTGGTCCGCGGCGCTGCTCGACTCCCAACGTGCCTTCGTGGTGCCGAGCTCGCACCGCGGGTGTCCGAACACCCGCTTCGCCATCCTCAATCCGCTGACGACCTTCGACGACCTGGTGGGCATCCTCGACACCATGAAGTAGCGCGCCGGGCCCCCGTCGGATGCCGTCAGCGGCCGGTGTGCGCGTTGAGGAACTCGACTGTCTTCTCGAGTGCCGTCCGTGCGTCCGGCATGTCCAGGTGGAACTGGTACTCGTGGGGAAGCTCAGGCTCGTGGTGTGCGGGCCAGAACAGCGTCGTGGTGTCGACGCCGAGGTCTTCCAGCCGCTGCGCCATCGGGATCGACTGCAGCCAGGTGAGGTCGTCTCCATTGCCGCCCGAGATGTACGTGGTCGGGAAATCGGCGGTGACCCAGTCGACGGTCGACATCGTGGCTCCGGTGGAATCCTCGGCCCAGGTGCGCGTCCCGGAGTACGCCCACATCGCCGACTTGAATCCCCAGCCGGCGATGCCGTCGAGCTGGGCGAGCCGGGCGAGGTCGTACACGCCGCAGTTCAGCACGGTCGCGACGACCTGGTCGGCAGCGAGCGAGGGACTGATTCCCATGATGTCGGCGTAGTCCGGGTTGGTGATGAGCGTGGCCATCTGACTGGCGAGTTGTGCTCCCGCGGAATCGCCGGCCAGCACGATGCGGTCCGGGTCGACGCCGAGCTCGTCGGCGTGCTCGTCGATGTAGGCGAGGGCATCGTCGAGCTGGTGCACGGCGAGGGGATACACGCCTTCCGGGCCGATCGTGTAATTGACGCCGATGGTGGTGTAGCCCTCGGCGGCGAGGATCCGGAGGTAGGGGTCGACGTTCTCCTTCGCCCCTGAGATCCACGCGCCGCCGTGGATCCAGACGACGGTGGGCAGGGGCTCGCTGGCGGTTGCCGGACGGAACACGTCCATCGTGGTGTCCGCGCCCGCGTCGCCGTACCCCACGTCGAGGCGCTCGGTGAGCTTCGTCTCCGGGACGTGTTTGTCCATCTCGGCCGCGGTCTCGTCGCCGCCCTTGGTGAAGACGGCGCGGATCACCATCGCCGAGGGCCAGGGAGTGAGGGAGCCGATGATCGCGACCAGGGCCGCGACGGCGGCGACGGCGGCGATGGCGATCTTCGTGCGGTGCCAGGGTCGGCGGGCTTTCTTCGGTCGATCGGATTCTTCGGCGCGCGGCGCAGTGCTCATGGACCCTCCCACCGATCAGTGTGCCAGCAACCGCGGCGTCCGCGGCTCGTCGATGCTGCGTGTCAGGCGGTCAGTCCGGCGATGAGTCGCTGCAGCCCGTAGTCGAACGCCTGGTCGACGTCGCCGCCGAGCCGGAAGGCACCGGCGAGTTCCATCTGCAGGAAGCCCGTCGACCAGGCTGTGAAGAGCCGGGCGGCGTCGAGGGCCTCGTCGTCTCCGACCAGGGCGGAGGCGGCACGGAGTATCGGTGTCGCCGACCGCTGCAGTGCCGCATAGGGCGCGGCGTCGGTGAACATGAGCCGGAACGATTCGGGATGCCGGTGCGCGAACGCGCGATACTCCCGAGCGAGGTCGGCGAGGCCTTCGCCGGCCTCGTCGAGGTGCGCGGTGAGGTCGTCGATCACGGCTTCCGCGACGGCCGCGAGGAGGGCATCCCGGTCACGGACGCGCTTGTAGAGCGAGGGTGCACGCACTCCCACGCGCGTCGCGACCGCCTGCATCGTGACGGAGGCCGGCCCGGTGGCATCGAGAATCTGCCGCCCGGCGGTGACGATCTGTGCGAGCGACGTGCGATCGGGTGTCGGCATGGCAACTCCTTCATGGCTATTGACATTAGCCATGATAGCTACGTAACGTAGCCATTGCAAACATCTGGAGGAACCATGAAGCTCGCCCCGCACATCCACCGCCTCGGCAACGACATCGTCGCTTCCTACCTGGTCGACCTGCCGGAGGGGATCACCCTCATCGATGCGGGTCTTCCCGGACACTGGAACGACCTGCAGCGCACGCTCGCCGAGATCGGGCGACCGATGGCCGACATCCGCGGTGTCGTGCTGACTCACGGTGACAGCGACCACATCGGCTTCGCCGAGCGTCTGCGCCGCGAGGCCGGGGTGCCGGTCTTCATCCACGCGGACGACGCCCATCGCGTCCGCACCGGGAGAAGCCGAAGACCGCGATGGGTCCTGCGAGACTCGGAGCGACCCTCGGGTTCTTCGCCTACAGCATCCGCAAGAATGCGCTGCGAACGCGCCAGGTCGGCACGGTCGTCGAAGTCGCCGATGGAGACGTGCTCGACCTCCCCGGAGCGCCTGTGGTCATCGGGATGCCGGGACACTCGCCGGGAAGCATCGCCATCCACGTCCCCGCCGCCGACGTGGTCTTCGTGGGCGACGCGCTCACCACCCGCCATGTGCTGACCGGACGCGTCGGCGCCCAGCCCGCACCCTTCACGGATGAGCCGGAGACAGCGCGCGCGTCGCTCGATCGACTCGCCCAGGTGCCGGCGTCGTGGGTGCTGCCGGGGCACGGCGCCCCCTGGCACGGCTCGCCCGCCGACATCGCCGCGGCCGTGCGCGAGTCGGGCTGACCGTCCCGGCCCCTTGCGGAGCGTCGGCTGAGGAGCGCGCGACCTCAGCGGTCCGCGAGCACCGCTGCTGTATCGCTGATCGTGATCTGCGGCGGGTACAGGCCCATCACGTGCACCGCGGCGGCATGATTCTCGGGCGTCGACCCGGCGCACGCGTCGGCGACCACGGTGACGTGCGCACCGGCGTCGGCTGCCGCCAGAGCCGTCGAGAGAACACAGCAGTCGGTCGCGACGCCGGCCACCACGATGTGACCGCCACGGCCGACGATCGCCTCCAGCTCCGGCCCCCACTTGCCGAACGTCGGCCGGTCGAGGGTCGGATGCGGCGAGAGGTCCGCCGCATCCGGTACGAGGTCGAACAAAGGATCGTCGGCGGGACGATCGGCGAACGGCCACGCAGCGAAGTACTCACCCCACGACGTCGATCGGTCGGCTGTGGGCATCCACCGCGTGACCACGACGCGCTCGCCGAACGCCGCGGCGAGCGCCCGGATGCGGGGCATCGCTTCGGCGAAGAACGGCGACCCCCAGGCGGAGTTCGGCGCGGCGAAGATGGTCTGCGGATCGATGACGACCAACCAGCTCGCCGAAGGGCTCACGCGTTCTCCTGGCGGCGGATCTTCGCCGCCCGGGCGAAGTAGGTCACGAGGAACGACAGCACGAGAGCGACGAAGACTCCGAGGTTCGCGTACGCCCATTCGCCGTCCCGCCCGCCGATCAGGAACAGCAGGTAGCCCTGCCAGTTGTTCCAGGGGGCGGCATCGGCGAAGTTGTTCACCACCAGACCCCACCCGATGACGCTGGACACGACCATCGTGACGATCGAGGTCCAGTCCCAGGCGCCGTAACGTCCGCGACTGTCGAACAGGGCGTCCTCGTCGTAGTCCTTCCGGCGGCGGAGGATGTCGGCGATGAGGATCCCGGCCCACGAGGCCAGCGGCACGCCCAGGGTGATCAGGAAACTCTGGAACGGTCCGAGGAAGTCGGTCGCGAAGAAGACGACGAACACTGTTCCGATCGTGAGGATCACGCCGTCGATCGCGGCAGCGGTCGGGCGGGGGATGCGGATGCCGAGGCTCAACAGCGTCAGCCCCGACGAGTAGATTCCGAGCACGGCGCCCGAGACCAGCGCCAGCACGGCGGTGAGGAGGAACGGCACGAGCACCCAGACCGGCAGGATCGTCGCCAGAGCGCCCACCGGGTCACCGGCGATGGCCTCCATCAGCTGGGGGTCCGATCCCGCGAGCAGCAGTCCGAACACGACGAGGACGACCGGGGCGAGGGAGCCGCCGATCGTGTTCCACGCGACGATCGCTCCGTCGGATGCCGTGCGCTTCTGATACCGGGACCAGTCGGCGGCGATGTTGATCCACCCCAGCCCGAATCCGGTCATCACCATCACGAGAGCGCCGATCACCGGGCCGGGTCCACCGGCCGGAAGGGCCATGACGGTTGCGAGGTCGATGCGGGGAGCCGCGAGCACGACGTACAGGATGGTCACCACTCCGGTGATCCAGGTGAGCACCGACTGCATCCGCATGATGGTGTGGTAGCCGAGAACGGACGCCGCGACGATGAGCGCCGCGACGATCGCCGTCGCGATGATCTTCAGCGCGATGCTGTCGCCGTCACCGCCGAGCTGTGTGATCACGGTGGCGGTGGCGAGCACGGCCATGATCGCGAGGAAGGTCTCCCACCCGATCGAGGTCAGCCACGAGACGACTCCGGGGACCTTCTGCCCCTGCACGCCGAAGGCCGCGCGGGAGAGCACCATGGTCGGCGCGGAGCCGCGCTTGCCCGCGATCGCGATGAGCCCGCACAGCAGGAACGACACCACGATGCCGATGACCGAAACCAGGGTCGCCTGCCAGAAGGAGATGCCGAAACCGAGCACGAACGACCCGTACGACATGCCGAACACCGACACGTTCGCCGCGAACCACGGCCAGAAGAGATCGCGCGGTCGGGCCGTCCGTTCGGATTCGGGGATGATCTCGATGCCCGCACGCTCGATGAGAGCCGGCTTGATGTCCGTCATGAGCACATCTTGGCACCGCCTGGGCGGCGTCGGGCTCAGCCGACGAAGAACGCCCCGGTCACGCGAGTCAGATCGTGCAGGTCGGAGACCCCGGCGAGCTCGCGGGCGGAGTGCATCGACAGGATCGGGATGCCGACGTCGACCGTGCGGATGCCGAGACGGGTGGCCGTGATCGGACCGATCGTCGAACCGCACGGCACGGCGTTGTTCGAGACGAACTCCTGCGGCTGCACGCCGGAACGCTCGCACCAGGTTCGCCAGGACGCCGTGCCCACGGCATCTGTCGCGTAACGCTGGTTGGCGTTGAGCTTGAGGATCGGGCCGGAACCGAGCACGGGCTGCACCACGGGGTCGTGCTTGGCGACGTAGTTCGGGTGCACCGAGTGGCCCACGTCGCTCGAGAGGCACCACGACGAGGCGTAGGCCTGGCGGCGCGCGGATCCATCAGCTCCGAGATTCGCGTAGACCCGCTCCAGCACGTCCTCCAGGAACGGGCCGGCGGCACCGGAGCGGGAGGCTGAGCCGAGCTCCTCATGATCGAAAGCGGCCAGCACGGCGATCGGGGCTCCCTTCGCACCGTCGGAGGTACCGGCGTCGACGAGAGCCTCGAGGGCGACGAGGCCCGCGTGCACGGAGGCGAGATCGTCGAGTCGGCCGGCGGCGAAGAACGCATCGTCCTTGCCGAAGACGGCGCCGCGGGCGGAGTCCGCGAGCACCACGTCGTACCCCCGGATGTCGGATGCACCGATGCCCGCGGATGCCGCGAGCTCGGCGAGGATGTCGGCCTGGGCTGCCTCGCCCAGGCCCCACACCGGCTGCGTCTCGGTCTGCTTGTCGAGGGCCAGGCTGCTGTTGGCGGTGCGATCGAGATGGATGGCGAGCTGCGGAAGGCGCAGCAGTGGGCCGGTGTCGGCGAGCACGACACGGCCGTCGGCGAGCGCGAGGCGACCCGCGAGGCGCAGTTCCCGGTCGAGCCAGGAATTCAGCAGTGGTCCGCCGTACACCTCGACCGCGGCCTGGAGCCAGCCGCGGGATCCGGTCGTCGGCTGCGGCTTGAGCTTGAAGCCGGGGGAGTCGGTGTGTGCGCCGAAGATGTGGGCGGGTGTCGTCGGCGCAGCATCCGTCGGCACCACCCAGGCGATCGCCGCACCATCGCGGACCACGACGAAGCGGCCTCCGGCCTGCGTCGGCCAGGCCTCCTCCTCGCGCAGCCGCGTGAAGCCGACCGCCTCCAATCGGCGGGCGACCTCGGCGGCGGCGTGATAGCTCGACGGGGAGGCGGCTACGAAATCGGCGAGATCGTCGGCATGGGCGAGTGCGACCGGGGTGACGGGCATGCGGGGCCTTCCTGAAGACGGGGCGTGATTCGAGCGTAGTCGCGGTATCGGGACGATCCTGCCCTGCGGTCTGCGGGGCGTTCGCTCGCCTCGACTAAGGTGTCTCCTCGTGTCTGCTCTCGCGTTTGCCCTGGTTTTCGGGGCCGCCGTCGCGCACGCCGCCTGGAACATCATCGCCCACGGTGTCAGTCGCGCGGGATCGCCGTTCCTGTGGTGGGGCGCGGTCAGCAGCGTCATCGTCTGGATCGGGGTCGTGCCGTTCACCGGCGGTCTCGGCACCGACGACCTCGGCTCGTTCGCGCTCGGGGTGGGTGTATCGGCCGTGCTGCACGTCCTGTACATGGCCGTGCTGCAACGCGGCTACCGTGAGGGCAACCTGTCGACCGTCTACGCCACCGCTCGCGGCACCGGACCGTTCCTGTCGGTGATCGTGGCCGTGCTGCTGCTCGGGGAGAGGCCCTCCCCGGTCGCTCTCGTCGGAGTCGCCGCCATCATCGTCGGTGTCGTGGCCATCGGCCTGGTCGATCGCGGACGCGGCGAAGCCACGCGTCGCATCGACCCAGGGCTGCTGTTCGGGCTGCTCACCGGGGTGGCCATCGCGGTCTACACGATCTGGGACGCGCACGTCGTGCGCACCTGGGACGTCTCACCGGTCGCGTTCATGGTGGGGACGACACTGCTGCAGGTGCCGTTCTACTCTCTGGCGGTGGGTCGGCGCTGGAGCGCCGTGTGGGCGCTCGGCCGCACGCAGTGGCGTCGGATCCTCGCCTTCGGCATCCTCTCGCCGCTGTCGTACATCCTCGTGCTGAACGCCATTCAGATCGCGCCCGTCGCGCTGGTGGCGCCGCTGCGCGAGGTCAGCGTGGTGCTGGTGAGCCTGTTCGGCGTGTTCGCGCTGCGTGAATCGCGACCCGGCTGGCGGATCGGTGCATCGCTGGTCGTGGTGCTCGGGATCGTTCTGCTGGCCGTCTGACGAGGCGTGGCGCCGGAGACGGGTCGAGGAGCCGGTATCCGGTCAGCGGAAACTCACGAGCCCGGCATGCGCAGCCGTGACGAGGATCTGCACGCGATCGCGCAGGTGCCACTTCGACATCATCCGGCCGAGGTGCGCCTTCACCGTCCCCTCGGACACGATGAGCGTGCGCGCGATCTCCGCGTTCGACATGCCCTTCGCGAGGCACTGGAGCACTTCTGCTTCGCGCTCCGTCAGCGGCTCCAGCGCCGCGGTGTCCACGGCGGCCGGTTCGGTGTCGCGCACGTGCCGGATCAGCATGGACGCGATCCGCGGCGACAGGGAACTCGCTCCGCTGTGTACCTCGCGCACCCCCGCGAGAATCTCCTCCGCGGTGGAATCCTTCAGCAGGTAGCCGGATGCGCCGGCGCTCAGCATGGGGAGCACGGTGTCACGGCCGTCAAGGGTCGTGACGGCGAGCACGCGCACGTCGGGCCACCGATCGACGATCGCCCGCGTTGCGGTGATGCCGTCCATCTCCGGCATCTGCACGTCCATCATGACGATGTCGGGCTGTTCGCGCTCCACCGTCTCGATCGCCTCGAGACCGTCTTCCGCCTGCGCCACGACGGTGATCTCCGGGTCGCGGGAGACGAAGTGCGACAGCGCAGATCGGACCAAGGGGTCGTCGTCGACGATCACGACACGGATATCAGGCATGGAGGAAGCCTAACGGCGGTGGCTTTCGATCGCGGAGACGTAGACCTTTGGCTAGCGAGGTCTGAACTTGAGACAGATGTGCTCAGTTTTGATCGCCGAGAAGATGGGGTATCGCATTCGACGTTCGACTAGCAAAGAGAGGTGAACGCTATGACTTTCTGGCAGCAGGTTGGCAAGTTTTTTGGTCTCGTCCGCTAGAGTACCTGGCGAATAGGAGATAGTGAACCATGGCCTTCGACCACACGACCGGGGATTCTGCAGATGCACTCCGGTTAGGCCGAGGCGAAAGGCTCAGCGCTGTAGAGCGCATCGTCATCCTGGCGATCATCTCCATCACCATCGTCCTCGACCTCATCTCCTTCTTTGCGACTCCGGGTGTGAGTCCGCTCGCCGTACTGGTGAGCATTTCCTCCACAGCCGTTTTCGCTCTCTATATCTGGAATCCCCTCATCGCGACAGGCGCCCTCGGCGTCGTGTTCGCGTTGTCTTTTCTCGTAGGTTCCGAGTCTCAGGTTCTGACCGCCGCCGCTGTGGCGGCCGGTCTGGTCATGAGGCTGGGGTGGACCTCGTTGATCCTGTCGTACACCGGCGCTTTTCTGGTCGCAGCGGCGGTTGTCGCCAACGGCGACGCCGATGTCGATGTGAACGTCGGCCTCTTCCTCATCTTCGCCGCAGTTGCCGGTGCCGTCGGCTTCGCGCTTCGAATCGCCTCCGCTCGCGGGCGGCGCCTGGAGCTCGAGCTCGCGGAACGTACGGAACAGGAACGACAGGCAGTTCTCGCCGAGCGACGATGGATCGCCGGCGAGTTGCACGACAGTATCGCCCACCACCTCACTGTGGTGGCTCTGCACGTGCAGATGCTCGAAGACCCGGAGACGAGCCTCGGCTCGCGGGAAGCGATCCGCGTGGCAGCGCGCAAGGCGATGGCCGACCTCCGGTTCGTCATCGACATCGCCGACGACGGACCCCGTTCGGCCGGAATGCAGACCGGCGACCTCGCCGACGCGATCGATGAGGCGCGCCAGGAGTTCGAATCGGCCGGACATTCCGTGCGCATCGTCGGAGACGCCCGCGATGAGCGCATACCGCGCGCCGCGGAGATCGTGTTGGCGCGCATCGTCCGTGAGTCGGCGACGAACATCTTGAAGTACGCCGGACCCGGTGAAGTCCTCATCCGACTCGACCTCGACGATGACACGGCGGCCCTCACGCTGCGGAGTCCGCTTCCGACCACGCCGCGGCGTCAACTTTCGTCGAGCAGTACGGGTCTCGGGCGAATGGCCGAGCGCGTGCTCGGCGCGCGCGGAGAATTCAGCGCCGGCGAAGTCGACGAGCACTGGGAAGTGTCGGCGCGTCTGCCGATCGCGTGACGACGACGGCTAAACTGAGGGAATACCGCGAGACTCCGGCCCCGCCGCCGTCAAACACTGGACGAAAGTCCACTTGAGTCTCGACGTTCGTCTCTGTAAAGAGAGCCCTCGGCGGAAATATCCTGAAGGCTCCCCAGAATAAAGCGTCCCCAGCGCTGCGATCGCGAGCGCGGTCTTTCTGGCTTCTGAAACACTTGCGCGCTCGCGATCGCCTTTTCTTTCCGCCGTATGTCGGCACCGCAGCTCTCCGCTGCCCGGGGGAGGACGTCCCTCAGGACAGTCCGGAGTACGAGCCGGTCGCCGGGTCAGCCGCCCACCGCCCGCATGTAGTGGCCATCGTTCGAGATCCCGGATGCCGCCACGGTGAAGCGTACGACCTCGCTGAGGTACCGATCCTCGGACGCCTCGAAGATGCGTCCCTCCGCGTCGCGAGAGGTGCGACTCAGCCGCAGGATGGGGGTGCCCCGAGGGACGCGCAGCAGTGCGGCATCCTGTTCGTCCGCCGCAACGGCGTCGATGACGTGTTGCAGGCTGACGATCGGGTGACCGACGGATGACAGGTACTGCGTGATCGAGACGTCGTCGAGGTTCACGTCGAACAGCTGCCTTCCCACGACCTCGGTGTAATTGAGGCGTTCGAGCATCGTCGGGCGTCCTTCGAGCAGTCGCAGTCGCACGACGCTGACGATGGTGTCCTCGGGCGCCACGCCGAGCGCAGCTGCCATGCTGCCCGCGCGACGCAGGCTCAGCTCCTGCGTCTGCGCCCCGGGGGTGACGCCGAGCTCCCTCGCCCAGGCCGTGAACGGTACGGACACGTCCACAGCCTGATTCGCCTTCCGCGCGACCACGCGCGCGGGGCGACCGCGGCTGGTCTCGATGAGCCCCTCGCCGCGCAGTGCTGCCAAAGCGTTGCGAATCGGGCCGCGCGACGTGTGCCATCGCTCGGCGAGTTCCGCCTCGGTCGGCACGTCGTCGCCGGGGCGGAGTGCGCCTGCGGTGATCTGTGCGCGAAGGTCATCGGCAATCTGGGTGTACACAGCTTCGGCCACATAGGTAGATTACTTGACCATTCGTTTGTCTGCTCGCCCGTTCCGCCCGTGTTCACTCAGGCGAATCCTGGGTAAACGACCGTTGAACACTTCCAAGTTAGGTATATTTCTCGATCTCGCCTCTGCGAGAGTTTCTCTGGATCACCCCTCACCCCTGAAAGGTCCTCATGAAGCTTCGCGCTCTTCCCGCCCTCGCCGGCGTCGCGCTCCTCGCACTCGGCCTGGCTGCTTGTTCCGGCACGGCCGAGGCCACCAACACCGCCGGGTCGGAAAACTCCTCCTCCGGCAGCGGCTTCGCGGTCGACGAGAGCACCCTCGTCTTCGGCGTCGTCCCCGACTCGGTCGACACCGAGACGAACTACCAGCCCCTGATGGACTACATCGCCGAGATCAGCGGCAAGACGGTCGAGTACCACGAGTCGACCGACTACGCCGCGCTCATCGAGGCTGCGGTTGCCGGCAAGGTCGATGTCGCATCCTTCTCCGGCTTCACGTACGTCACCGCCACCAACAACGGCGCGGAACTGACGCCGATCTCCTCGATCGTCACCGAAGAGGGTCAGGAGCCCGGGTACTACTCGCAGGCGATCGTCCCCAAGGACAGCGACATCTCGAGCATCGCCGACTTCAAGGGTAAGAAGGTCTGCTTCGTCGATCCGTCGTCGACCTCCGGCTATCTCTTCCCGTCGTTCAACCTGCTCGAGGCCGACATCGACCCGAAGGCCGACATCACCCCGGTGTTCGCCGGCAAGCACGACGTCAGCGTCCAGAAGACCGGCGAAGGTGTCGAGTGCGAGGCGGGCTTCGCCGAGGACTCCGAGGTCGAGAAGTCGGACGCCGTGAAGGTCATCGACGAGACGATGGTGCCCGGCGCACCTCTGGTGTACTCCTCGGCTCTTCCTGACGAGGTGTCCCAGATGCTGATCGACGGTCTCGCCGAGGTCACGATCGACGACATCATCGCCGCCGGCATCGACAGCGCCGATTCCGAAGGCTTCCGCAGCGTCTTCTACGAGACGAAGCCGGTCGACGACGCTTACTACGACCTGATCCGCGACATCTGCAAGGAAACCGAAGCCGAGCAGTGCCAGGGCTGATCCGTCTCCTCGGTCGTTGAGCGAGCGAGACGAAACGACCGGAAGCGTTTCGTCTCGCTTCGCTCGCTCAACGACCGGGGAACCGCTTCCCCACGAGTCCTAGGAGAAACCATGAACGCGGCATCCGATCCCCTCATCCGCCTCGAGGGCGTGACGAAGACGTTCGGTTCGACCACTGCGCTGCACAACGCATCGCTGCAGGTCTCGCAGGGCGAGATCGTCGTGCTGCTGGGCCTGAGCGGCTCCGGCAAGTCGACCCTGCTCCGCCACATCGACGGACTGGAGATCCCGACGGCGGGAACGGTCGAGGTCCTGGGCTCCTCGGTCCCTTCACTGAAGGGCAAGGCGCTGCGCCGTCTGCGCAGTCGCGTCGGCTTCATCTTCCAGCAGTTCGAGCTCGTCCCCTCGCTCACCGTGCTGGAGAACGTGCTCACCGGTTCGCTCTCGGGCGTCCGCGGACCGCGGCTCGGGCTCTGGGGCTACTCCAAGGCGTCGAAGCTCACGGCCCTTGCACATCTCGACCGAGTGGGCCTGCTCGACCGCGCCTACCAGCGCAGCGACACTCTGTCCGGCGGACAGCAGCAGCGTGTGGCCATCGCCCGCGCGCTCATGCAGAAGCCCGACATCCTGCTCGCCGACGAGCCCGTCGCCTCCCTCGACCCGGAGTCGAGCGACCAGGTCATGGCTCTCATCCGCGAGATCGCCGCAGACGAGGGCCTGACCGTGGTCTGCAGTCTTCACCAGGTCGACCTGGCCATCAGCTGGGCTGACCGGATCGTCGGCCTCCGGCACGGCGAAGTGGTGCTGAACACCCCGACCACGGACCTGACGAAGGCCGAGGTCATGGAGATCTACGGGCGGGTCGCCACGACGACCGCCGAGATGGCCGCGTTGACGCTCGAGTTGGCGGATGCCGCGGCTGAGATGGCGACGCCATGACCGTCGTGCGCGATGCGAGGTCGGGGACCCGCGGTCCGTCGACAGGATCTGGCAGCCACGGGACCGGCATGCACGGCCGTGGCGGCGTCGCCGACCGTGCGCCGAAGCGGCCCGTCTCGCCCGAGCGGATCGCCGCATCGCTCACCCTGGTCGCGCTGGTCGTGGTCGGCGTCTTCGCGGTCAACGAGGTCGGAATCTCGCTCCCCGCGATGGCGCAGAGCTGGGGCAATGCCGAGAACTTCATGGCCCGCGTCGGCGGACTGTCCTTCCCGGAACCCGCCGATCTCGCCTGGCTGATCGCGCTGACCGTCGGGCTCGTGCTCGTAGGGACCCTCCTCGCCGCGGTGCTGTCGGTACCGATCGCCTACCTCGCCGCGTCGAACACGACGCCCGGCAACGGCTGGCGTGCCGCCGCGCGGTTCATCGGCGTGCTCACCCGTTCCCTTCCGGATGTGGTCCTCGCCATGGCGTTCGTGCTGATGTTCTCGCTCGGCACGCTCCCGGGCATCCTTGCTATCGGCATCCACTCGATCGGCATGATCTCGAAGATGTTCGCCGATGCCATCGAACAGATCGATGAGGGCCCGCGGCTCGCGATCCGCGCCGCGGGCGGGTCGAAGATGCAGGAGTTCTCGGCGGGCATCCTTCCGCAGGTGCTGCCCAGTTGGGTCGCCACCGTGCTCCACCGCAACGACATCAATCTGCGCGGCAGCGTCGTGCTCGGCTACGTGGGCGTCGCGGGGCTGGGCCTGGAGATGTCGTACGCGTTCAAGGCGCTCAACTACGGCAAAGGTCTCGGGATCGCCGTGGTCATCTTCATCCTCTGCATCGTGATGGAGATCGTCTCCAGCATGGTGCGAGGAGCGATGCTGGGCCGGCAGAAGCAGACCCGCTCCTGGATCGACCGCCTGCTGCACCCCCGGCTGAAGACCGCCGCGACGGCATCCGCCGCCACGCGCCCGGCATGGGCGGCCAACCCGGAGACGGCAGTGCGCCGCCCGTGGACCGTGCAACGTGTGCGTCACACGATCGCCGGCATCCTGGCCGTGTCGATCGTGGTGGGAAGCATCGTCGTGAGCCAGATCAACTGGCTCGACTTCTTCACGTTCTGGGGCAAGCTCCCCGAGGTGGCGTCCAAGTTCTGGCCCCCGTCCTTCGGCAGCTATGACGCCACCGCCATGCTGGAGGCCATGCGCGACACGGTCGCGATCGCCCTCGCCGCGACGGTGCTCACGCTCCTGCCGTCGATCGTGCTCGGCTCGCTCGCGGCCCGCAACGTCGCGCCCAGCTCGGGCGCGCGCGGAGCGGCCCGGTTCCTGCTGGTCGGCATCCGCGGTGTTCCCGAACTCATCCTCGCGATCGTCCTCGTGGTGATCACCGGACTCGGTCCGCAAGCGGGCGTGATCGCGCTGGCCTTCGGTGGCATCGGACTGCTCGGCAAACTCATCGCCGACTCGTTCGAAGAGGTCGCCGGCGGACCGGAACGCGCCCTGCGCGCCGTGGGCGCCACACGTCTCCAGACCTATGCCTCGGCCACCGTCCCGCAGGGGATGCAGGCGCTGATCGGGCACAGCTTCTACATGCTCGACACGAACATCCGTGCCGCCACGATCCTCGGCATCGTCGGTGGCGGCGGGGTCGGCTACTACCTGCTCAATGCCAGCCAGGGCTCACGATACGAGACCGTGACGGCGATCGTGCTGATGATCCTCGTCACCGTGCTCGTCGTCGAAGGGCTGGCGATGTGGATGAGGAAGGTGTTCCGGTGAGCGGCGCGCAGGACACGGCGGACCTGGTCGTGGTCGGGTCGGGGATCGTGGGGCTCGGCGCCGCCTACGCGGCGGTCCGCCGTGGGCTGAGGGTGATCGTCGTGGATCGGGCCGATGCCCCGGTCGGCGCCACGATCCGCAACTTCGGTCACCTCTGCATCGGCGCGCAGAGCGGCGAGGCGCGGCGCTATGCCGACACCTCGCGGCACCTGTGGCTGCGGCTCTCCGTCGACGCCGGCTTCTGGCTGCGTGAATCGGGCACCCTGGTCGCGGCGCGCCACGACGACGAGATCGCCGTGCTCGAAGCGGCTTCGCGCGACGGCGGCATCCGCATGCTGGACGTCGACGAGCTTCTGCGCGCGGCCCCGCTCCGCCGCGAAGGGCTCCGCGGCGGCGCGCACATCGAGACCGACCTGCAGACGGATCCGCGTTCCGCGGCATCCGCCATCGTGCGTCATCTCGCAGTTCTCGGCGTGGACTTCCGATTCCGCACCGCCGTCTCGTCGCTGTCGACCGAAGCCGTGCACACCACGCGCGGCATCATCCGCAGCGAGAACATCGTCGTCGCGGCAGGCCACGACCTCGACCAGCTGCTGCCCGAGGTCGCCGAACGGCACGGCATCGTCCGCTGTGCACTGGACATGATGCGCGCGGCCGTGACGGTGCCGCATCCGCTCATGGCTCCGCTCCTCACCGGTTGGTCTCTGGTGCGATACGGACGCTTCGCGGGCACCCCCGAAGGCGCAGTCCTGCGTGAGCGCCTGCACGTCGAGCGCCCGGATCTGGCCGCGCTCGACCTCAATCAGATGTACACGCAGCTGCCGGACGGGACTCTCATCATCGGCGACTCGCACGCGACCGCCGTGACGCCACCGCCGTTTCAGCCGGAGGCGGCGTTCTCCGCCTTCCTCGCCGAGGCGGAGGCGCTGTTCGACATGCCGACGCCGCGCGTGCTCGAGCGGTGGCAGGGCGTCTACGCCAAGGGCCCGCAGGAGTTCCTCATCGACCGGGGAGATGAGGGCGCGCTGGTCCTGGCAGCGACGACAGGTATCGGAATGACAACGGGTCTGGGGCTCGCCGAAGAGAATCTCACCGCCGCCTTCGGGTGGGCACCCGCTATGGAAGGAACATCATGACCACCATTCCGCTCGAACTCGTCGTCCTCGACATGGCCGGCACCACGGTGCTCGACGACGGCGTCGTGGAGCAGGCGTTCCAGCGCGCTGCGGAGCGCACCGGTGTCGCCGATCGGATGCCGTGGGAGGAAGCCCTCGACCACGTGCGCGTGACCATGGGACAGTCCAAGATCGATGTGTTCACGCATCTCGCCGGCGGCGATGTCGCCGCTGCGGAGCGCGCCACGGCCGCGTTCGAGGGCGCCTACGCGGAGATCGTCGCGGAGCAGGGTGTCGCCGAGATCCCCGGTGCGGCCGACGCCATCCAAGGGCTGAAGGATGCCGGCCTCACCGTCGTGCTCACGACCGGATTCGCCCCCGTGACCAGGAACGCTCTGATCGACGGCCTCGGCTGGCACGGTCTGGTCGATCTCGTGCTGTCGCCGGTGGATGCCGGTCGAGGGCGTCCCGCGCCGGATCTGGTGCTCACGGCGCTCCTTCGCACGGGGGCCTCTGCCGTCGCCGCAGTGGCCGTCGTCGGCGACACCGTCAGCGATGTCGAGTCCGGTCGTCGGGCCGGCGCCGGCTTCGTCGCCGGTGTCCTGAGCGGAGCCCACGACCGGCCGTCACTCAGTGCGGCCGGTGCGGATGCCGTGCTGGACGACGTGACCGCGCTTCGCGCTGTGCTCGCCGAGCGCGGCCTGCTCCGACTCGTCGCGTCTTCCTGAGGCGGCGCGAGATGGGCACGCTGCTGATCCGTCCCCCCGGCCACCGCAGAGATGTCACTCTGCGTCCTGCGGCGACGGCCATGGTGTGGGTGGGCGAGGGGCACCCGCATGAGACGATCGCGGTGCCCGGCGTCGCGCTCGCAGACGGTGACGTGCTTGTCGCGGTGGAGATGTCGACGATCTGCGGCTCGGACGTGCACACCGTGCAGGGCCGCCGTGCGGCTCCGGCTCCGCTGGTGCTCGGACATGAAAGCGTCGGGCGGGTGATCGCGACGGGGGATGCCGGCGCACTCGCCGTCGACGGGACCCCGCTGCGCATCGGCGATCGCGTGGTGTGGTCGGTGACGATCTCCTGCGCGAACTGTGACCGCTGCCTGCAGGGGATGCCGCAGAAGTGTCGGAAGCTCGGCAAATACGGGCATGACCGCGTGGGCACCCACGGCGATCTCACCGGAGCCTTCGCCACGCACGTGCAGTTGCGGGACGGCACCGCCATCGTTCGGGTTCCGGAAGCTCTGCCGGCATCCGTGCTGGCGCCGGCATCATGTGCCACGGCGACCGCGTGGGCGGCAGTGGCCCGCGCGGGGCGGGATCGCGATCTCGAGGGTGCCGCGGTGCGCATCCACGGCGCAGGGCTGGTCGGACTGTCGGCGGCCGCGATCGCCGCGGAACACGGCGCCGCAGTTGAAGTCCTCGACCCGAACCCCGACCGGCGGGCACTGTCCGCGCGGTTCGGAGCCGGTGAGATCGATCGAGAGCCGGACGTGGTCATCGAGGCGTCGGGCCACGCCGTCGCCGAGGCGCTCGAAGGAGTCGCAGTGGGCGGAACGGTCGTGCTCGTCGGCAGTGTGTTCCCGAGTGACCCGGTGCCCTTCAACGCCGAGAGCATCGTGCGCCGACTGGTCACGGTCGCCGGCATCCACAACTACACCGGAGCGGAACTCGCCGAGGCCGTGGCCTTCCTCGCCGGGCGGGGCCGTGCGTATCCGTTCGCCGATGCCGTCGGTGCGGTCCGCCCGCTCCTCGACATCGATGCCGCGCTCGTCGAGGCCGCAGCGCCCGGAGCACCGCCCCGGATCGGACTGGTCCCCGGGCGCTGACGCCACGCTCCCGCGTGCAGCCGGTCACGGCCACGGTGCAGGGCGGAGCTCAGGAGGCGGGGCTGCTGCTTTCACCGCGGCGCGGGCCCGCGGGACGAAGGCCTTCGGCATGGAAGGCGAGCAGGCGCAGTGCCGCTTCGACGCTGGCATCCATGACCTCATCCGGCTCGCCGGTGAGAGAGAGGCGGCGGTGGCCCGCGCCGTCGGCGGTCGCCCAGCCGAGGTAGACAGTGCCCGGCGGGTGTCCGCCCTCCGGCCCCGGGCCGCCGACACCCGTCGTCGACACGGCGATGTCGGCGTCGAGGAGCTTGCGGGCACCGGTGGCGAGCTGCTGGGCGCATTCCGCCGAGCACGGATCGGTGCCCGGCGTCAGGCCGAGCACGCGCTCCTTCACATCGGTGAAATATGCGACGACACCCCCGGCGAACCACTCCGAGGCGGATTCCCCGGCGCCGACGGCGTTGGCGAGCCGTCCCGACGTCAGCGATTCCGCGACGGCGACGCGCAGTCCGCGCGACTGCGCGAGCTCGCTGAGGCGGGCGACATCCGCTGTCACGAGTCGCGGGAGTCTTCGGCCGGAGCGGGGGAGCCCTGGTCGTAATCCGGGCGCGGGTTCTGCAGTGGCTGGTCGGAGTACTCCCCGCCCTTGCGTCCGCCGAACGGACGGCCGTGATCGGCGAACTCCTCGCGGTTGAACACGAGAGTCCACGGACCCGCGGTGAACCGGGCGCCCGTGCGGAGAGTCTGGGTCGCGTCGCCGGGGTGGGTGGCATCCGCACCGGGGTTCGCGTTCATCTCGCCCGCGCCGTGCAGCGTCAGCACGTACTCGTCGCGGTCGTCGTGGGTGACCGTGGCGTGCACCGGGTCGGTCTCGGCGAGTCGGAGCTCATTGCCTGCGGCGGAGCCGATGTGGACGACTTCGGCATCCAGGGGGAACTCCATGCGCTCACCGTCGCGCGTGATGCGCAGCAGCGGATTGCCGGCGCCCCACTCCGCGTGGGTGGTGGTCGGGGTGTTGCCCTCATCGGGGCGATCGTCGATGTGTCGTGCGTTCATGGCAAGGCCCTCCTCGGAGTCGGGATCACCAGCCTAGAGGGCTGCGGCTGATGCGCTGAAGGGGTTGACTTCGTCGATCGGGGCCGCCGGTGTGGCGCTCAATGTCGGATCGACCGTCACCAGGTTGATGCCGCCGCTGGAGTTCGCCGACTGAGCCATGGTGGTGATCCATTCGGGGCGCAGCTCCGGCGCGACCGGCTCGTCGAACACGAAGCGCAGCGGGATCGACGGATGCAACCAGATCGTGGATCTTCCGACGGGCGTTCCCTCCGGATGCCGCCACGACAGGGTGAAACTCTCGTTCCGCCGAAGCTTGGTCGCGATGACCACCTTGAGGTGAGCCAACGCCAGATCATCGATCTGGATCGGATTCTTCGCGTCGCCGTAGTACAGCATGCCCATAGGCCATACGCTACTTACAGGGAACGATTCGGACAAGTTGCCCGGGACGCCCGTAGAGCCGAATGAGGAGCACATGGGAAAGTTCATCTACGAAGGTGGAGTGAAGACCGAGATCGAGGATCGCGCTCTCACGCACCTTCAGCTCGTCATCACGGCCAAGCTGCGTCGTGGTGAGCCCTTCCCGTTCAGCTGGCGCGAAGACGCGAGTGTCGGCGGCGGGCGCACCACCGTCTGGATTCAGCCGGGCAGCTCGCTGGTCTTCAAGTACTTCGGCAGCCGACAGCCGTCGATCAACCGTGCATGGATCGAAGCGCTGGCATTCACGGCGAACGCGCCCAGCGGTCTGTACGTGGTTCCGGAGCCCTCCGAGGTCGCCGAAGACCCCGGCGCAACCGAGTCGGCGGGCGCACCCCAGGGCTGACCTCCCGCGTTGCTGTCAACCCCCTGCCGTCGATCAGAGCGGTCGGGAAGGCTCCGACCACGACATCGAGATGCGTGACGCATCGAGAAGACGAGGAGCGAGCATGACCGACAGCACCCCCGACCCCCGGACCGCGCACCGCGAAGAGGGTTTCCCTGCCCAGCAGCAGGATCAGCCCGGCTTGACCGACGAGACCCGACCGGGGCCCGACCACGGCGAAGAGTCCTACGTGGGGCACGGACGCCTCGAAGGTCGCCGCGCACTCATCACCGGCGGCGACTCCGGCATCGGCCGGGCCGTCGCGATCGCCTTCGCCCGTGAGGGTGCCGACGTCGCGATCGCCCACATGCCGGAAGAGCAGAAGGACGCCGACGACACCCTCGCCCTGGTCCGCGAAGCGGGGCGCAAAGGCCTCAGCCTGGCAGGCGACGTGCGCGACGAGTCGTTCGCGACGGACATCGTGGCCGAGACCCGCCGCGAGTTCGGAGGTCTCGACATCCTCGTGCTCAACGCCGGCTATCAGCACGACATCGAGAGCTTCGACAAGCTCTCCACCGAGCGGATGCGCCGGGTCTTCGACACCAACCTCGTCGGGCTGCTGTTCACGGCACGCGCGGCTTTCCCCGATCTGGACGCCGCTGATCCCCGCGACCGGTTGGGATGCCGAACGGCTGGCGACCTTCGGCGAGGACACACCCCTGGGGCGCGCGGGACAGCCGGCGGAACTCGCCGGTGCGTACGTGTACCTGGCCTCGGCGGAGTCGTCGTACGTCTCCGGCACGGTGGTCGCGGTCACCGGCGGCAAGCCGCTCTGACGCCCAGACGTCTCTGACGGGGAGCGCTCGCCGGTCGGCGGCGCTCCCCGTTCCGCACAGCCCGTCGTCGCCGCATAGGCTGGGCGGGTGCAGAAGCCCGCGGCATCCGGTTCCCTCGTCGGAGTCGCACTCGTCGTCGCCTCCTGCCTCTCCCTTCCGTTCGGAGCCGCCGTCGCGGCGCAGTTGTTCCCGGTGCTCGGCCCGTGGGGCGTCACGTCTCTGCGAGTCGCGATCGCGGCACTGCTGCTCGTGGTCATCGTGCGCCCGCGTCCCGGGCGCTGGTCCCGCTCGCAGTGGCTGGCAGCGACGCTCTTCGGCGTCTCGCTGGCCGCGATGAACGGGTTCTTCTATGCGGCGATCGATCGCATCCCGCTGGGACCCGCCGTCGCCATCGAGTTCCTCGGACCGCTCGTGCTCGCCGCGGTCCTCACCCGCCGCCTCCGCGACGCCGTCTGGGTGGGTGTCGCTCTCCTGGGGATGGCGCTGCTCGGCGTCGACGGCGTGATCGGCTCGGATCCGCTGGACCCGCTCGGCGTGGCCTTCGCGCTGGTGGCGGCCGGGTTCTGGGTGATGTACATCCGGATGAGCGCGCGGGTCGGCGCCCTCATCCCGGGCAACAGCGGGCTGGCGATGGGCCTGGTGGTCGCGGCTGTGCTCCTGCTGCCGGTCGGCGTCCCGACGGTGTCCGTCGTCGCGGGCGACATGCAGCTGCTTCTGCTCGCCGCCGTCACAGCGGTGCTCTCATCCGTCATTCCGTACAGCTTCGAGCTCGCGGCGCTGCGACGCCTGCCCCAGCGGGTGTTCGGTGTGCTGCTCAGTCTCGAGCCGGCCTTCGCGACCCTCGCCGGCTGGCTCATCCTCGGGCAGGATGCGACGGTGCTGCGGATGCTGGCCGTGGCGCTCGTGATCGCCGCCAGCGTCGGGACCACCCTCGGCGTCCGGCGTGAGCGTCGACGCGACGACGAGGCCGGGCCGTTCACCGCCCCCATCCCACTGCCCGACTGAAAGCGCGCTCGGTCGCCGGTCGCGTCTACTCGGCGTACACGTTCTCCGAGATGCGGGTCATTCCCCGGGTGGGGTCAGCCCGTCGGGGACGACTTCGAAGGTGCCGCTGCCTCCGCTCATCCCGATGCCGCCCCCACGCTGCGACATCAGCCCATCCTGCCGCACTCATCCCGGAAGCGCGATGGTGTTCACGCCCGGACGGGCGTGGGAAGCGGGAACCGTCGCCGCAGGATGACCCGCTGCACCAGCGTCCAGATGACCGTCACGGTGAGGTACAGCGCGGCGGCGAGCGGAACGAACACCGCGAACACCGCGGTCAGGTAGTGCAGGGCCGACATGGCTCGCAGCATCGCGGGAGAGCTCAGCGGCGAATCGTCACCCTCGACCGGCGCAGGGCGGAACACCCGGCGCGTCACCTCGGCGACGGCGATGATCACGGCGAGGAGCGCGCCGAAGACGGCGAGGGTGGCGAGATCGGCCGTTCCGCCGAACACCGCCGAGACCAGGCTCGTTCCCAGAGGTGCGCCGAACAGCTCCTGCGTCAGCAGCTCGTTCGCGTGACCGGCGATGTCGGGCCGGATGAACAGCGTGTAGAGGATGCCCAGCACCGGGGCCTGCGCCAGCACCGGCAGCATCCCGGCGAACGGCGACGTGTTCTCGTCGCGGTACAGCGCGAGAGTCTCCTTCTGCAGGCGCTCCGGGTTCTTCTTGTAGCGGCGTTGAAGTTCGCGCAGCCGCGGCGCGAGGCGCGCTCTGGTCTGCTCCGCCCTGGCCTGCGAGATGCCGACGGGGATGAGGAGAGCCCGCACCAGCAGCGTCACCAGCACCACGGCGAGGGCGGCAGCGGATGCTTCGGCGAGAGGTTCGAGAAGGTCGGAGAGGCCGAGCAGCGCACCGTAGGCGGCATCGAGGAGCGCGGCGAAAGGGGGAAAGGCAAAGGGGTCCATGAGTGTCCGTTCGAGACGAAAGGGGAAGGGTCGGCGAAGGCCGCGCAATCCCGTACGAACGGACTACGCGGCGGCCGCGACTCCCGGCGCCCGCGGACGCGGATGCCCGGCGGCATCCGGATCGCTCTGAGTGAGAAGCGCCCCGACGTCGATGGCGCGCAACGGATGTGGCTCATCGGCGCGGGGGACCTGGCGCACGCTCAGCACGACGGCGAGCGTGAGAGCGGTCACGGCGAGGAGCGCGATCGCGACACCCAGGGCCGCGGCATCGGGCATCGCGACGAGCCCGAGCGCGGTCGCGACGAAACTCATCACCTGCCCGAACCACTCGCTCATGCAGCGAGGGTAACAGTTCCCGCTGTTCCGAATCGTGCGAACGGTCGCGTTCGACGCCAGGGCGGGCCCGGGCGCGCGGTTCGAAACGGCGCCCGGGCGCCCGGTCCCGGTTAGCCTCGAAGCATGAGTGACCTGCGCGCCCTGTTCGGCGTCGAGCATCCGATCCTCCTCGGCCCGTACGGCGGGCTCTCGTCCGTGGCACTGACCGCCGCCGTGAGCGACGCGGGTGGCTTCGGCTCCTATGGGCTGTACGGCTACGACGCCGACCGCATCCGCGCGACCGGCGCCGCGCTGCGCGCCGCGACCGACCGGCCCTTCGGACTGAACATCTGGCTGCCCCGGGGCGACGAGGTCGTCCCGAACCCGCAGCACACCATGTTCGCTCAGGCGCTGGAGCCCTTCTTCCAAGCGGTCGGCGTCGAGGTGCCTGCCCGGCCGGAACGGTACCTGCCGCCTCTCGACGAGCAGCTCGAGGCCATCTGGGACGTGGCTCCCGCGGTGCTCAGCGTCGTCTTCGGGGTCCCGTCCGCCGAGCTCATCAACGAGGCTCGACGCCGCAGCATCCGCGTGGTCGGAACGGCCACCACCGTCGCTGAAGCGGTCGCGCTCGCCGAGGGCGGCGTCGATGCGATCGTCGCGACCGGCATGGAAGCGGCGGGGCATCGCGTGTCCTTCCTTCGCCCCGCCGAGGATTCCCTCGTCGGCACCTTCGCGCTCGTGCCGCAGGTGGTCGATTCGGTCGATGTGCCCGTGATCGCCGCCGGCGGCATCGCCGATCGGCGGGGCGTTGCTGCGGCCATGGCGCTCGGAGCCTCCGGTGTCCAGGTCGGCACCGCGTTCCTCGCCACCGTCGAATCAGCGGCCACCGACGCGCACCGGGCGGCGATTCGCGCAACAGCCGCCGATGAGACGGTGCTCACTCGGGCGATGAGCGGCCGGCTCGCGCGAGGCGCCCGCAACCGAACGGTGCGGGCGATCGAGGCGAGCGGCACGATCGCTCCGTTCCCGATGCAGAACTGGCTGACCGGCCGCTTCCGCGCCGCCGCGGGGGAGCAGGGGCTGAGCGAGATGCAGTCGTTGTGGATGGGACAGGCCGCTCCGCTCGCCACAGCGGAGACTGCCGCCGCCGTGTTCGCGGAGCTTCTCGCCGGGGTGCCGGACGGTCGTTAGTCGCTCGGGTCGCAGTTTCTGCCGCGACCCGCTGGTTCCGGTCGCAGTTTTCGCCGCTTCCAGGCTCGTCAGACGGCCAGAACTGCGACCCGAAGGGGCCAGCGGGCTTGGAAGAGCGCCGGGCCTGACCGGAACGACGTCTCTACAGGATGACGGTCGACTTCCCGTGGACGATCACGCGGTCCTCGGCGTGCCACTGCACGGCACGGGCCAGGACGAGGCGCTCGACATCGGCGCCGCGGTTCTGCAGCTCGGCCGCCGACTCGGAGTGCGTGACGCGGGTGACGTCCTGCTCGATGATGGGTCCTTCGTCGAGGTCGGCGGTCGCATAGTGGGCGGTCGCGCCGATCAGCTTGACGCCCCGTTCCTTGGCGCGCGCATAGGGGTTCGCGCCGATGAACGCGGGCAGGAACGAGTGATGGATGTTGATCACGGGGGCGCCGAGCCGCCCGATGAAGTCGTCGGTGAGGATCTGCATGTAGCGGGCCAGGACGACGAGGTCGACGTTGCCCTGGAGCAGTTCCAGCTGACGCTGCTCCATGGCCGCCTTGTCACCGGACGGGATGTGCACGAAGGGAACGCCGAACGACCGCACGGCGCCGGCGAGGTCGGGGTGGTTGGACACGACCATGGTGATGTCGACGTCGAGCTGTCCGCGCTGCGTGCGCCACAGCAGCTCCATCAGGCAGTGGTCGTACTTCGAGACGAAGATCGCGACCCGCTTGCGCCGGGCGACGTCGTGCAGCGACCACTCCATGCCGAAACGCTCGGCGACGACGGAGAGGTCCGCCTCGAGCGCAGGCCGGGCGGCGGCGAGGCCATCCAGGTGGATCACCGTGCGCTGGAAGAAGCGACCACCCTCGGAGTCGGTCGAATGCTGGTCGAGCGAGATGATGTTGGCACCGTGCTGGGCGAGCACTCCGGCGACCGCCGCGACGATGCCGGGCTGATCATCGCAGGCGATCAGGAGGCGGGCGGTATCGGGCTGTGACATGGGGGCTCCTCGAGGGTGTGCATCGATTCTGCCGTGGATGCGGCGGGCGGGCGAATCGCGCCACCGACTCGCTACTCTGAGACCGTGGAAGCGAGCGACGTGGCCCTGGTGCTGATCCCCCTGCTGGCTGTCGCTGCGCCGCTCCTCGCCCGAGGAATGCGTCGGATCGTACGGGTGCCGATCATCGTGTTCGAGCTCCTGCTCGGCATCCTCGTCGGTCCTGCAGTGTTCGGCTGGGTCGAGCCGGGCGAGCTTCTCGAGAAGCTCAGCGACTTCGGACTCGCGGTGCTGTTCTTCGTCGCCGGGTCCGAGATCGACTTCCGCGCCGTGTCCGGGAAACCGCTGGCGCGCGCGTCGCTCGGGTGGCTCCTCAGCGTGATCCTGGGCATCGGGGTCGGCTTCTTCTTCGCCCCCGGGGAGGGGATGGTCGTCATCGGCATCGCGCTGAGTTCCACGGCGCTCGGCACGCTGATGCCGATCCTGCGCGATGCCGGAGAGCTCGGGACGCCTTTCGGAAAGGCCATCAGCGCCGTGGGCGCCGTGGGAGAATTCCTGCCCCTCATCGCGATCTCGATCTTCCTGAGCACGCGCGCAACACCTCTCGCAACCGCCGTTCTGCTGGCCTTCGTGGTGCTGGCGGGGCTCACCGTGCTCGTCGCCCACCGGATGCCGCACGGACGACTGCACCGGTTCGTCCGTGCGACGCTGCACACATCCGACCAGTTCGGTGTGCGTTTCGTGGTGCTGCTGATCGCCGCGCTGGTGGGCCTCAGCGTGATGCTCGACCTCGACATGCTGCTCGGTGCGTTCGTGGCGGGGGCGGTGTGGCGGATCATCATGGCGCGAGCGCCCCAGAAGGATGCGGAGGAGATCGAGAGCAAGATCGAGGCGATCGCGTTCGGTTTCCTCGTCCCGATCTTCTTCCTCTACACCGGAGTCACCTTCGACCTCGAGGCGCTTGTCACCTCCCCCGCCGCGCTCGGCCTGGTGCCGGTCTTCCTGATCGCGCTGCTGATCATCCGCGGGTCGGCGGCCCAGCTCTCTGCGCCGGCGGGGTCGTCGGTGCGCGATCGCGCCTCTCTAGGACTGCTCGCCGCGACCGGGCTGCCGATCATCGTCGCCGTCACCGCGATCGGTGTCGACCAGGACATGCTCGACACGGGCACCGCAGCCGCGCTCGTCGGCGCCGGGATGCTGTCGGTCCTCCTGTATCCGCTGATCGGCATGACGCTGCGAGGCGAGCCGGAGCTGTTCGTCGGCCCACCGCCGCCTCGTGAGGTGCCGCAGGGAGAACTGTGACGACCGCATCCGATCTCCTGGCGCAGGCTGCGCGCGACCTGGCTGGTGCACCCCGCGAAGGTCTCGGCGAGCAGCGTGAATCGCGCTGGGGGGGCCGACGCATCGTACCCGTCGGATCGGCATGGCACCTCGGCGTACTGCTGCTGACCGAGACGAAGGTGCTGTCGACGGCGGAAGTGCTCCGCGCCGCCGATCCCGGACGCCGGGGCTACACGGCGGAGTCGGCGCGTGCCAGGGCTGAGCGTCGGGCCGAGGCGCTTCGCGGTGGATTCGGCGAGGGCGACGTCGTCCACGTGGGGTGGAGTGTGATCGACGTCGCCGCGGTGGATGCCGGGGGCTCGTCCGGTCCGCTCGCCATGATGGACGGGGTGCCGTCGGTGCGGTGGAGCGCGGCGGGCGGGTTCATGCCGTTGGCGGACTACCTCCGTGAGCGCGTGCCGCTGCTGCTCGGCTCCGGCGCCTGAGTCGCGGCCGGATCAGCCGAACGCCTCGGCGAAGCGACGCAGGAGTGCGGCACCCTCGGTGACGGATGCCGCCAGCACCTGCCCCTGCACCCGATCGAACTCCGTCGGGTCGAAGTAGCCGGTCGTGCGGTAGAACGTCATGCGGTCGGCGAAGTCGCGCGGCGTGGGCTCGGGGTGGAACTGCGCCGCGTAGAGGTGGGTTCCCACGCGGTAGGCCTGCACCGGGCAGGCGGCGTTCGTCGCGAGCAGCACAGCGCCGGGCGGGGTGTCGATCGCGCTCTCCTTGTGGGCGGTGAACACGGTCAGCGCCGGTGCGCTCGGGCCGAAGACCGGGTCTGCGGAACCCTCGGGAGTGGTGTCGATCACCGTCGCGCTGGCGGACTCGGGCATGTCCGTGACGACAGTCCCGCCCAGCATCCGCGTGACGACACCGATGCTGAAGCAGGTGAAGAAGGCGGCGATGTCCGAGGCGATCGCGGCGCGGGCGAGCGCCTCCAGGTTCGCTTCGACGCGCGCCTGCACCGGGGACTTCTCCTCGTCGGTGACATTGAAGGGCGAGCCTCCCACGACGATCCCGCGATAGCCCCGCAGATGGGCAGGATCGAGTGACGTCTGCAGCAGATCGAGCCGATCGACCACGTCGACGCCGAGTGCGCGCCGGAAGGAGGCGTGCTCAGCATCCGCCGCCCCGGTCTCGGGTCGCACGCAGACGTAGAGAAGCGAGGCCATCAGGAGATTCTAACGATCGCGCAGGGTGCTCCTGCGCCGGCGTCACCGCGACGAGTTCGCGGTGCGGCCGCGGACGATGCCCACGAAAGTCTCCACGTCGGGTGTGGTGCGCTCACGCGGCCAGACCAGGGCGACGGTCGAAAGCGGGCCGTCGACGAGTCGCCGCTGATCGGCGTCCTTGCGGTGGTGCAGGCGGGCCAGCGACATCGGCACGATCACGATGCCGACTCCGGTCGCCGCGGTGGCGATCGCCTCGTCGGTGGGAAGGGCGGCGAATCGGGCCGCCGTGGTCCCCGGGAGGTCGACGGGGCCGAGGACATCGTCGGTGAGCGCGATCACGACTTCGCCCTCGAGATCCGCGGCGGTGAGCTCTTCGGCCGCCATCAGGTGAGAGTCGACGGCGGCGACCACCACGGAGACCTCGTCGTAGAGCGAGATGATGTGCAGCGAGGGATCGTCGAGCGGCAGGCGCACGAGGGCCGCGTCGACCGCGTCGATGGCGGTTCGCTGCTCGGCAGGGTCCACCGGGATGAGTTCGAGCGGCACCTGCGGCATCCGCTGCTTCCAGGCGCCGATCCACTTCCCCGGGGTGGCGCCGGGGACGACACCGAGGCGGAAGGTGCGGGGTTCTTCGGACTCGGGGGAGGCATCGAAGACGACCGGTTCGTTCTTCTTGGCCGTCTTCTGCCCGGGCTTCCGGGGCGGGAACCGCTCGGCGGGGGCGGCTTTGTTCCGGCGTACCGGTGTGCCCTTGCCGGCCCGCTTCGCCGGTCGTCGTCCGTTCGCCATGTGGTCCAGGCTACTCGGCCGGGCGGGTGCCGGCCCTCGGGGGAGCGGTCACTCCGCGGCGAACGGGCTGTGCGTCGGCGCTGGGGCGCCGGGGGCGGGCGCGGGTGCGGGGACGGCGGGCGCGGGGGCGGCGGGCGCGCGGTGCTGAGCGCGACGGACGAGGCCGGCGGCTCCGGCCACCAACAGAAGCACGCCGACACCCAGGATCGCGAGCGTGGTGATGGTCGCCGGCGTGAGGGTGGTGACCCAGTCCGTGACCCCGGCGCGCCGGTCGTCGTCGGCGATGAGCCAGAGGGAGCCCGCAGCGATGCCGGCGAACAGGACTCCCCAGATGATGGCGGCCCACCGGGTGCGTGGCGCGGTGATCGTGTCGGTGGTCGTCTCCTGGGTGCTCATCGCTCGTCCTCTGCTGGTTCCATGATGATGACGGAGATGTCACCGCTGTTCTGTTCGATGGTCACCGGTTGCACGGTGGTCGTGGGCGTGCGCTCCGAGGAGACGGCCTCGACGACGACCGATTCGCCGAGGCGTTCGGTTGGTGTCCAGACACCGCTGTCGATGATGGTCTGGCTCGGCCACTCGATGCGAGTCCAGCTGACCGTCGTCGGTGTGGCCGAGGTGGCCCGCAGTTGGAGCTGCACACCGGATTCGACCGAGATGTGCGTGGGGCCGGAGCCTTTCTCCACGGTGATCGGTCTCGGTGCTCCGTCGTGCGCATTCAGCGCGATGTACAGGTCGCCGAACGGCTGACGGATGTCCGCGGGGGCATTGTTCGAGACGGAGGCGTAGCCGAGCGTCAGGCCCTGAGTCGACGAGACCGCTCCCGCTGCCAGCCCACCCACGAGCGTGAGAAGCGTCACGAAGGCGAGGAAGCCGCTCCGCCGACGGAAGGCGCCCGCGACGATCATCCCCAGCGAGAGCACCAGGGCCGCAGTGAGCAGACCGAGGGCGGCGGCGACGCCGGTGCTCGCATCGCTCCAGAGCCCGATGCCGGCACCCGCGACGATGGCCAGTCCGATCACTGCCGCGACGAAGGCGAAGCCGGCGCGCGGGTTGCATGCGCGGCGGATGCGCCGACGCTCGGCGGCTTCTGCGGCGAACACGGCGGCGGCGGCATGGCGTTCCTGTCGCAACCGGTCGCGAACGGCGCGTTCGGCATCCTGCTGTTCGCGCCGCCAGGCCTGATCCTGCTCCTTCCAGGCGGCGTGCTGCGCGCGCCATGCGGCGATGTCGGCGGGGTCCTGGACTCCCGACGGCAGCGGAGCAGGGGGAGACGGTGGCACGGAGGCGTCGGAAGCGGCGTCGGAAGCGGCATCCGATGCGACGGGCGCGGCCGCGAATGTGGCGTCCGCCCCCTCGGCGGTACCCGAACCGCGGAGGGGGACGGACGCGCCCGGGGCCGCGTGATCTGCGGAAGCCACCGGCAGATCAGGCGCAGAGGCACCCGGGGTGCGGCGCGCAGCACGCACGATCAGGAAGAGCAGGGCACCGACGATGACGAGCCCGACGATCCAGCCGAACGTCGACAACGCCGACCAGCTGTCGTAGCCGAGGCCGAAGAGACGGCCGGTGAGGGGAGCGGTCGGCAGGAGTCCCACGACTGCCGTTCCAAGGATGCCGAGTTGCACCGGCTGGTAGTTCCGCTGCAGCAGGTCGCGAGCGTGCACCCGCCCGTCAAGGTCGGGCAGCAGCGCCCACGCCAGTGCGTAGAGGAAGATCACCGGCAGCCCGAAGAGAGCAGCGACGACGAGCACCCCGCGGACGATCAGCGGGTCGATCCGCAGCCGCGCGGCGATACCGGCCGCCACGCCGCCCAGCCATCCTTCGGAGCGGGCCACGCCGATGCCGGCCACCCACAGCAGGAACCGCTCGGCGCCCTGCGGGACCTCTCGACCCGACGACGGGGGCGTCGGCGGCGCGCCGACGCCGGAGTCGGCGCGGTCGGCAGGAGGCGGTGGCGCAGTGGGGATCGTCATGCTTCGATCCTGACGGTATCCGCGGGGCGCGACCATGGGGTGAACCCCTGAGTGGCCCCTGATCCTCGCAGGGGTGGACCCCGAACCCGTGCAGTGGATGGTTGGATGGCGACATGTCCTCTTCGGCCCGCGTCTCGGTGCGACCTGTTCGTGTGGCCGCCCCGCCGCGCCCGCCGCTGACCCGTGACCGGGAATGTCTGGTGTCGGGTGTGAGCGCCGGGCTCGCGCGTCATCTGGGCGCTCGGGTGTGGATGGTGCGGGCGCTCTTCATCGGCCTCGCGCTGTGCGGGGGAGCCGGCATCCTGCTCTACACCTGGTGCTGGATGTTCACTTCATGGGAGGACGGGGATGCCAGCCCGACCAGACGGATGCCGGTGGCCTGGCTGCTGCTCGTCCCGGCCGTCGTCGGCACGCTCCTCGTGCTGTTCTGGCGCGGGGGCACCGACTGGCTGAGCGGGACGATCCCCTCGGATGCCGCCGCCGTGGTCGTGGGCGGCACCGTCGCGTTCGCGACCGGTGCCGGTCTCTGGGCCACCCTCATCGACAGCACCGACACCGCTCGAGGGCCACGGCACACCATGACGGTGCGGGTCCTTGCGACTGCGCTCCTGGGGCTGATGTTCGCTCTCCTGCTGGCGCGCCCGGGCGCGAGCGTCGGGGTCGCCCTCGTGCTGGTTCCGCTCGCGGGTCTCCTCGCCGTCATCCTGTCGACGATGATCCCGCGGTGGCGTGACCTCGCGGGTGAGCGCGTGCGTCGCATCCGCGAGGAGCAGCGCAGCGAGATGGCCGCGCACCTGCACGACTCCGTGCTGCAGACCCTCGCGCTGATCCAGAACAGAGCGGGGGCGTCCAGTGAGGCGGCGCGGCTGGCGCGAGCGCAGGAGCGGGAGCTCCGCGCGTGGCTGTACGACGGCGATGCTCCGGCAGACAGCGACCTCGCGACGGATCTCCGCGACTACGCAGGTGGCTTGGAACTCGACTACCCGGTGCGGATCGACGTGGTCTCCGCCGGGCTCTCCGCCGAACGGGCGAGCGGGGAGCTGGCCGCCGCAGCCAGAGAGGCGATGCTGAACGCCGCACGTCACGCCGGCGGCGAGATCTCGGTGTACATCGAAGGGAGCGCCACGGGTGTGGATGTCTTCGTCCGCGACCGCGGCGCGGGGTTCCGACTCGACGATGTCCCGGGCGACCGCCTCGGCGTGCGGGAATCCATCGTCGGGCGCATGCGACGGGCCGGAGGCTCGGGGACCGTTCGCAGTGAGGCGAACGGCACCGAGGTGCATCTGCACATCACCACGAGCACCTTCCAGGAACGGGAGAGCCGTGGCTGACAGCATCCGCGTCGTGATCGTCGACGACCATTCGATCTTCCGCGCAGGCCTCCGTGCCGACCTGGAGACGAGCATCGAGGTCGTCGGTGAGGCGGCCGACGTGCCCTCCGCGATCGCTGTGATCGCCGAGGCGCATCCCGACGTCGTCCTGCTCGACGTGCACCTGCCGGGCGGGGCGGGAGAGGATTCCACCGGCGGCGAAGCCGTCATCCGCGGCTCGGCGCCGACGGCATCCCGCTTTCTCGCGTTGAGCGTGTCGGATGCAGCCGCCGATGTCGTCCGGGTGATCCGGGCGGGCGCGCGCGGGTACATCACGAAAGGGTCGTCCGGAGGTGAAGTGAGCCGCGCCGTGCACGCGGTCACCGGCGGAGACGCGGTGTTCTCACCGCGTCTCGCCGGCTTCGTGCTCGATGCCTTCGGCGCTGTCGCAGGAGAGATCGCCACGGCGAACGACGAACTCGACCGTCTGTCCGCGCGCGAGCAGGAGGTCATGCGGCTCATCGCTCGCGGGTATGCCTACAAAGAGGTCGCGTCCGAGCTGTTCATCTCGATCAAGACGGTCGAGACGCACGTGTCATCCGTGCTGCGCAAGCTTCAGCTGTCTTCCCGGCACGAACTCACCGTCTGGGCGTCGGAACGCCGCCTCCTGTAAGCGACCAGCCGCAGCTGCCGGCTCAGGCCGCGAGCCACAGACCCTTCGGGTTCGTCGCGACGGTGAGCCCGGCGGCGACGGTCTCGTCGTCTCCGATTCGTGCACCGCGTACGATCCGTGCGCCTGCTCCCACCTCGGTGCGGACACCGACGTGCGCGTTGTCGCCCACTGCGGCACCTTGGCCGATGTGCGCGTGTGCGTCGATGTGCGCGCCTTCGCCGATCACGGCATCCGGTTCCACCCATGCTCCACGCGCGATCGTCGCCCCGGCGCCGATGCGTGCTCCTGGTTCGATGTACGCGCCCGCTTCGATGTGTGCCTTCGGATGCACCTTCGCGCCGTGCGCGACGAGACCGCGGCCATTGGCGTGCTTGCGATACCGCAGCGTCGCGCCCTGGTCGTTCTCGATGTCGACGTAGTTCTTGCCCACGTTTCCTCCCGTGTTCCGGAGTTCTCCGGATATATCAACAACCACGCCTGCCGCGGATTCATTCCCGCGGATGGATGATCGTCATCGCTGACAGAACGGGCACCAGAAAGTGAGGCGTTCACGGGTCGGATCGGCGCCGAGTTCCCCCCGGAGGACTCTTGTTCCGCAGCGTCGGCAGGGTTGACCGGCCCGACCGTATACCCACGCGGCGTGACCCGGACGATTGATGCCGGTGAACGTGCGCCGAGAGCGATCTCGATTGGCTCTGATGGTTCGTACCCCGAGCTCGAGAAGGGCGGCGATGTCGACCTCAGGAGTCGGTGTGGTCGGGAGGATCCCGCGCAGGAACAGCAGTTCAGCAGCGTATTCGTTGCCGAAGCCGGCGACATTTCGCTGATCGAGGAGGGCGACGTGGATGCTGCGCGTATCGCCGCTGAGACGACGGATCGCTTCGGCCATGTCCCAGTCCGGTGCGAGGGGGTCGGGGCCGAGATATCCGACGAGCTGGTCTTCGTCGCGGGTCGGCACCACTTCGACCTCGGCGATGTCGACGCCGACGGCTTCACGCTCGGCCGTCCCGACGATCGCGCGCACCTTGAATGCCGGATGCCGCCACTTCTCGCCAGGGCGGTAGAGGAACCATGCGCCGTCCATGCGCAGATGCGAATGCACCGTGCTGTCGCCTATGCGAAGCAGCAGGTGTTTTCCGCGCGACGCGGCGCCGTGGACGGGTTGGCCGGTCAGATCGAGCGCCGCGAACCGGGGGACACGCAGATCGAAACGCGTGACCTCGCCGCCGGCAAGTGCGTCGTTCAGGCGCTGCGCCGTGCGGAAGACGGTATCGCCTTCGGGCATCAGTGTCCTCCAGTGCCGGGGGAAGGCGGCGAGGGAGGTGGCGGTGTCGACGGTGTCGGCGCGCGGCGCGTGAGCATGTCGCGGGCCAGCATGGTGCTCCCCGCGACGGCGGCCGGCATGACCAGGACAGCGCCGCCCGGGATGAGGAAGCAGAGCTGCGTCGCGACCCCGAAACCGAGCACTCGGGCCCGACTGCCGGAGAACAGCGAGGCCCGGGCGGCGGGCGAGAGGTCACGTGCGTCGAATGCCCTCCCGGTGAGCTCCCTTGCGAGGAGTCTGCCGGTGAGGATCACGCCGGTGACCGGCCCGAGGATGCCACCGATCGCCGGTATGAGGCCGCAGAGAAGCACCGTGATCGCGATCAGGATACCCAGCAGGATGAGTCGCAGTCCCTCGCCGAGAGTCGTCCAGAAGCTGCCGCCTTCGGCGGGTGGGGCCTCACCGAGGTCGACCTCGACCGCACGCCAGATGCGCTCGTAGAACGGGTCGCCGATGGTGAGGGTCAGGGCGGTGAATGTCGCGCTGGAAAGCGCGAGCGCCGCGACGATGATCACGAAGCCGATCGCTCCGCGCACCAGACCCCGCCACGGTTCGGTCCATCCTTGGGCGAAGGGTGTCACCCAGGTCGTGATCGACCCCATGTTGAGGATCAACGGAAGCAGCAGGGCCGCGAGCAGGATGACGGTGATGACGGCGGGGATCAGGCCGAGGTTCATCAGCCCGGGGCGAGTGCGCCACAGCCCGAATCCGCGAAACAGGGTACGGACGCCGATGCTGAACTCGCGGATCATGGCTCCCAGCGTAGGCGTGAGCAGTGGTATCCCGCGTCACACGGCCTTGCGCAGGGTGTAGCCGCGCGGGGTGACGACGAAGCCGGCCTCCTGCAAGGCGATCGCCAGTTCGGTCCCGTACACACCCTCGCCGTTGATCTTCTCGACCGTGAGCGTGTCGAGCCGGCGGGCGCGGGCGGTCCCCGCGAGATCGGATGCCGCGGCGCGCAGCACATCGGTGTCGTCGCTGAACGACAGCACGGTGCGTCCGCCGCGTTCGAGGTAGAGCACCAGTGCGCCGTCGACCAGCACCACGAGGCCACCGGCTTTACGGCCGGGACGATGCGACACGTCGTCGCGTTTGGGCCAGCCGAGCGCGGCACCGTAGGGGTTGGCCGGGTCTGTGGCGGCCAGGGTGACGGCATTCCGTGGCGGGGGGTCGGCCAGCCCGGCGTATGTCCGCAGGCGATCCACGGTCGCCGATGCGGCGAACTGCGCCGCTCCGAGCCTTTCGATCACATACCCACGGCGGCAGTGCCCCGCTTCCTCGAATCCCGCGAGCACCCGGTACGCCTGCGCGAATCCGCCGGGGATGCCTTCGGACTGCACGGCGCCACGGGTCACGACTCCGTAGCGGTCGAGGAGAAGCCCGGCGGTGACGGTCGCGCGGCGGGCGGCATCGCTCTCAGCCGTCGGGAGGAGCGACCAGCGCCCGCCGATCGACGTCGGCCGTGGTGCGGTGCGCGTGAGTGACATGCCCCGGTAGGTGCGTGCACGGGGAGCGCGCCGGGTGACCTTGTGGGCTTGGGAGCCGCCGGCGAGCAGAGACCGGATGGGTGCGAACGTGTCATTGGTGACGTGGCCCGACCACGTCAGCGACCACAGGGCCTCCAGGACGGACTGCTCGTTGTCGGCCGTGGCCATCTCCTTCAACTGGCTGGCGAAGTATGCGCCGCCGGCCTGGAGCGCACTGCGCAGGCGTGCCTCCAGGGAGTCGCTCGCGACCTCGGGGTCGGGCTCCGGAAGGGTAAACGGGGCGAGGTCGGCGGGGTGCATCGAGACCCAGCCGTCGCGCCCGGGAAGGGTGCCATGCCCCGACCAGATCACTTCGCCGGCGGTCGTCAGTTCGTCGAGCATCTCCGGGGTGTAGTCGCGCACTCGGGAGGGAAGGACCAGTGATTCCCAGGCACTCGCGGGAATCGGCACGCCCGCGAACTGCTCGATCACGGTCATCACACCGTCGAGGCCCTCCAGAGGCCTGCCCAGATGCTGCCAGTCGGGCACGAACCGCGCGTACGCCTCGGGGGAAACGGGTTCGACCGAGCCCCGGATCGCTGCGAGCGAGCGCATACGGAGGCGCCGCAGGACCTCGGTGTCGCACCACTCGATGTTCTCGTGCGCGCCGGTGCCCGTCGAAGGACCGGTCGCTTCCGGCAGGAAGTACCCGCTGGTGAGGCGGCCGGCATTCTCGAGACGTTGCAGGGTGTGTCGGGCGACGGCCGCGCCGATGCCGAAGCGGGTGGCGACGGCATCCGTCGTGAAGGGTCCGTGGGTGCGCGCGTGGCGGGCCACGATGTCGCCGAGCGGGTCGGCCAGAGGTTCGAGGAAAGCCACGGGGATGCCGGTCGGGAGGGCCGCGCCGAGCGCATCGCGCAGGCGTCCGGCGTCTTCGATCGCCGCCACGCGGCCCACACCGGAGATCGTCACCCGGATCGCCCTCCGAGCGGTGATCAGGTCATCGAGCAGATCGGCTGCCGTGCTCTCGCCGACGGTGTCGGGGTCGAGGCGTGCCGTGACCTCGTCGGCGTCGAGCGGGCCGAGCAGTCGAAGAAGATCGGCGACGCCCTCGATCCCACGGGCGCGGCGCTCAGGGTCGAGGCGTTGCGCCTCGCGTTCGAACTGGGCGATCACCTCCGGGTCGAGCAGCTCTCGAAGCTCGACCGTGCCGAGGAGTTCGCCGAGCAGAGCGGGGTCGACCGACAGCGCGGCGGCCCTGCGCTCGGCGAGTGGCGAGTCGCCCTCGTACATGAAGGCTCCGACGTACCCGAACAGCAGATCCCGTGCGTACGGCGACGGCTGCCCCGGCTGCGTCTCGACGAGGCGGATGCGCCGATCGGCGATCGACGTCGCGAGTCGTCGCAGCGACGGCAGGTCGTAGACGTCTTGCAGCACCTCACGCAGCGTCTCGAGGATCACGGGGAACGTCGGATGCCGCCGGGCGACCTCGAGCAGTTGCGCGGAGCGTTGTCGCTGCTGCCACAGCGGCGTGCGCTTGTTCGGGTTCATGCGGGGCATGAGCAGAGCTCTCGCCGCACATTCGCGGAACCGGGAGGCGAACAGCGCGGAGCCGCCGACCTCCTGGGTGACGAGGTGTTCGAGCTCTTCCGGGTCGAACACGAACAGTTCGGCCCCCGGAGGCTCCGCCTCGGCATCCGGGATACGCACGATGATGCCGTCATCGCTCGCCACGGCCGACCCTTCGACCCCCAGTCGCTCACGCACGCGGGCGTTGATCGCCAGAGCCCACGGCGCGTGCACCTTCATCCCGTAGGGGGAATGCAGGATGACCCGCCAGTCGCCCACCTCGTCGCGACCGCGCTCGACCGTGAGGGTGCGGTCGGTCGGGAGGGTTCCGGTGGCCTCCCGCTGCTCGGTGAGATGTGCCATCAGGTTCGCTCTGGCCTGCTCGTCGAGGCCGGCGTCGATGAGGCGCTGCGCAGCCTTCTCAGGGGTGGCGGCCGATACCTCGCGGGAGAATCTGCCGAGCGCTTCGCCGAGTTCGAACGGTCGGCCGATGCCGTCGCCGTGCCAGAACGGCACCTTGCCCGGCTGGCCGTAGGCGGGGATGACGTTGACACGGTCGTGCGTGATCTCGGCGATGCGCCAGCTGGTCGTGCCGAGAGTGAACACATCGCCGACGCGGGACTCGTAGACCATCTCCTCGTCGAGCTCCCCGACCCTGGCGCCGGTCGTCTCACCGGCGACGAACACCCCGAACAGGCCGCGGTCGGGAATGGTGCCACCGCTCGTCACCGCGATCCGCTGCGCCCCCGGCCGCCCGGTGAGGGTGCCCGCGTCGCGATCCCAGACGAGTCTCGGGCGCAACTCGGCGAACTCGTCGGAGGGGAAACGTCCGGCCAACAGGTCGAGCGTCGCCTCGTAGGCAGACCGCGGCAGTGACTGGAAGGGTGCAGACCGGCGAACCGTCTCGAACCACTCTTCGACGCTGATGGCTCCGAGCGCGCTCGCCGCCACTGTCTGCTGGGCGAGGATGTCGAGGGGATTCCGCGGCACCTGGATCGCCTCGATCTTGCCCTGCAGCATCCGCTCGGTGACGATCGCGGTGTGCAGGACGTCACCACGATGCTTGGGGAACAGCGCCGCTCGGCTGATCTCGCCCACCTGGTGCCCGGCGCGTCCGACGCGCTGCAGACCCGACGCGGCCGACGGCGGTGCCTCCACCTGGATCACCAGGTCGACGGCACCCATGTCGATGCCGAGTTCGAGGCTGCTGGTCGCGACGACACAGCGCAGGATCCCGGACTTGAGTTCTTCTTCGACCTGCGCCCGCTGCTCTTTGGAGACGGAACCGTGATGCGCCTTCGCGAGCACGGGGTCGGCGCCCGCCGTCGCACCGGCCTGCGCCATCATCTGGGCGGGCACGGATGCTTCGGGGACGGGCACGCCGATCCGCTCGGAGTAGATCTCGTTGAGGCGTCCGGTCAGCCGCTCGGCGAGGCGGCGGCTGTTGGCGAAGACGATCGTGGAGTTGTTCTGGAGGATGCGATCGACGATCGCCTCTTCGACGTGCGGCCAGACGGAGCCGGTGACCTCGGTGTACTCCGCGTCGCCGCCGGAAGCGTCGGACGAGGTGCCGGGTGGGGGAGGAGGGTTGGTCATGTCGTCCATCGGGACGATGACGCCGAGTTCGAAGGTCTTCGATGCCGGTGGGGCGACGATCTCGACCGGTGCCGAGCCGCCGAGGAACCGGGCGACCTCGTCGATCGGCCGGACGGTCGCCGACAGACCGATGCGCTGCGCGGCCGCCTCTGTGCCATGCGACCGGCGCAGAGCGTCGAGCCGCTCCAGGCTCAGCGCGAGGTGCGCGCCGCGTTTGGTGGCCGCGACGGCGTGCACCTCGTCGATGATCACCGTGTGCACGTCTCGCAGGGTCTCGCCCGCGCGACTCGTGAGCATCAGATACAGCGACTCGGGCGTCGTGATGAGGATGTCGGGAGGATCGGAGACCAGCTTGCGCCGATCGCTCGAGGTGGTGTCGCCGGATCGCACACCGACGGTGACCGACGGTGCCGGCAAGCCGAGCCTTCTGGCGGACTGTCCGATGCCGATCAACGGCGAACGGAGGTTGCGTTCGACGTCGACGCCGAGTGCTTTCAGCGGCGAGATGTAGAGGATGCGTGTGCGCGAGCGGTCTTTCTGCGGCGCCGCGTCCGCGTGCTCGATGCGCTCCCGGAAGACGCTGTCGATCGCCCAGAGGAACGCCGACAGGGTCTTTCCCGACCCTGTCGGCGCGACGACGAGTGCGTGCTTTCCCGCCGAGATCGCGTCCCACGCGCCGATCTGGGCAGGAGTGGGCGCGGGGAACGCCCCCTGGAACCAGTCGTGCGTGGCGGGGGTGAAGCGTTCGAGCACATCGCTCATCCCTCCATCTTGGTCGAGGCAGCCGACATCGGGGTCGGGATTCGTCTCACCCCACGACGATGCCCTCCTCGAGTGAGCCGTCCGCGCTGATCTCGAGCGTCAGGTCGAGGTCGAGGCGGGTGAGGAACGCGTCGTCGTGGCTGACCACGAGCACGGCACCGCGGTAAGCGCGAAGCGCCTCGACCAGCTGATCAACCGTGTCGAGGTCGAGATTGTTGGTCGGCTCGTCCAGCACCACCAGATGCGGAGCCGGGTCGGCGAGCAGCAGCTTCGCCAGCGCGACACGGAAGCGCTCGCCGCCGGAGAGCGCCGACACCGGGCGCTCTGCCGTCGCGCCGCGGATGAGGAATCGCGCGAGTCGGTTGCGCAACTCCTTCTCCGGCACCTCCGGGGCCACGTCGGCGATGTTGGCGAACACCGAACGGCTCTCATCCAGTCCGTCGATCCGCTGCGGCAGATAGCCCACTCGATCGGTGAATCGCTCCGCACGCAGCCCGCCCACGGTCGGGGTGACGTCCGCAGCCACCAACTTCTCGAGCAGCGTCGTCTTGCCGGCGCCGTTGCGTCCGATCAGGGCGGTGCGTTCCGGGCCCTGGATGACCCACGACCGCTCCTCGCCCCCGAGCATCGCGATGCGCCGCGCGCGGGAGACCTGCGGGTCGGGGAGCTCGATCTTCATCGAGTCATCCGAGCGCACGCGTCGCCCTGCCGCATCGAGCGCCGTGCGCGCAGCATCCTCCTTGGCGCCGACCTCGGTGCGGAGCCTGCCGGCGGACACCTCGGCCGCCATCTTGCGTCCGTGGGCGACGATCTTCGGAACCCGCTTCTCGATCTCCGCCTTCTTCGCCGTGCGGGCGCGATGGGCGAGCTTCACCTCCGCTTCGATTCTCTGCCGCTTCTCCTTGCGCAGCGTCTGCGCGGCCGAGACCTCCGCCTGCTTCGCCGCATCCTGCTCGGAGTCGAGCCAGGCGCGCCACTCCGAATACGGACCTCCGAAGACGCTCAGGGTCTGCGCGTACAACTCGGCCGTGTCATCCATCAGCTCCAGCAGAGACAGATCGTGGCTGACGACGATGAGCGTGCCCTTCCAGGCGCGCACCATCGTCGCGAGCTTCGCCCTGGCATGGCGGTCGAGGTTGTTGGTCGGCTCGTCGAGCAGCGTGATCGGAGCGCCCCCGAGGCGGATTCCCGCGATGGCGACGAGCACCGCTTCCCCGCCCGAGAGTTCGCCGACGGTCCGGTCGAGGAACTCCGGGGCCAGACCCGCCTCCGCCAACGAAGCCTCGGCGCGCGCCTCGATGTCCCAGTCGTCGCCGACGGCGTCGAAGTGCGCGGGGTCGGCGTCGCCGGCCGCGATGGCACGCACGGCATCGAGCGCGTCCGAGACGCCGAGGAGGTCGGCGACGCGTCGGTCGACGTCGAGCGTCAATCGCTGCGGGAGATACGCCATCTCGCCGGACGCCGCGACGACGCCCGACGTCGGGTCGAGTTCGCCGGCCATCAGCTTCAGAAGAGTCGATTTGCCTGCGCCGTTGCGGCCGACGAGGCCGGTGCGCCCCGTGCCGAACGCTCCGGAGACGCCGTCGAGGGCGGTGGTGCCGTCGGGCCAGGTGAATGTGACGCGATCGAGGACGATCGATTGGTGAAAGGTGGGGTGTGACATGGTGTCTCCTGTCGAGTGCGAGGTCGCACTGACACCGGAGCCTCGGTCGGCCGGGTGGCCGGAGCGGGCGGAGCGGTCCTCGAGGAGCGGGTCACCAAGCGGGCCGATTCCTGGCCGGGGTGGTTCCCTGAGCGTGTCGAGGGTTCGTCGGGTCAGCGCGCGGAAAGAAGGGCGCGGAGGCGACGAATCAGATCAAAGGACTTCCAGACACGGCGGACAGGACTCCATGACGATACCCGGGCGTGTCGAGAGTTCGCAACCCCGGGGTGTCGCTCGGAGATCCGCCGTGCGGGGGATGCCGTGCCTCGCGGGTGCTCCTAGCGTGGAGACATGGGAGAAGACATGAGCCCGAATGAGATGCGCACGCGGTCAGGGTTCGCGATCGGTCTCGCTCTGGGGATGAGCATCGGCGTGGGCTGTGGCCTCGCCATGGACAACTGGGGGCTCGGCCTCGGGATCGGCGTCGCGATCGGCACGGCTTTCGGTGCAGCTTTCAGCGGGGCCTTCGCTCAGTCGCCGAGTGGCGAGCCCGGAGCGGGGGAGCAGTCGACGGACGAACTGCCCACCGACGAACCGCTCGCCGACGACCCCGATCCGGGTCGCTGATCAGGATGCTTCGAGGCCGTCCAGCCACTTCGTGAGGAACAGTCGCACGTCGGCGAGTTCGTCTTCGGAGATGCTGTGGGTCAGACCGGTGTAGACGCGACCGGACAGCTCGGAGTGATCCGGCAGCCATTGCGCGGTGTGGTCGATCAGCTCAGGGGGGATGACGTCGTCGTTCGTGCCGCGCCCCCAGAAGACCGGCGGGCGCAGCTCGGCGAGGGTCTCGTCGTGCGGAAGGTCGCCGGGTGTCGCGTACCCGCTCAGGGCCACCACGGCGCCGAAGCGCTCCGGCGCCAGACGAAGTGCCTGCAGCGAGACCGCCGCTCCCTGTGAGAACCCGAGCAGCGCCACGGAAGGCGCGTCGCCCGCTGTGGCGTCGAGCCAGCGGAGGAACGCTTCGGCGGCGGCGGTCACCGCGTGCGCGCTGCGCCCTTCCAGGCCTTCGATCGGATACCAGGAGCGCCCCGGCATCGGCCACGGCGGCGCGAGAGGGGCGGCGACGGAGGCCACCGCGATCCCCTCGGGAAGATGAGGGATCAGACCGAAGAGGTCATGTTCGTCCGCGCCGTAGCCGTGCAGCAGCACCAGCAGCGGCATGCGCCCACGTTCGTCCGACGACCATCTGGTCGCACCGTCGTCGATGATCAGGTTCTCGCTCACACTCTCATCCTGCCAGCGGAGTCCGACACGCCCCATGTCGGACCGGAGGTGCGGCTGGTAGAAAGGAGGCATGTCGGTCCGCACACCTGATCCCGAGCCGGAACCCGAAGACCAAGGTCTCGGCGCGTTCCGTGAGGCGAACACTCCGCAACCCGGTTCCAACCCGGGTTGGCTCAGCGACGTCGAGCTCGAGGAGGCGCGGCGACACCTCCCGATGCTGTACGTCGAGGCGATCCCGGTGCGCACGGACGGCTCCGGACAGGTGACAGAGATCGGCATCCTGCTGCGCTCGACGCCGATGGGGGAGATGACCCGCACGATCGTCTCCGGGCGCGTCCGCTTCGGCGAGACCATCCGGGATGCTCTCTTCCGTCACGTCGAGAACGACCTCGGGCCGATGGCCTTCCCCCTGCTCCCGCCGCAGCCGCTGCCCTTCACGGTGGCCGAGTACTTCCCGATCCCGGGCGTGAGCGCCTACCACGACGATCGGCAGCATGCGGTGTCCCTGGCGTTCGTCGTGCCGGTCACCGGCACGTGCGAGCCTCGCCAGGACGCGCTCGAAGTCACCTGGTTCCCGCCGGAGGCCGCCGCATCCGACGCCGTCGCCGCGGAGATGGAGGGCGGACGAGGCACGCTCATCCGCCTGGCTCTCGCGAACCTCGGACTGCTGCGCTGAGCCCCGGTGAGCTGGCCGTCGCGCTCCGGTGCTGGTCAGGCGCCGGTCAGGCGCGAGAGCTCAGCGACGAACGCGTCGACGTCCGACTCCTCGGTGTCGAAACTGCACATCCAGCGCACCTCGTTGCGGGCGGCATCCCAGTCGTAGAAACGGAAGGACTCGCGCAACCGGTCGGCGACGCCGTCGGGCAACGTCGCGAAGACACCGTTCGACTGGGTCGTCTGCGTGAAGGAGACACCGCGGATGGAGCCCTCGACGATGCCGGCCTCGACGGCGGAACGCAGCCGTGCGGCCATGGCGTTGGCGTGGCGGGCGTTTCGCAGCCACAGGTCGCCTTCGAGCAACGCGATCAGCTGCGCTGACACGAAGCGCATCTTCGAGGAGAGCTGCATGTTGAACTTGCGCGAGTAGACGAGTCCGTCGGATGCCGCCGGGTTCAGGACGACCACGGCCTCGCCCAGCATCGCGCCGTTCTTGGTGCCGCCGAAGCTGAGCACGTCGACGCCGGCATCGCGCGTGAAAGCACGCAGGGGCAGATCGAGCGCGGCCGCGGCGTTGGAGAGGCGGGCGCCGTCGAGGTGCAGCTTCATGCCGCGGTCGTGCACGTGGTCGGCGATGATGCGGATCTCATCCGCCGTGTAGAGCGTGCCGAGTTCTGTCGACTGCGTGATGGAGACGACCAAGGGCTGCGCACGGTGCTCGTCGCCCCACCCCCAGGCCTCGCGGTCGATGAGCTCCGGGGTGAGCTTGCCGTCGTCGGTGGGGACGGTGAGCAGCTTGAATCCGCCGATCTTCTCGGGAGCACCGCCCTCGTCGACGTTGATGTGTGCGGAGGACGCGGCGATCACGGCGCCCCAGCGCGGCAGCATCGACTGCAGGCCGGTGACGTTCGCGCCCGTGCCGTTGAACACGGGGAAGGCCTGCACGCCCTCACCGAAGTGCGCCTGGAAGACCTCCTGGAGCCGCGCCGTGTAGGCGTCTTCGCCGTAGGCGACCTGGTGACCGCCGTTCGCCGCGCTGATCGCGGCGAGGACCTCGGGGTGGATGCCGGAGTAGTTGTCACTGGCGAATCCCCGGATCGCGGGGTCATGCGTATGGCTCACCGCACAAGCCTATTGCCCCGGGGCAGCGCGGGCGGCTCGAGCGGACCGAGGCCGAGGTCTATCGGATGTCGGAGGGTCGCCCTACCCTCTTAGGCATGGAGCGCACCGCAGCAAGCACTGCTTTCGCGAACGTCCTCGTCAACACGCTGATCGCCAACGTGACGACGAGTTTTCTCTGGTTCGCCCTCACCTTCTGGGTCTACATCGAGACCCAGTCGGTGCTCGCCACCGGCATCATCGGCGGCGCGTACATGCTGTTCGTCGCGTTCTTCGCGATGTTCTTCGGCACGATCGTCGACCGCCACCGCAAGCACCGGGTCATGCTGCTGTCGAGCGTCATCTCGGCCGTGGCGTTCCTGATCGCGGGGCTCCTCTATCTCTGGCAGCCCGAATCGGCCCTGCTCGACCTCGGCGGGCCGTGGTTCTGGCTGTTCTCCGGCGTCATCCTGTTCGGCGGGGTGATCGAGCAGCTGCGCAACATCGCGCTGTCCACGACGGTGACTCTGCTCATCCCCGAAGAGAAGCGCGTGAACGCGAACGGGCTCGTCGGCACCGTGCAGGGCCTCGCGTTCCTGGTGACCAGCGTGTTCTCCGGGCTCTCGATCGGTTTCCTCGGCATGGGATGGACTCTGGCGATCGCCATCGCGGCCATGGCGCTCACCTTCGCGCACCTCCTGTTCATCCGGATTCCCGAGGGAACGCCCAAGCCCGATCCGAACGGCGCGAGTGCGCTCGACTTCCGAGGCAGCGTGCAGGCGATCCGGCTCGCGCCCGGCCTGTTCGCGCTGATCGTCTTCTCCACGTTCAACAACCTCATCGGCGGGGTCTACATGGCGCTGATGGACCCGTACGGGCTCACGCTGTTCGACGCACAGACGTGGGGCTTCGCGCTCGCCTTCGCTTCGACGGGTTTCCTCATCGGCGGCGGGCTGGTCGCCAAGTTCGGACTCGGCCCCAAGCCGATGCGCACGATGTTGCTCGTCGTCATCGCGATGGGCCTGCTCGGCGCGGTCTTCATGCTGCGCGAATGGTGGCCGTTGTACGTGATCGGCATGTGGCTCTACATGGCACTGGTGCCGCCCGTCGAAGCCGCGGAGCAGACCGTCATCCAGAAGGTCGTGCCGTACGAGCGGCAGGGGCGCGTCTTCGGCGTCGCGGCGGCTATGGAGGCCGCCGCCGCTCCCATCACCGCGTTCCTCATCGCTCCCATCGCCGAGTTCCTGATCATCCCGTACATGAACACACGCGAAGGGCAGCAGCAGTGGGGGTGGCTGCTCGGTGAGGGGGAAGCACGCGGTATCGCGCTGATCTGCCTGTTCGCCGGACTCATCATGGTGGTGGCCGCGACGCTGGCCTTCTTCACCCGCTCGTACCGCCGGCTCACCGAGCTGTATGCGACGGCGCCGGAGCAGAACCCGCAGGACGAGATCGCCACGCCGACGGGAGGTCCGGACTCCGCCGCGAACGACGCCGGTGCCGACGCTCCGGCGGGGGCAGCGGTCGACGCAGAGTCGGGGAGCGCAACAGCCAGAGAGATCAAGGCTGGCGAACGGGTCTTCGACGCTCCTCCGCCGTTGCGGGGGCAGCCGCCTGAGATCCCCGACCGTCGAGGCTAGCCGCGAGTCAGCCGAGGTCGATGATCCGGTCGTTGAGTTGCGCGGCATCCTCGTCCCACAGGGAGATGATCGCGGGGGCGAGCACCTCAGGGTCGAGCGCCTTCACGCGGAAGACGACGGATGCCGCGCGAAGCGGTGCCTCCGCGTCTCGCGCCGCCTTCGCATACCCCTGCGCGACGGCCCTCGTCCACGCTTCGCTGGCCGCTTTGACCGCTGCGTAGTTCGCGCCGCCGGCGAGGGGGCGACCTACGGCCGTCGACGACACGATGGCGAACCGCCCCGCCTCCGACGCGCGCAGAGCGTCGTCGAATGCGCGGCTGGTCGCGCGCACCGCAGCGAGCGCGGGGAGAAGGGCGGCGAAGTCGTCGTCCGACTGTCCGGTGAGACCGCCGCCCCCGCGCCACCCGCCCACGAGCGGGACGACAGCATCCACGGCGCCGAGGCGGTGGGCGAGATCCGTCATCGACGACAGCGAGGTCGCATCGGCGACCTCGACGGCCGCGCCGGCGTCCTTCAGCGGGGCAAGACGCTCAGCGGAGCGCCCCGTGGCGACGACCCGCGCGCCGACGCCGACCAAGGCACGGGTGACCGAGAGACCGGATGCGCTGGTGGCCCCGGCGAGGACGATGGTGCGGTCAGCGAAGTTCATAGGGTCAACTTTCGCGGATAGTCCGAACTTCTGCGGCCGATCCCGTCGGCTGTGGCCGCAAAAGGTGGAATCGGCCGCAGAAGTTGCGGCGAGATCGGCTCAGTCGTCGGTACCGCGGATGCCGACGGTCGACGCGATCACGGGCTTCATCTTCTTGTCGAGAGCTTCGAAGAACATCGACAGCGGGAACTCGTCGTCCAGCACGGCGTCGGTGAAGCCCTTCGGTGCGCCGGAGAGAATGTCATCCGACAGGCCCCGAGCCCAGTTCGACGCGGGGTGCGGGGTGAGGACGCTCCGGACCAGGTCGTAGGCAGCGAGCCAGTGCGCGGTCTTGGGCCGGTCGATCGAACGCCAGTACAACTCGTCGATCGCATCGCCCAGGGCGACGACCGCGTCCGGTACTCCGTCCCAGTCGAACGCGAGTTGAGTGTCGGTCCAGTGGAGCACTCCGCGCTGGTGCAGCCACGCGAACAGCAGCTGCCCGCCGAGTCCGTCGTAGTTGCGCACACGCGAACCCGTGATCGCGAAGCGGAAGATCCGGTCGAAGATCACGGCGTACTGCACCAGGCCGGCGTGCTCGAGCATCTCCCGCTCGGACGGCGTCAGGTCATCGTCGGCCTCGGCGCGTGCCGAGAGCGACCGTTCGATCTTCACCGACTCGCGGAATGCGGTGAGGTCGCAGCGCAGTTCCTCCAGCGAGTACAGGAAGAACGGCATCCGCTGCTTGATCATGAACGGGTCGAACGGGAGGTCGCCGCGCATGTGCGTGCGGTCGTGGATGATGTCCCACATCACGAACGCCCGCTCGGTGAGGGCTTGGTCGTCGAGCATCTCGGCCGCACGCTCCGGGAGATCGAGCTTGGTGATCTCCGCGGCGGCGCGGGTGACACGGCGGTAGCGGGCCGCTTCACGGTCTTGGAAGATCGCACCCCATGTGAACGTCGGAATCTCACGCATCGCGACCGTCTCGGGGAAGAGCACCGCGGAGTTCGTGTCGTAGCCCGGCGTGAAGTCGATCAGTCGCAGCGAGACGAAGAGCTTGTTGCCGTAGTCCCCTGCTTCGAGAGCGGAGATGAACTCCGGCCAGATCGTCTCGACGATGAGCGCTTCGACCAGGCGGTCGCTGGATCCGTTCTGCGTGTACATCGGGAACACGACGAGGTGACGAATGCCGTCGACACGGTGCTGCTGGGGCTGGAAGGCCAGGAGCGAATCGAGGAAGTCGGGAACGCCGAACCCTTCGCGGGCCCAGCGCTCGAAGTCGACGACGGAAGCTGAGAGGTACTCGGCATCGTGCGGGAAGGCGGGCGCGAGGGCACGGATGCCACCCGTGATCGCGGCCACCAGCTCGCGCGCCGTCGCGTGGTGCGAACCGTCGGGGATCGAGCCGTCTTTCACCTGCAGTTCGCGGATCGCGATTGCGGCGTCCTTGAGCTGAGCCCAGGCGGCGCTTTCCGCGGCGATCGACGCGTCCTCGACGACCTCGGGTTCGCCGACGATGGCCTGTGCAGCGGAGCTGTTGGCGGTGAAGATGGACATCGGGACCTCCGATCCTCGAGGCACACCGGAAACTTTCCGGCGATAACGGAATACTGACGATAATCTTACATCCATGGACGATTCCGTCGACCGCGCGATCATCGCGGAGATCTCTCGCGACGGAAGGGCGACCCTGTCGCACCTGTCGGACGCCGTCGGCCTCTCGGTCTCGGCCGTGCAGTCTCGCCTCCGGCGCCTCGAGACGCGCGGTGTGATCTCCGGCTACCGCGCGATCCTCGACCCCGAGAAGGTGGGGACTCCGTTGTCGGCCTTCATCGAGATCACCCCCCTCGACCCTGCTCAGCCCGACAACGCGCCCGAGCTTCTCGAGCACCTCGATGCGATCGAAGCCTGCCATTCGATCGCCGGAGACGCCAGTTACATGCTGTTCGTGCGGGTCGCTTCTCCGCGTGCCCTCGAGGAGCTGGTGCGCGACATCCGCACCGCAGCCAATGTCAGCACCCGCACCACTGTCGTGCTGCAGACCTATTACGAGCATCGACCGATCATTCCCGTGCCCGCGGATCAGTAGTCGGTCTCGCGTCAGGGCGAAGCACCCACCATGGCCTCGCCGAGGGGTGTGCGCAGGTGGAGCATTCTGGCGCCGTCGCGTTCGCTGTGGATGAGTCCGGCGTCGCGGAGCACCGTGAGGTGGTGCGACGCGGTGGACAGGGCGATCGAAGTGTCGCGGGCAACCTGCGACGTCGTCCGCGACGTCCCCGCGCGCAGAAGGATGTCCGCGCGCGCCGGTCCGAGCAGGGCGGCGAGGGCGGCGGTGGTCTCGGTCGCGTTCCGAGCCCACCCTGCGGTCACGCCGCGCGCCGGATAGAAGAGCGTCGGCTGCGCGGGAGGCTCCGTCAGCACCATGCATCCCCAGGACGACATCACCGAGGGCACCAGCACGAGTCCGCTGCCGCGGCAGTCGACCTGCTCGCTGTGACGGCGCAGCGAGACGCGCACCGCTCCTTCACCCCAGGTCACCTGCGGATGCAGGCCGCCGGCCATGCTCCCGATGCCGGCGGTCGCAATGGTGCGGGCGCGCACGGCGATGTCGGCGCGCAGCAACCGTTCGAGCTGCGGCCACACCGGGGCGAGCGTCGACTCCCACACCTCCGACCAGGCGTCGGCGATGAGGGTGCGCGCGCGACCCGGGTCGTCCTGCATCCTCGCGAGCGCCTGCTGTCTCGCCCCGCTCGAACGCTGCACCATCTTGCCGAAGTCGACGCGCATCGGGGGGAGCGGGGCGCCGCGGAGGGCGTCGAGCTCGGCATCCGGAGTCATGTCCCACCGTGGCGCGGCGGTGAGGAAATCGGGCATGTATCCGTCGTCGCCGATCACTGCCGCGAGGAGGCCGAAGCTGCGCTCGGGCAGCCGGTCGCGCACGGCTCGGAGCCACCCCCACTGCAGCGGATGCTGTTCGGGTCGCAGCAGCACGCGCACGGCGTGCGCCAACTCGTGCCCGGGTGAGATGCCGAAGCGCACCGCCTGGATGTCGCCGGGGCTGAGATGGAACTCGACGCGGTGATCAGGGTGCTCCCGGCCCTCGATCGGAGCGGAGTTTCGACTCACAGCGAAACTATAGAGGGACGTGCTGTGGCTGTCGAGACTGAAGACATGAACAGCACATCACCCCTCCCGGGAATCGTCGCTGCTGCCGGCATCCGCATCGGCACGGGCCGCAGCCGCAAGTTCGTCGGAGCCGAACACGGCGCGGATCTGTCGTACTTCTACGTCGAGAATCAGCCCGGCGAGGGGCCGGGACTGCACTGGCACCCCTATTCCGAGACCTGGGTCGTCCTCGAAGGCACCGCTCGGATCACGATCGGCGAGGAGGACTTCGTCGCCGGCCCCGGAGACACCGCCACGGGGCCGGCCTACACGCCGCACAAATTCATCAACATCGGCGACGGTGTGCTGAAGATCATCGGCATCCACGCCTCACCCACGATCATCCAGACATTCCTCGACGAGGACTGAAGAGCAGGAGACACCATGTCCTTCCAGGCATACCTCGACAAGGTCGAGACCCAGACCGGCCTCACACCGCGCCAGTTCATCGCGCTGGCGCAAGAACAGGGGTTCGACGAGAGCACCAAATCCACGGTGGTGCTGAACTGGTTGAAGCAGGACCACGGCCTCGGGCACGGTCACGCCCAGGCGATGGTGCACGTGATCCTCAAGGGGCCGAAGATCAGCGGCAAGCACGTCGGGAAGGACGGCACGCACGGAGATGCCTCCGACACGCTCTGGCTCGATGGGAAGGACAGCAACCCCAACGCCTGATCCGGTCTCGGACAGGGGGCGCGGTCCCGTCGCAGTAGGATTCCCTGCGTGGCAGCATCCTCTCAGCGCAAGAAGAAGAGCACGACCGTGAAGCGTGCGCCCGCGCGCACCAGCGGCAACCCGGCGAAGCGTCCGGTCGTCGAAGCAGGGCCCGTCACGGCATCCGATTGGATCGGAGCCGCTCGACTTCGCACGCTGCCGCTCGCCGTCGCACCCGTCGTCATCGGCACCGGCGCAGCGCGCAGCACGGGGCCCGAGTTCCACTGGGTGATCGCGCTCGCGTGCCTCGCCGTCGCCGTCCTGCTCCAGATCGGCGTCAACTTCACCAACGACTACAGCGACGGCATCCGGGGCACGGACGCCCATCGAGTGGGACCCGCGCGTCTCACGGCATCCGGCAGGGTGAACCCGAGGACGGTCCTGATCATCGGACTGGTCTTCTTCGCGCTCGCCGCGGCCGTCGGCATCGCGATCGTGGTGCGCACGGGGCAATGGTGGATGCTGGGTGTCGGCGCCGCGTGTCTCGTCGCCGCGTGGTTCTACACCGGTGGCAAGCGCCCCTACGGCTATTACGGTCTCGGCGAGGTCTTCGTCTTCGTCTTCTTCGGGCTCGTGGCCACGCTCGGCACCACCTGGGTGCAGGTTTTCGAGCTGCCGCAGCAGGCGTGGCTCGGAGCGATCGCGGCGGGACTGTTCGCCTGTGCGGTGCTGCTGGCCAACAACCTTCGCGACATCGACCAGGATCGCGAGGTCGGCAAGCGCACGCTGACGGTGCTGATCGGTCGCCGCGCGACCCAGGTGCTGTTCACGCTCTTCGTGCTGGTGCCCTTCGGCATCGCCGCGTTCCTCGCGCTGCTGTTCCCGATCGCGTGGCTCGCGCTCCTGGCGCTGCTCGCGGGACTGCCCGCCATCCTGATCGTCTGGACCTACCGTCAGCCGCGCGAGCTCGTCGTCGCTCTGGCGTTGACCTCGCTGACGTCGCTTCTCTACGCCGGCGCGCTCTTCTGGGCGTTCGCCGCCTGAACGCAGTGCACGAGTCCGCGTCAGTCCTTCGCTGAAGGCTCGTCGCCGTCGCGGTCGATCGCGTCGTCCTCGGCATCCGCATCTGCCTGGCGGCCCGACGTTCGCGTCGCTCGCCGCTCGTGCAGGCGTGACGAGGCGTCAGACAGCGGAGTGCGCAGGAAGAGCAGCGAGATGCTCATGCCGATGAGCGCGGCGAAGACCGCTGCCAACCACCAGAACTCGCGGAAGATCGGGAAGAAGAACCACAGGATCGCGAGCGGGACGAGGAACGCCAGCAGTCGCAGCACGGTGTAGACGAGGAGAGGTGCGGGCTTCTTCACTCCCTCAGTCTACGTTCGCGTCGACACCGAGGCGGGCGAGGGGGATGCCGCGCACCACGCGACGCCACGGATGCTCGCCGAGCGACCAGAGCAGCCCTGCGTCGATGTCGAGCGCGAGGTCCTCGCATCCGACGGGGAGGCGGAACGAATCGCGCTCGAGCGCCCCGCGGCTTCCGCTCCACAGGATTCCCGGCTGCATCCGATCCGACTGCGACACGAAGTACCGGTCACCCGAGCGGACGGCGCCCTGCATCGAGGGGATGCCGGGGGAGAAGCGGTCCTGTTCGACGAACCCGGAGTCCTCTCCGTCCGGAATCGAGAACTCGCCGATCCGGCCTTTCTCGTCGGTACGGTACTCGCCGATGAGGACCCGGCGCAGTGGTTCGCCGCGGTCGTCGAAGACGCGCCCGAGGTACGAGCAGCGCAGAGCCACCGGATGCACGCGCGTGCGCACGACGACCAGCGCCGTCGCGCGCCAGCCGCGGGTGCGAGCACCAGCGAGACGCCGGGCGACCTGGCCGCGCACACGCCGGATGTCGGAGAGGTCGAACTCCCAGATGCCCTGCCCGGTCGCCGCGACGAACAATCGGTCGTCGAACCAGGCGAGGCCGCCGGCGTGGATCGGCGCGGGCAGGAGTTCGCCGTCGCCATCCTCGACCGCGAGGAAGACGTCCAGGTGGCGTGAGCGCTCCAGATCGACGAACGCGATCCTCGAGGCCAGGTGCTTCCGCGACCGGTCCTGTCGGAACCAGCTCACGGCGAGAGTGCGCCGGCCGTGCCAGAGGCCGAGGTCGACGCCCTGCGGGTACCACCGCTGAGTCCAGGAGCGCGCGCTCAGCCAGCGCAGATCCACGGTGTCGCGCCGCTTCTGCCGCACCGGGCGCCAGGTCGTTCCGAAGGGCCACAGCATGGTGTCCATGGTCGCGGATCGGACGCGTCGACGCGAACCGAGGACGTCCGGTGGACGGGTGGACCCACGACACCCTGCGTTCACCTCCGCGTCCCCGTCCGGCAACGAACGAATGGCACGATGCCCACACCGTCCACCCCCGGGAGATCCGTGCGCACACCCCTGGTCACCGTCATCCTGCCCGCCAAGGATGCCGGCGAGTACATCGCGACGACGCTCGAGACCCTCACCCGTCAGTTCGACGATCCCGGGGCGCTCAAGCTCGTCGCGATCGACGACGGCTCGCGCGATGACACCGGTCTGCTCATGCGGCGCTACGCCGAGCGGTTCGAGCACGCGGAGGTCGTGCGCAATCCGACGCCGCGCGGTCTCGCCAGTGCCCGCAACCAGGGCCTCGCGCATGTCGAGGGCGAGGCCTTCTGCTTCCTCGACGGCGACGACTGGATGCAGCCGAAGCGGCTGGAGGTGCTGGCCGGGCGCCTCGCCCAACTGGGGTGCGACTTCCTGCGGACCGACCATGTCACCGTCACCGGAGGGCGGCGCGCCCTCGTGCGCGCACCGCACCCCTGGCGTGAGCGGAGCGTCTCGCCGCGGGAGGCGATCCTGCCCGAGAACGAGTCGACGATGGTGGACTACCCATACGCGTGGGCCGGGATCTTCCATCGCCGGATCATCGACCGCGGGCTGGCGGAGTTCCCGCCCGGTCTCTTCACGGCGGAGGATCGCCCGTGGATCTGGCGCCTGCATCTTCAGGCGGACTCGTTCGCGGTGGTCGACGCACCCGCGCTGCTCTACCGGCGTGGTGTGGCGAACTCGCTGACGCAGGCGCACGATCGTCGTCAACTCGATTTCGCGAAGGCCATGAATCAGGTCCTCGAGATCGTCGAGGCCGACCCGGAGGCGGAGCGGTTCCGCGCCAAGGCCGTGTGGACGGCACTCGCACTGAGTTCCCACCACCTCGTGCGTTCGCGACGGATGCGGCCGGCATTGCGTGCGCAGATGCGGACCGGCATCCGTGAGATGCTCGGCACGCTCCCGGATGCGGAGGTGGCCGCCGTGCTCGGTCGTTTCGACGGGCCGCGCCGCCGGGTGCTCGCACGGACCCTCCGGCAGGCGGGGCGTACGGCATGACCCAGCTCTTCGCGCTGCACAGCGCCTACGGACTCGCCACGGCCGCAGCCGCGATCGACGCCGGGCTCCTCGGCGACAGCGGCCCGTCGGGCGGTGTCGGCGAGCGCATCCTCGTACCGTTCACGTCGTCGCGGGTTCCGGAGACCACGGTCGGGATCGCCGCAGATCCGGCCCTGCACTCTCTCCGGGCACGGTTCGACCGCATCGAGAACCTCGACGACGTCGTCGGGCCCCTGCATCCGAGTTCGTGGGAGCCGGCCGAGGCCGACCTCCTGGTCCTCGAGCGCCTCTTCATCCGTGCCTGGGATCTGGACCCGCACGATCTGGAACTGTTCGTACAGAGTCCGCAGGTCGCCCCCGCACGCACTCTGATGTCGCTGTTCCCGCAGGCGCGCATCGCGATCATCGGCGACGGGCTGATGACGTACTCGCCGATGCGGGTGCGGATGCCGCACACCGTGGCCGCACGCATCGAACGAGTCGTGCATGCCGACGTCGTCCCCGGCGTGCGTCCGCTGGTCGGGTCGCCCACGGCCGAACTCGTCCCGGTGCCTCCGGAGCGGTTCGCCGCGAGCCTGCGGGAGACCGATGCCGGCGAGCCGACACCGGAAGCAGACGCGGAGCGCTCGACGGTCCTCGTGCTCGGACAATATCTGTCGGCCCTCGGCCTGATGAGTCCCGCCGAGGAGATCGCTCTGCAGGGCGACATGATCGACCGAGCGGCTCGATGGTCTCCGGAGCGGATCGTGTTCAAACCGCATCCGGCCGCCCCGCCCCTGCTCACCGACGCGATCCGTGAACGGGCGACGACACACGGCATCGAGTTCGTCGAGTATCGCGGTCCGCTCGCGGCAGAGCTGCTGGCGGAGCGGCTCGACGCGGTGGCGGTGGTCGCGGGGTTCTCCACCGCGCTCCCCACGGTGCACACCCTGTTCGGTCGAGCGATCGGCGCAGCCGGCACCGAGACGGTACTGCGGATGCTCACCCCCTTCGAGAACAGCAATCGCATCCCCGCCACGATCGTCGATGCGATCACCCGGGAGCGGTCACCGTACACCGAGCCGGATCGACTCCAGCTGCTGATCGATGCCGTCGGCTACGCGATGCAGCCGGAGATCGCCGGTCACCTCAGGTCGCGGGCGGAGCAGTTGCTCGCTGCACTGGATCCCGCCGAGCGCGACCGCTACTTCAGCCCTCGGCGACTGTCCGAGCTGCGGCTTCCCGACGCTCCGAGGGAGAAGATCTGGGAACGGATGCTGCGCCCCGCGGGAGGGGTGGGAAGGATGGAGGAGTGGCGTCTGACCGCCATCGGAGCGCGACGCCGAGCCGGGCGGGCGTGGCGGGCGATCAGAGGGAGATGACGATGACGATCGAGATGAAGACGGTGGCGATCATTCCGGCGCGCGGCGGATCGAAGCAGGTTCCCCGGAAGAACCTGCAGCGAGTGGGTGGGGTGCCGCTGGTCGAGCGCGCCGTGCGCGCAGCATCCGCCGCGGCGGGAATCAACCTGGTCGTGGTGTCGACCGACGACGATGAGATCGCGGCGGTGAGCACCGCGGCCGGCGCACGGGTGATCCGTCGCCCCGCCGAGATCTCCGGCGACACCGCCACCTCGGAGAGCGCGATCCTGCATGCGCTGGACCAGCTCGAGCAGCAGGGCGAGCGGTTCGAGGTGGTGGCGTTCCTGCAGGCGACGTCGCCGTTCATCCCCAGTGACGCTCTCGGGCAGGCTGTCGAAGAGGTGCGAGCCGACCGTGCCGACAGTGCGTTCGCGGCCTTCGAGACGTACGGCTTCCTCTGGCGGCACGGCGACGACGGAGGGGCGCTCGCCATCAACCACGACGCCGCGCATCGGCCTCGACGTCAGGATCGCGAGCCGCACCACCTCGAGACGGGCGCTTTCTACGTCTTCCGGGCTGAGGGCTTCCGCGAAAGTCGGCACCGCTTCTTCGGCCGGACCCGCATCGTGGAGGTGCCGGAGTGGACAGCGATCGAGATCGACGACGAGCAGCAGCTCCGGATCGCACGCTCTCTGGCTGCCCTCCATGAAGCGCCGCAGGCGATCCCGGTGCGGGCGGTGGTGACCGACTTCGACGGTGTGCACACCGACGACACGGCGATCATCGATGCCGACGGCGGCGAACGGGTACGGGTCAGCCGTGAAGACGGCATGGGAGTGGCACTGCTCCGCCGAGCCGGGGTGCCGATGCTCATCCTCTCGACCGAGGTCAACTCGGTCGTCCGGGCGCGGGCGGACAAGCTGCGCGTTCCCGTCCTCCACGGCATCGACGACAAGGAGGCGGCGCTTCGCGCATGGGCCCGCGAGCATGATCTCGATCTCGGCGACGTCGCCTACCTCGGCAACGACGTCAACGACCTCCCGGCTCTGCGGATCGTCGGCTGGCCGATCGCCGTCGCGAACGCGCATCCACTCGTGCTCGAGGAGGCGCGGGTGGTGCTGCGTCGACGCGGCGGAGAGGGTGCCGTGCGGGAGCTCATCGAACGGGTGTTGTCGAGCTGACCGACTCCGGTAACCCTCCTGTTGCGCGGTGTTCACCATCGGCCCGTAGTCAGGAGGGAAGGCATTTCTGCCCCACGTTCGACGACCGGAGGAATCATGACTGTCAGCATCGGCTCGCGAGTGATCGGGGGCGGCCGTCCCGCCTATGTGATCGCCGAGATCGGCCTGAACCACAACG